>NZ_JBFAHO010000017.1:0-151813 GCF_040654215.1 Nonomuraea sp. NPDC050733 | reverse complement strand
GTCGCCGACGTACGGAGCATCACCTACCGCGTGATGAGAACGGTGCTGCGCCGGAACACCGCCTACATCGCCGAACGGAGCGTACCCGAGCGTCTGGCCGCCCTCCAGGTCCCCGTTCAGGTGATCTTCGGCTCTGCCGACCCCCGCTGGGAGCCGTCGTCGGCGCACCAGTACGACGCGGTGCCGAACGCACGGGTCGAGCTGCTGCCCGGCGTCGGGCACCTCCCCATGGTGGAAGCGCCCGAGACGATCAGCAAACTGCTGCTGCGCTTCACGGCAACGGCCGCCGACAACCCGTGACCCCTGATGCCTAGACTGGCCATGTGTTGCCGGCCGGGACGCCACCTGACCGGGCGTGGGTGGACGTCGCAGTCCCACGCCCGTCGGTTCGGCTGCCGGGGGTCAGCATGGCCGGGTTCCGCCATCGTGCCCCGGCCTTGGTGGACATCGCCATGGTCGCGTATCCGTCCGTCACCCTGCTCGTCGATCTCAGCGAGGGAGAAGGCGTCGTCTACGAAACCCATGGCCGGCACGAGCGCGGCAGTGTTGTCGTCGGGCTCCTCCCCGGCGATCTCCGGGCGGCTGGCTGGGGAGCCGGCCAGTGCCTCCAGATCCGGCTGGAGCCGGTCGCGGCGGCTGCGTTGTTCGGCGCATCGACCGAGCTCAGCGGGACGGTGGTAGCCCTTAGGGAGGTCTGGGGCCGCGACGCCGAGCGAGCCGAGGACAGGCTGCGCGCCGCCGCGTCGTGGGACGAACGGTTCACGATCGCGGTGGACATCCTCGGCCGACGGCTGGGCGCCCACCCACCGGTCGATCCGCAGGTCGCCTACGCCTGGCGGCGGACGCTCACCAGCCGGGGGCGGGTGCGGGTCGACGGCCTGGCGGACGAGGTCGGCTGGAGCCGCAAGCGCCTGTGGTCCCGCTTCCGGTCCCAGCTCGGCATCACACCCAAACGCGCCGCCCGGCTGGTGCGCTTCGACCACGCCGCCCACCTACTCGCGGCGGGTCACGCCGCCGCCCGCGTTGCCGCCGAGAGCGGCTACGTCGACCAGTCCCACCTCCACCGCGAGGTCACGACGTTTGCCGGGCTCACGCCCACGGCCCTGGCCGTCGCGCCGTGGCTCGCGGTCGACGACGTTGCGTGGCCGGCTTCTTCGCCGACCCAGCGCCCGGCGAAGGATGGCGAACGCATCCCCGACGTTCGTTGAACCGCTTGCCTCCACGATGCGGCTGCCACGTCGGTGATGCGCCTGCGCAGCGCGGGGTCGGCCAGGAAGCGCAGCAGCGCGACGGTGCGCACGCTGCGGCCGACCTCCCGGAAGGCCTTGTAGATCTCGTTCTTGCGCGAGTGGGAGCCGAGCCGGCGTAGCAGGGTGACGGAGTTGAGCCTGCCCTCGCGGATGGAGATCGCCACCCGCATGAGGTCGGGCCACATCTTCTCTACGAGTGAGGGCTCTGTCCCGTGTTCGATGGCAGCGCGAGTGAGCTTCCTCGGTACGGGGCCGCTCACCGGGTGGTGATCAGCCGCCGAACGTGCGTGCGTTGTCGTGTGCCCAGTCGGCGAAGGTGAGTGCGGGCCGGCCCAGCAGCTCTTCCACGGTGGCGGTGGTGGGGCCCGGCCGGCCGGCGTAGTCGGCCAGGGAGCCGAGCAGGCGGGCCGGGACCTCCTCGGGCAGCCCTTGCGCGAGCAGGCCCTGCCGTACCTGCTCGGGCGGGAGCTCCTGGAACGACAGCTCCCGGCCGATGGCGGCGCCGATGAGGCGCACCTTCTCGAACTGGTCCAGTGACTGCGGCCCGGTCAGCGTGTAGACCTTTCCCGCGTGGGCGCTGGTGCGGAGGGCTTGTACGGTGACCGCCGCGATGTCGGTTTCGTGGATCGGGCTGGTGGCGGCCTGGCCGTATGCGCCGCGCACCACGTCACCGGCCTTTATCTGGGGCGCCCAGGCCAGGGCGTTGGCGGCGAAGTCGGCCAGGCGCAGGATCGTCCAGTCCAGGCCGGAACTGGTGACGAGGTCCTCGGCGTCCTTGAACTGGGCGGCGAAGCGGGCTTCCCCCGCTGGATACTCCACGGTGGTGGCCGACAGCAGCACCGCACGCCGTACGCCTTGCTTGACGGCCAGCTTCAGCAGGTCGCCAAGGCCCGGGCCGGTGGCGCGCGGGCTGATCTGGATGGCTTCCACTCCTTCCAGCGCCGGCTCGAGCCACTGGGGGTGGAACAGGTCTCCGCTGACGGATCGCACGCCATCGGGGAGCATGGCCTCGGCGGGACTGCGGGTGACCGCGGTGACTGGGGTGCCGTCGTGGAGCAGCTGGTTCATCACCTGGCGTCCCACGACGCCGTTGGCCCCGGTGATCAGAATCATGGCGGTTGTCTCTTTCAGTCGATAGATGGCACAGCGTCAGGCGGGCGTCGGGCCGAAGTCCTGCGCGCGGGAGGCGACCCACTGGTCGTAGGTGAAGGCCGCCCGTCCAGTGATTTCCTCGATCGTCGGCAGGACCGGTGCGGTCTTGCCGTCCCATTCGGCGAACCCGTTGATCATGTCGTCGATCGCGGGGGCGGGCATGCCGTGGTGGAGCATCTGCTCCCGGAACAGCTCGTGAGGCAGCTCCTCGAAACGCAGCGGTCGCCCGATCGTCTCGGCGATGATCCGCACCCGGTCGACTCCGGTCAGCGACTGCGGCCCGGTGAGCAGGAAGGACTCGCCCACGCGCTCGTCGAGGAGTGCCCGGACGGACACGGCGGCGATGTCGCGCGGGTCGACCGGGGCCACGGCGGCGTTGCCGTAAATGCCGCGGACGACGTCGCCTGCCTTGATCTGCGGCGCCCAGGCCAGGTCATTGGTCGTGAAGAAGCCGGGGCGGACGAACGTCCACGCCAGCCCGGATGCGGCGACGGCCTGCTCCAGGCTCAGGTGCTGTTCGCCGATCCACGAAGGCGTGGTGTACGTGACCGCCGCAGAGGACAGCAGGACGACGTGCTGCAGGTCGGACAGCCGGGCCGCGTCGAGGAAGGCGTCGAGCCCGGTGAAGACGGGGAACAGGAATGCCCGCTCCACGCTGTCCAGCGCCTCCGACAGGGTGTCCGGCTGGGTGAGGTCGCCGGGCACGACCTCGACCTGTTCGGGGAAGGAATGGCCGCCGGGGTTGCGGGTGATGACGCGTACTTTCTCGCCGGCGTCGAGCAGCTGGTCGACGACGTGGGATCCGACGTTTCCGGTGGCACCGGTTACCAGGATCATGGTTGCGATCTCCTTATTCGGTGAGTCGACCCGTTGGGTCGAGGTCGGGGGTGAGCGCGGCCAGGCGGGCGAGCTCGGGGGCGGGTTCGAGCAGGGCGCGGCTGCCGACCAGGAGTTCGCGCTCGTCCATCGAGACTTCGAGGGTCTTGGTCAGCGTTTCGTCCAGTTGGGGGTAGTCGCTGCGGTTGTGGCAGCCCCTCGTCTCCCTGCGAGCGATCGCCCCCAGAGCGGTCGCCTTGGCCACGACGAGCACCTCGCAACCGGCGTCGGAGGCGGCGATCGCCGCCCGTAGTCCGGCCGCGCCGGAGCCGATGACCAGGACGTTCACGGCGTGAATCTGGATGTCAGTGGTGATGGGCATAGAGGTATCCAGCGCTGGAAAGGGGGGTGACCGTTTCGGTGTGCTCACCCTGTGGGGAGCGGGTCGGGTACACCCGCCGGGGGAGCTCAGGGTCGGGGCTGTCCAGCGGTACGGCGTCGCCTCTGACCAGGCCGAGTTGCACGACCTGGCGCGGCAGCACCGCGTCCAGCAGCCAGTCGGCGGCGACCCTGATCCGGTTGCCCGGCATGACGTACAGGTGGTAGCCCCGGGTGACCAGCTTCGCGGCCACTCCGGACAGCGGCACGCCCAGCGGGTCCGCCGCGGCTTGCCAGCCGCCGAGGTCGACGAGGAAGCCGAGTAGCCGATGCCGGTATGGCTTGGCGCCCCGACCCAGTCCGAGCGAGGCGGCGACGTTGCGGGCCACGGCCGCGCCGTGGCGTTCGGCGTGCTGCCCCGTCATCGGGGTGATCTCGCCCGGACCGGCCAGGTCGGGCACTGCGGCCGCGTCGCCGGCTGCGTAGATCTCCGGGTGGCCGCTCACCGCCATGAACTCGTCGGTCTGGATCCTGCCGCCCACCGTGGGCAGGCCGAACGCATCGATGACCGGATCGGGACGGACGCCCGTCGTCCAGACGACGGTCCTGGCCGGGACGAACTCGCCATCGCTGAGCAGCACTCCGTCCGGCGCGGCCTTGCGCACGGTGGTGCCCAGCCACAGCTCGGCTCCGCGCTTGCGCAGGACCCGCTCGGCGGTTCTGCCCAGGGAAGGGCGCAGTTCGGGCAGGACGCGCTCGTCGTACTGCACGACGATCCAGCGCACCGGCACCCCGGCCAAGCTCCGGTACCTGCGCTGCAGAGACCGGGTGAACAACTGCCCGACAGCGGCCGTCTCGGTGCCCGTATAGCCCGCTCCGACCACGACGAAGGTCAGCCGGGCCCGCCGCTCCTCCGGGTCCTCGGCGACGGCGGCCAGCTCGACCTGCCGGATGATGTGGTCGCGCAGGTAGAGGGCTTCGGGCAGACCCTTCAGTCCGTGGCTGTAGGTCTGGCTGCCCTCGATCGGCAGAACCTTGCTCACTGCACCCACGCTGACGATCAGCCGGTCGTAGCCGACCTGCCGCGATCGGCCCTCGGAGTCGACGTAGCGGACCTCTCGCTGATCGGCGTCCAGCCCGGTGACGGTGCCGGGCAGCAACCGCGTGTACGGCAGCGCGGCGGCCAGGGACACCGCGACATGGCGCGGATGCACGATCCCGGCCACCACGTCCGGCAGCAAGGGCTGGTAGAGCATGAAATCGGTCGGATTCAGCAGGGTGACATCGATCTCCCGCCGGTGCTTGCGGTTCAGAACCCGCGCGGCGTTGTAACCGGCGAACCCACCGCCGATGATCACGACTCGCGGTCGATGCGTCATGGTCTCTCCTCAGTCCGCTTGATGCCGGCTCTCCAAATGGTGGTTTTTCAGGTGATCCGGATCAACGACGCAGTTCGCTATGCTCCGGTAAGCGCGGCTTACCGATGGAAGGCGAACGTGGAACTTCGTGACATCGAGATCTTCCTGACGCTCGCCGAAGAGCTGCACTTCGGGCGAACCGCCGAGCGCTTACGCATCACCCACGCGCGGGTCAGTCAGGTGATCAAGCAGCAGGAGCGGAAGATCGGCGCCGACCTGTTCTACCGGACCAGCCGGACCGTACGGCTGACGCCGATCGGCGAGCAGCTGAGAGACGACCTCCGGCCGGTCTACCGGGAACTGCACGAGAGCATGCGGCGGGCCAGCCTGGCCGCCCAGGGCAAAACCGGTGTGCTCCGCATCGGCATGATCCCCAGCTTCGCCCACGACCTGCGCCCGTTCTGGGACGCCTTCCGCGCCCGGCACCCCCAGTGGGGCCTGCAGATCCGGCACAACCTCTTCATCGAGCCGTTCAAACCACTCCGCAACGGCTCGATCGACGTCCTGATCAGCTGGTTTCCCGTCGAGGAACCGGACCTCACCGCCGGCCCCGTCGTCTGGACCGAACCCCGGGCCCTGATGGTGGCCGCCGACCACGACCTGGTCGAGCGTGGCTCTGCGAGCCTCGAAGCGCTTGCCCACTACGGCGTCTGCGGGCCCTCGATCACCCTGCCCGACTACTGGGAAGACACCGCGGTGCCCTTCAACACCCCCAAGGGCCGCCCGGTCACACGCACCATGCCGATCACGACCTGGGACGAAATGGCCACGCTGATCGCCGACGGCCAGGTCGTCCAGCCCGTTCACTGGCACGCCATCCGATACAACGCCCGTCCCGACATCGCCTACCTGCCCCTCCGGGACGCCCGCCCCATCAGCTGGGGCCTGGTCTGGCGGGCGGATGCGGAGACCCCCGCCATCCGCGGTCTCGCCCAGGTTTTCACAGACCTGGGAACGCTCACTTTTGACTAGGGTTGTGCCCGGCCGTCTCCCTCGATGTGCTGGCCGACGTTGTGCGAGACCTCGGCATGCACACCTTCACGGAGCAGGATCCTGTTTCCGGCAGTAAGGCAGACTTACCGCAGTATGACGGGATCCGTTGTTGATCCTCATGGCCGCCAAAACCCACGATTTGCGGCATGAGATCGACGATTGAGACCCTTCGCCGTGACTTCGGCGTCGACATCATCGAACCGGGCGCAGAGCATTACGCGTCGGTCAGCCGCTCGCTCCTGGCCTTGGGAGACCCGGCTTGCGTGCTGAGACCCAAGAACGTCGCCGACATGCAAGCAGGCGTCAGATTCGCCGCCGGCACGATGATCGATGTCGCCGCGATCTATCCCGCGCAGGCCTACGAGCGCCTGGCCGCGGTCGAACACCGCTACGACCCCGCCAACCTGTTCGCCTGCAACCACAACGCCCGGCCGCAGCCGCTGGTCCACGCATGAAGGGCCTGCGGGTACGGCCGGCGCGGCCGGGCGGCCGGACGGACCACTGGTCGTTCCTGTTCGGCCAGATCGCGATCCACAGCCTGATCGTGCTCATCATCACCGGGGTCTTCCTGGCCTTCCTGTACGACCCCGATACGACCCAGGTGATCTACCAGGGCGCCTACGTTCCGCTGCGCGGCGTACCCGTCAGCCGCGCCTTCGACTCCACGATGGAGATCAGCCTGGAGGTACGCGGAGGTCTGCTGATGCGGCAGATCCACCACTGGGCCACGCTGATCCTCATCGGCGCCATCTGCCTGCACCTGCTGCGGCTGTTCTTCACCGGAGCCTTCCGCCGCCCCCGCGGCCTGAACTGGCTGATCTGGGTCGGCCTGTTCCTCCTGGCGATCGCCGGGGGCGTGACCGGTGGCATCCTGCCCGACGACATGCTCTCCGGCGGCAGCCTCGCGCTGATCCAGGGCGTCACCCAGTCCATCCCGCTCATCGGTACCTACCTGACCGGTCTGCTGTTCGGCGGCGCCGTCCCCGGTGATCAGGTCATCGAACTGTTCTACTGGCTGCACGTGCTAATCATCCCGGTGCTCATGTACGAGCTGTTGCTGGTCAGACGCCGGCTGCTGCAGAGGCACGGTCGTACCCACTATCCGGCCGCCACCGCGGTGCCGCCGCTCAGCTCGCCGGCGTTGTTCTTCGCCACCTGCGCCGTGCTCACACTGCTGGGCACCGTCGGGCAGATCAACCCCATCTGGCTGTACGGCCCGGCCAACCCGAGCATCACCAGCGCGGGCGCCGTACCCGACTGGTACATGGGCTTCCTGGACGGCGCCCTGCGCATCATGCCCGCCTGGGAGCCCGTCGTCTTCGGCCACCCGCTCTCCCTCTCGATCCTCATCCCCGCTCTCATCGTGCCGGGAGCCTTCTTCACCGTCCTGGCGGCTTGTCCGCTCATCGAACGCAGACTCACCGGTGACCGTACGCTCCATCACGTCCTGGACCGGCCCCGCGAGGCGGCGGTCAGGACCGGGCTCGGCGCGGCGGGCATGACTCTCTTCGGCCTGCTGTGGGCGGCGGCGGCCAACGACCAGATCGCCCACCAGTTCGACGTGTCGCTCTTCGCGGTGACCTGGTTCTTCCGCATCGCGGTCCTCGCCGGTCCCGTCGTGACCTTCGAGGTCACCCGACTCCTGTGCCTGGCCCTGCAGGCACAGGAGCGGGAAGAACGCGCGCACGGCACCGAGACCGGCATCATCCGCCGCTCGCCCAGTGGCGGGTACGCCGAGACGATCACCACATCCCCCGCGCAGGGACGAATCCCTGCAAGCCAACCCTGAGGAGAACCAACCCATGATTCTGGTCACCGGCGCCGCCGGAAACGTCGGCTCCCATGTTGTCACCCAGCGCGGCCTGCGCCACGTCCTTCAACCCCTCGTACTCGCTGCGCCGAGTGACCGGATCCACTACCAGCAACCGGGCCGGCCCCGCCCGAGCCGCAGCATCGACGATCAAGTCAGCCGGCTTGTCCTTCGCCTGCGCCGCCTTGCGGATCGCCTCGGCCGCCACCGTCCGGACCCCGGCTGCGTCGTAGGTGACGCCCATCCGGGTCAGGGTGCCTCGGCGAGCGACAGGCTGTTGCCGTCCGGGTCGAGGACTTCCACGTGGCGCACGCCGTTGCCGTAGGTTTCCACGGGCTCGTGCTCGATGCCGTGCGCGGCCAACCGGGCCAAGATGTCGTCGAGGCCGGTCACGCCGAGCGTGATCATGGTGCCGCCCACCCGTGCGGCCCGCATGTGCCGGTCGTCGATGACGATCCACGCGTTCTCACCGACCCGCCACAGGTACTCCTCGCCGATGATCTCGTCCGCAGGCCGCCCGAAGAACACCTCGAACCACTTCTGCGAGGTCGTCCGGTCACGCACGCACACGACGCTGTACAGGTCCACCCGAACCACTCCTTCCAGTCGATTCACGGGTGAGACCGCTCCCGCCACCGAAACTCATCGGCGCGACAGGAGCAGCACATGAAGCACCGCGTCGTCGCCCGCATCGGCGGTGCCGGCGGTCCGGCTTACTTGATCGCGCCCGCGCCGATGCCCTTCACGATGTGACGCTGCGCCATCAGATAGAAGATCACGACCGGCACGATCGAGATGGTCGTGGCGGCCAGGAGGATCTGCTGCTGTGGCGTCTCGGCGGAGGTGAAGGCGGTCAGACCGCGCTGGATCGGCATGAGGGAGTTGTCCTCGAACAGGACGAGCGCCATGAGGTACTCGTTCCACGCGCCCAGCCCCTGGATGACCGCCACGGCGGCCAGGCCGGGCCGGGCCAGTGGGAGGATCACGTTCCAGAAGATGTGCAGCGGACCGGCACCGTCGAGCGCGGCCGCCTCCTCCAGGGCGCGGGGTTGGCTGATGAAGAAGCTGCGCATGATGAGCGTCGACATCGGGATGCCCGAGGTGATGAGAATCAGCACGTAGCCCACGGGATTGTTCGTCAGGCCGAGTGAGATGAGCAGCTTGTACTGCGAGAGGAACATGGCGGGCGCAGGGATGATCATCACGGCGAGGATGACGAACGTGAACACGCCCTTGCCCGCGAAGTCGAGTCGCGCGAGCGCGTACCCGGCGAGGCTGGACACCAGCAGGATGCCGATGACGGCGGATCCCGTGTAGATCACGCTGTTGCGCAGGTAGATGCCGAGGTCCCCCTGGACCCACGCGGTCACGTAGTTGCCCCACTGCGGGTCCGCGGGCAGGAAGCTCTTGTTCGAGAGCAGCTCCGTGAGGCTCTGCAGAGACCCGGACAGCATCCACAGCAGCGGGAACAGCGCGATCAACGCGGCGACGCCCAGCAGCCCGTACAGGCCGATCTTGTCGAGCCGTACCGCCCGTCGAGGGCGTTCGGCCGTGCCGGCCGGCCCTGGAGTGACGGGCATCTGCTCGGCCCTTCCTGTCGTCCGGCCGCTCATACGTGAGACCTCCGCCTGGTGATCGCGAGCTGGATCAGGGACAGCAGCACGAGCGCGCCGCCGAAGATGACCGACATGGCCGCGGCACTGCCGTAACGCCAGTTGACGAACGCCTCGTTGTAGATGGCGAGGGTCGGCACCATCGTGTGGTGGCCCGGTCCGCCGTTGGTCAGCACCTGTACGGTCCCGAAGATCTGGAGCGCGGCGAGCAGGGTGAGCAGACTCACGATCGACGTGACCGGGGCCAGCTGCGGCCAGGTGATGTAGCGGAACTTCGACCAGCGGTTCGCGCCGTCGAGCTCGGCGGCCTCGTACAGCTCCCTCGGGACGTCCTGCAGCCCCGCGAGGAAGAGCAGGAAGCCGAACCCCCAGTGGAACCACACGAACACCGCCGCCACGACAGGCAGCGCGACGGCCGGGTCGCCCAGCCAGTTCTGCTGCAGCGCGCCCAGCCCCACCAGGCCGAGCAGCCGGTTGAGGACGCCGGATCCAGGCGCCAGGATGAACGAGAACAGCAGACCGACGACGACGACCGACAGCACGCCCGGCAGGTAGAAGACGGTGCGGAAGAACGTCCTGCCGCGGGTGACGGTGTTGACGGCCAGCGCCATGCCCAAGGCGACTCCGTTGCCGACGACGAAGCCGACGACGCCGAAGAACAGGACGTTGCGCATGGACGCCCAGAAGATCGGGTCGGAGGCGACGAAGTGGTAGTTGTCCAGCCCCACCCATGGGGTGTCGGGGCTGACGCCGTCCCAGGACTGGAAGCTCAACAGGATCGCCTGCGCGAACGGCGTGATCGTGAAGACGCCGATGAGCGCGATGGCCGGAGCCAGGAACACCCAGCCGATCAGGTTGCGCCGGAGAGTGCGCCTCCCGCGCGGCGTCCGGGATGGACGCCGCGCGGGAACCGCGAGGTGCTGCGTCGTCATGACGTGCGGTCCTGCGCCGCCTGGATGGTGTTGAGTGCTTCGTCCACCGTCGTCTCGCCCAGCACCAGGCGCTGGGACTCCGCTCTGATCGCGGTGGTCACGTCAGGCGTGAAGGTGGTCGACATGACCTGCATGGACTTCACGCCGGCGGCGAAGCCCTCAAGCTGGCTGGGGATGTCCGCGCCGGCGAGGAGCTCCGGGTTGCTGGGCAGGATGCGAGCGGTCTTGGCGAACACCGCCTGCTGCTCGGGCTCGGTCAGCCACTTCACGAACGCGAGCGCCTCCTTGGGATGCTTGCCCCTCGGGTTGATCACCGCGCCCTTCCCGGGGATGCCCGGCGAGCGCGGGTCGTGGACGCTTCCGGGAGCCTTGGGCAGCCCGGCGGAGAAGTAGTCCTGGAACTCCGGGTTCGTCCGCAGGCCGACCGAGACGCCGGGGGCGGCATCGAAGATCGCGCCCATCGACTTGGTGAAGAAGGACGACTCCACGTTCGGGTGGTCGTCCTGACCGCCGGGGATGGTGTTGTCGGCGAGGACGCCGGCCTTCTTCAGGTCGGCCAGGAACTGGAAGGCGTTGCGCCAGCCGTCCTGTTTCCAGCTCGATTTCCCGTTGAGGGTCGCTTCGATCTCGGCGTCCGTGAGCCAGTTCGAGGCGAGGGTCTGGATGATGTTCGGTGTCTGCGAGGCCGCGATGGAGAATTTCGCTCCCTTCGCGGCGAGCGCGTCGATGAACGCGGCCGTCGTCGCGGGCGGCTTTTTCGCCGAGATTCCGGTCAGCGCCGGGTTGATGAGGAAGCCGTACGTCTGTGTCTCCCAGTGCACCGAGTAGACGCCGGGCTTGATCCCGAGGTTGTTGCCTTCCTGGAACGTCGACATCTTGAGCACGGCGGGGCTGAAGTTCTTGCTCCAACCGGCGTTCAACTCGGCGGAGAGGTCCATCGCCCAGCCGGCCTTGTAGAACGGCGCCATCTGCGTCGCGTCGAAGGACGAATAGATGTCGGGCATGGATCTGGACTGCGCCTTCGCCTGGAGCTTGGGCAGGTAGTCGGCCGGCCCGGGCGACTCAATCTTGATCTTGACGCCGGTCTTCTTGGTGTACTGCTGCGCGAGTTGGGTGAGCGCGGCCTCTTGCCCGCGGGACTGGTTCATGAAGGTCAGTCCGGCGTCCCCGGAGGCGGATTCGTCGGACGACGAACAGCCTGTCAGAGCAAGGGCCCCGACGATCGCCAATGCCCCTGCCGCGATGATGGTGCGGCGACGAGTGCCGCATGCTGAAATATTTGTACCCATGGTCCTCACCTTTGGAAGCCTTGGATGGGGAAGCGGCCACTTCTTCATGCCCGCCCGGCACTTTTCGGTGGACGCCGTACGATGCCATTGATGTGTTTCTTCTTGCTTGGGGCCGACCATGTCACTGCTGCCAGTCGGCTGTCGGCCAGCTATTTCCTTCCGTAGCTACTCAGGTGTGGACAGGACGCAGGGGCGGGGGAGCGCGCCCAGTTCTTCTGACGTGATCAGCCAGCCGTCGGGAAGCTCTGCCCCCTGGTTCACCGCTGTGGCGATGTGTGCCATCGCGGCCAGCAGCCCTCCGTTTGCCGGTAGATAAATGGTGAGGAATCCCGGCATTTGCGGATTGTGTCCGTTGGGGAGGAAGACGTTTTTGGGGGAGGGGAGCAGGAGGGCGTCGATCGCGCGGCCGACGTCGCCGAGGCGGGCGGCGGTCATCGCCATGACGGGGTAGTCCCAGCCCCAACTGGTCTGCAGGTCCCAGTGCTCCCATACGGCGTCGAGCGTCGCCGACATCGTGGCCGGGTCCACGAGGTGCGTGTCCGGCAGCCACCCCGACGCCATGAGCATGGACGGGTGATCCTTGCGGATGAGCAGCGGGGGCGTCGCGATCGCGGCGTAGGTGCCGTCGGGCAGTGCTGCGGGCCGGCGCATGTTCCGCGCCACCCGGTCCCACTCCTCGTTCGGTTCGAGACCGAGCCGGATCCGCCACTCGTTGGCCACGCTGAGCGCCCATGACCAGTACGCCAGCTCGAAGGTCGGATCGCTGTTCGTCGCCCGGTCGGCGAGGTAGCTCTCCTGCGCGGGGATGAGCGGGGGCGGCAGCCCGAACGATCCGTCGCGTTCCTCCGCGAAGTCGGCCATGAAGTCGGCGGTCGCCTCGACGAGCGGGTAGTGCTCACGCAGGAACGACTCCTCGCGCCCCTCGCCACGCAGCAGCTCCAGCAGGTGGATCACGTGCGGCTGCTGCCACAGGAGGAAGACGCCGATGTTGCTCGGCGACTCGCGCGCGGACGGGTCGGTCTGCTTCGGCCATCGGGCCCCGCGGTACCCCTGCCGGCGGGCGGTCGCCTTCGCCGCCTCCAGGGCGCCGTGATACCAGCGCATGCTGCGCTCCAGCAGCCGCCCCCGGCCCCACATCGGGAAATGCGCCGCATGCCACCAGTGCATCTCGAGGTGGAACTTGCCCGACCAGGTGTTGTACGTCAGACCGGACTCCGCGGGAGGCGTGACTCCGGCCCCGTTGACGGCCGTGAGGTACTGCGAGAGAACGATGCGCCGTTCCAGCTCCGCAGCGCGCGGGTCCGTGCTCCCGGCGAGGCTGACCGCGGCGCCGGTGCTCCAGTGCTCCGCCCACCAGGTCGTCGACGACTCGCTGACGGCTGAGAAGCCGTCCTTGTCCTGCGGCCGGCGATCATCCGGTGTCAGCGTCACGACGACCTCGAGAACGGTGGCGGCCGTGTGCGCGACGACGGACTCCGCCTCCTCCCGCAGGCTGCCGGTGGTGCGGACGCCGACGTTGTAGGTCAGCGTTTCCACGGTGCGTCGTGCGTTCCAGTGGCGCTCCGCCTGCTGGTCCCAGATCGTCTCCTGCGCGAGCGGGAGTTCGAAGGCGGCGAGGTCGTCGGGCTGTCCGTCGAACACCCAGGCCACGCCCCATCCGCGGAGCAGCAGGCCGGACTCGACGCGCACGGCGAAGCGGTGCTCTCGTGGGTCGGCGACGGTGGTGACGCGGACGCGCTCGCCGTCGAGCACGTACGTGGCGTGGACCGTTCCCGTCCACAGGTCGAGCTCGGTGCGGACGTCGGTCAGCGCGGCCGGGTCGTCGAGCCCCGTCCCGTCAGGGCGGACCAGGCAGAGGCGGCCGAGGTGAGCGCGGCGGGGGTTGAAGTGGAACCATGCGCCCGTGACGAACTCGTCGGCAATGGGGTCGCCGGCCCGTTGCAGCCCCATGCGGTCGAGGTAGGGCACCGGGCCGCGGGACGTCTCGTACACGGTGGTCGCGTCCTCGAGCCGGAGCTCCCGGTCGGTGCGCGTCTCGTACCAGCCCCAGGTCGACTGCGTGCGCAGGGGGATCTGGAAGTCGTCGGCGTCGAACACGCGCGGGCGCTGCTCGGGCAGACCGGACAGCCCGTCGTGAACGACGCGGTACGGGTCGGGCACCAGCTCGTGGAAGGACGGGAACGTCTGCAGTCCGGAGATGTCCACCGTGAGCGCGATGTCTCCGTTGCCGACCGTCAGGACGTCGGCGGGGTGCGCGGACGTCAGCACGGGGTTGTGCCGTCGCACGAGCCGGCGCCGGTCGATCACTTCGGACATCCTCGCCTTTCCTTGAATCTTGAGTTTCTGCTGCTGCGGTCTCTCAGAGCGCGTTGGCCTTGGCGACACCGCCCAGCCACGCGAGGCTCGGCTTGGGCCGGCGCTCGAACGTCTCCCGATCGACGGCGACGAGGCCGAACGTCGGGTCCCAGTGCCCCCACTCGTAGTTGTCGAGCAGGCTCCAGTGGATGTAGCCGCGCACGTCCACGCCGTCGTCCATCGCCTCGGACAACGCGGACAGCGCGCCGGTGGTGTACGCGACGCGCCGGGAGTCGTCGCCGGTCGCGATGCCGTTCTCGGTGACGACGATCGGAACGTCGGGCAGCACGTCGGCGGTGTGCCGGACGGCGATGCCGAGGGCGTCGGGGCGGTACGCCGTCCGCACGAGGGTGTTGTCGGGATGCACGGGGTGCGGTTCGATGCCCTCCAGCCCCACCCACTGCGCCGAGTAGGCCTGCACCCCGATGAAGTCGTCGTCGCGCGCCGCCTCCAGGTAGAGGTCCTCCCAGACGTACTCGAGCCGCCGGCGCACCTCCTCCGCCCCGGGACGGGTTTCGAACGCGCGGCTCGCGACCGACCATCCCACCCGGGCGTCCGTGCGCTCCCGCAGCACCTCCCGGGCCGCGTGGTGCGCCTCGACGAGACGGCGTCCGATCTCCACCGGCGGAGCGGGCTTCACCGGTCGGGGCGTGTCCGCCTCCAGCGTGGGACTCAGCCACTCCAGGCCCGCATCGGGGTCGAGCGTCGCCTCCGCCTCGCGCACCATGATCGCGAGCATGTTGGGCTCGTTGATCGTGCAGACCCACTCGACGCCGTCGAGGATCGAGGTGGCCGTCTCGACGTACGCGCGGAAGCGGTCCACGGCCCGTTCGCCGCGCCAGCCGCCCTCCTCGGCGAACCATCTCGGCGAGGTGAAGTGGTGGATCGTGACGAACGGGGTGACGCCGGCGGCGAGACATTCGTCGATCATGCGCCGGTAGTGCGCAAGCGCCGCGCGGGACACCCTTCCCGGTGCCGGCTCGGTGCGTGCCCACTCGATGCCGAAGCGGTAGGTGTTCAGGCCCGACTCCGCAACGAGCCGGATGTCCTCGGCGTATCGGTGGTAGCTGTCGAGCGCGTCGCCGCTGCGATCCGCTCCCGGCATGCGCTCCTCCTGCGCCCAGAAGTCGCTGTTGACGTTGTTGCCCTCGACCTGGTGCGGTGCGCTCGCCGCGCCCCAGAGGAAGCCGTCGGGGAAGGTGTGCATTCGTCTCTCGATCACGTGTCGGTGCCACAGAAGGGGCTGGTAGAAGGGCCGGAGCGGGCCCCGAGTGCGAGTTAACGTAGTCGTTACGCCGCGCGGAGGTCAAGGAAAAATGTGTACCGGTCTACGACATTACTAGTCGCCAGCGCAGCGTCTCTGTGGATCTTTCGTTATGCTTCATGGACCGGTCTACATCAGTGACGGTCGCGGCATCGTAGGCTCGGCAGCACTCGGCTGGAGAAGGGGATGCCCATGGTCGCGCCTGAGCGGCGACGAAGAGTGACCATTTCTGACGTGGCGAAACACGCCGGGGTGTCCAAGGCGGCGGTGTCGAAGGTCATCCGGAACGACTACGGGGTCAGCCAGGCCATGCGTGACCGCGTCAAGCGGGCCATCGACGAGCTGGGCTACCGTCCCCAGGCCGCCGCGCGAGCGTTGCGCGGGCGGGCCTTCACCATCGGGGTGCTCATGCAGCACATCGGGATCCCGTTCTACGCCGAGATCGTGACTGGCTTGGTGGACGAGCTCGCCGAGTCGGAGTATCAGGCGATCATGATCCAGGGCGGCACCCGCGACAAGACCGAGAAACGAGCCATCGACGCCCTCATCGACCGGCAGGTGGACGGCATCCTCATGATCGCCCCGCTCGCCGCTCGCACGCACCTGGAGCAGGTGGCCCGCGAGATCCCGACGCTGGTGCTCGGCAGGCACGACCGGTCCCCGGCCTACGACTCGATCGTCGACGACGACAGGGCCGGCTCGGAGCTCGTCATGGAGCACCTGATCGGGCTCGGTCACCGGCGCATCGGGCACATCACCTTCGACAAGGAGCACGGGCAGGCCGCCGACCGCACGCCCCAGATCAGGGCCGAGACCTACGAGCGGGTGATGCGCGAGCACGACCTGGCCGGCGAGATCGCCGTCGCCACGACCTCGTACACCGAGGAGGGGGGCTACGACGGCGCCCGCGAGTTGCTGGGCCGCTCTCCCCGCCCCACCGCGATCTTCGCCGGCTCCGACGAGGCGGCCCTCGGCGTCCTGGCCGCGCTGCACGAGGCCGGCCTGTCCGTCCCGGGCGACGTCTCCGTGGCCGGCTACGACAACACCAAGCTGGCCGCTCATCCCAACATCGCGCTGACCACCGTCGACCAGGACGGCGTCGTCATGGGCCGCACGGCCGGACGACTGCTGCTCGAACGCATCGAAGGCCGCACCTCCGCCGCGCACTTCTCGGTCATTCCGAGCCTGGTCGTCCGGCGCTCCACCGCCTCTCCCCGCCCATGCCCCGCCGATACCGGAACGTGGATGCCGGCGCGGACCGTCCGCGACGTGACCGCAGCCGACGCGGCCAGGCAACACGGGTGACCGTGACGATCCGCTTCGATCGGCAACCCACCTCAAGGATCCAGATGGCCCTCCGCTCCCAGACCCCGCGCGGCCACCAGGACCCGCCTCGCCTCACCGTGCGCGAGGACAAAACGTCACCTCGACGGGGATCCGGCGACACCCACACCCGGCAGCTCGAGAAGGCCGTCATCTCCGGACGACTGCCCGAAGCGCGCCTGCGAGAAAGCGCGACCTTTCTCATCCGGACGATCGCCAGGCTCAAGACCGCCCGCGCCCAGGCGAGGTGACCCGCCGACCACGACCGCGGCAGGCAGGACGAGCGGAAGGTCTGCCACGCCCGTGGTTCCCGGCTCGCCGAGTCCCGTAGATGTCAGGATGACCTGGTACGCGGGGCCAGTGCCGCCTGGATGCGGTCATGAATCCCGGCCGCCTCGGCCGAGAGCGGCGGCCTGCGCACCGCGGGAAGACGGCCGGCGTGTCGCAGCACCAGCATCGCGAACCGCTCGGCCTCGTGTTCCTGCGGCTCCGAGTATGCCGTCCGGCCGAGCACCGAGCGGACCATGGCCGGGTCCAGCGTCGGCAGCAAGATCCGCAGTAGGGCGTCGGGGGCGATCGGCGCCGACGCGTGCTCGCACACCATGTGGCCCAGTTCGTGCAGGATGATGTGCTCCTGATGGGTGCGGCTCGTCCGCTGCTCGTAGCAGATGAGGTCGACCGTGTCGGTGGCCAGCCACATGCCGCTGGGGCCGTTCGCGGCGGTGTCGACGGGCCTGAGCTCGATACGGCGCTGCCGGGCTCGCGCCACCTGGTGGGTGAACTCCACGATGTCGAACGGGCGCGGGATGTCGAGCCGCTCGACGATCTCTTCCAGGCGTTCGCCGCTCACGAACCTCCTCATAGAGGGCACTGGCCACAACACTCACATCATAGGCGCTCGCGAGTGGGCCGCCCGCGATGCTTCAACCAAAGTTTAAGCGCGTCGCAACCCGTTTTAGCTTAGATTGACAGGGCAGGCGGCGTCGCGGCACTGTGGCGCGCAACTGCCGTTTATCCCCACCATCCATACCCGGCACATGCCGGCAACCCGGCCCGTAGCTCGTCCCCGTGGGAGGTCAGGCATTGGCAGGCGCGTCATCCGGAACGGTTGCGGGATCACCTGGCGGCGATGTCAGCTTCGGCGTCCTGGGGCCCTGGGAGGTCAGGGTCGGCCAGGACGCGGTGTCGGTGCCCGTCGGCCAGCTACGGACGGTCCTCGCCTCGTTGCTGCTGTCGGTCGGCCAGTCGGTCTCCACGCCCACGCTCGCCGAGCGGCTCTGGCCGGGCGAAGGGCCGGGCTGGCCGCGCGGAGCAGTGCACACCTATGTCACCAGGCTGCGGCGGTTGATCGGGGCGGACCTCATCCGGACCGAGCCGGACGGCTACCAGCTCCAGATCGAGCCCGACGCGGTGGACCTGCACCGCTTCCGCGGCCTCGTACGCCGCGCCGACGACGCCGGCTCCGCGCAGGAGGAGATGGCCCTGTTACGCGAGGCGCTGCGGTTGTGGCGCGGTCAGCCCTTCGGCAACGCCAGCGGCCCCTGGCTGGAGCGCGAGGTGATTCCCCTCCTGACCGAGGAGTGGTTCGGCGCCACCGAGCGCCGGATCGACCTGGAGCTGGCCGGCGAGCCGCCGGGGCACCTCGTCGCCGAGCTGTCGGAGCTGACCAGGCGTTACCCGACCCGCGAGCCGCTGTGGACGCGCCTGATCACCGCGCTGCACCGCAGCGGCAGGCGTGCGGAGGCGTTGAGCGCCTACCAGCGCGTACGTACGGTGCTGCGCGAGGAGCTCGGCCTGGACCCGAGCGAAGAACTGGTCCAGCTGCACCAGACGGTGCTCATGGGCGACACCGGCGACCGCCCGGGCAGCACCGCCGTCCGGCGCGGGACACCGAGCCCCCGGCAACTGCCCCACGGCATCGCGCGCTTCACCGGCCGGGAGGAGGAACTGGCGGCACTGGACAGGCTGCCCTCAGGCGTGGCGGCATCGGGCCGGAACGGCGCGAACGCCCCGATCATCGTGACCATCGACGGCGCTCCCGGCGCGGGCAAGACGACGCTGGCCGCGCACTGGGCCCACCGAGTCGCCCATGACTACCCCGACGCCCAGCTCTACCTCAACCTCCGCGGCTACGGACCGAGCGAGCCGATGACCCCGGCCGCCGCGGCGGAGAGCCTGCTGCGCGGTCTCGGCGTGGAGAGCGAGGCCATCCCCGTCGACGTGGACGAGCGCTGCGCGTTGCTGCGGACCATCCTCGCCGACCGGCACGCGCTCATCCTGCTGGACAACGCCCGCAACGCCGACCAGGTGCGCCCCCTCCTGCCGGGCGCCGGCGGCCTGGTCATCGTGACCAGTCGCGACCAGTTACGGTCTCTGTCGATCCGTGACGGCGCGCACCGTGTCACGTTGGGCGCGATGCCGGAGGCCCAGGCCGTCGAGCTGCTGGCGGCGGCCGTCGGCCCCTCCCGGGTCGCCCACGAGCCCGCGGCGGCCTCCAGGCTGGTCGAGCTGTGTGACCATCTGCCCCTCGCGCTGGCCATCATCGCCGAGCGCGCGCAGCGCGCCGACACCCTCGCCGAAGTCGTCGACGGGCTGGAGGACGAGAAGGCCCGCCTCGACAACCTGGGAACCGGCGAGAACGATCCGAACATCGACCTGCGCGCCGTTCTGTCCTGGTCCTACGGAGCGCTCAGCCCGGCGGCGGCCGCCACGTTTCACGCGCTCGGCCTGCACCCCGCCAACGACATCGCGCTGGAGACGGTCGAGGCACTGGTCGACCTCCCGCCCGCCGAGGTCAAGCGGGGCCTGGACCAGCTCGTGGCGGCGCATCTGCTCGAACAGCGCCGCCCCCGCCGCTACCAGCTGCACGACCTGATCCGGTTGTACGCCGTCGATCAGGCACGGCTGCACATGCCGCCCGCCGAGCGGCAAGCCGCCGTACGGCGATTCCTCGATCACTACCTCTTCACCGCCGTGAGCGCCGACCGGCACCTGGTGCCGTACCGCCGCCGCGACTTCCTCGCGCCGATGCGGCCGCGCCGGCGCCCACTCGCGTTCGCCGACGCCGACGAGGCGATGGCATGGCTGGAGCTGGAGTACGACTCCCTCCGGGCGGTGACGTCATGGGCGGCCACGAACGGGTGGGCTCACTACTCATGGCGCACCATCATGGCCATGACCAGCTTCTTCGATGCGCGCATCCCGTGGTCCGACGGCCTGGACAGCCTGAAGTCGGCGGTACGTGCGGCTCGGGCCGCGAGGGAACCCGTCGGCGAGGCCTACACCCTCAACTCCGTGGGCTGCATCTACTCCGACAGGGGTGACGCCGACCTGGCGGCGCGGCATTTCCGGGAAGCGCTCATCCATTTCGAGCGGAGCAAGAACCCGCACGGCGAGGCCATGGCGCTGTGCAATCTCGGCATGACATATGGCGAGGCCGGAGAATACGGAGAGGCCCAGCGGCACCTGATGCGTGCGCTGGATCTGCACGAGCGGAACGAATATCCCCGTGGCGTCGCCCTGGCCCTGGACAACATAGGAATCGCGCAGACCGTGGCGGGCCATTACCGATGCGCGGTCAAGGCGTTCCAGCAGGCGCACCGGATCAACCTGCGGCTCAGGGAGTACACGTCCGACGCGATGTGCCTGCGCAACCTGGGCCGCGCCCACGTCATGACGGGCGACACCCGCGCTGCCGTCCGCGCCTTCCGCCAGTCCATCGACTTGTTCCGCTACACGAGGAACCAGCGCTGGGAGGCGATCACCCTCGCCGATCTCGGCAACGCGCTCAGCGAGGGCGGGCACGACATGCTGGCCCGCGGCATCCTGCGGACGGCGCTCGAGCTGATGACCGGGCTGGCGGACCCGCGAGCCCACGACATCGAGGCCGCTCTCGCGTCCAGCGCGTGAGCTGGCGACCTTTTCCAAGAAGCGTTTCAGCGCGCCGACAGGTCGGTGACAGGACGGAGAAAGGCTGTTCTCCGCGCATCGAGGTTAGCCTTCTCTCGAAAGCCATCAGCCGCACGTTTCCTGGCAGTTTTCAGGGCCGCGGCCATGGGTCTCACAATTTTCTCCCGAGAAAGGCCGAAAAGAAGAATGAGCATTTCCCAGAAGCTCGACTTCGACCTCAAGAACCTGCCGATGGACGTTTTCGACCTCGCCGACAGCGGTCTCGCCATCGAGTCGCTGACGGCGGGCCACGGGATGGCGGAGAACGGCGCGTCCGTGCTCTGCCCGAGCGTCTGCAGCACCTCGACGTCGTCGACGAGCTCGAGCAGCAGCTGATTCCCGGCCGGGCCGTCGGCGTGGCGCCGGCGGCCCGGCTCTGGCGCTTCCGGAGGAAATGGTGATCTTAACGAGCGGCGCCCACGTGGAGCCGTCTGTCGTGGTGCGTGTCGCGGGTGTGCCGGTGGCGGCGTTGTCGCGGCTGCGCCTGGACAGCGCGTACGGCCGGGCGGAAGGACTGGCCCGGCTGGCGGCCACGTTACGGCGCGACGGCGAGGCGTTGTCGGAGGCACTGTATCCCCTGATCGGCGCGCTGAACCCCGGTACGTCCAAGCCGGCTCTGGTCGGCCTGCGCAGGGCGCTGCACCAGCGGCGACTGCCCCGCGACACCGAATGGAACGCGCGTGTCGCCGCGCTGCTCCCCGCCGAGGTCGGCGCCGCGATCGAATCCTGGATCGTCACCAGGCACCGGCTCGATGAGGGGCGGCGCGCGCTCGACGACGTGTTCGCCGCCGAACTGCGGGAGAAGGAGCTCGTCCTGCGGGACGTGGCCGGTCATCCGGGCTTCCGCCGGGCACTGTCCCAGGCCAGCCCGGCACTGTTCAGCGAGCTGGCCAAGTGGCTGGCGGACGCGCGGCGGCGACCGCGCAGGCAGTCCATGGCCCGGCTGGCGAAGTACCTGGCGAGAGCGGCCGCCAAGACGAGCCCGTACGGCACCTTCATGGCGAGTGGCACGGGAACGTGGGCGGACGCCGGATCAGGCGGATCAGGTGGGTCACCCGTACGGTTCGTTCCCGCGGAGATCCAGGGAGTGCTCGAGATCCACACCTTCCTCCTCCAGCGGATCGGCGAGACGCTCACCCGCGATCCACGCCTGGCCCGGCACCTGGTCCTGCGGGTCAACCCGAGTGCGACCCTCCAGGACGGGACCGTCAGCTTCATCGGGCGCTCCACCGAGGAACCCATCGTGACCATGCCGGCCACCGCCGCGGTCGAGGCATGCCTGAGCCTGGCGGAGCGCTGCCCGGGGTCCACGCTGGTCGAGCTCCGCTCCCGCCTGGCGGGCGGCGGCGCCGCCGACGAGTCCCCGGCCGAGGCGTTTCTCCAGGCGTTGGTACGGGCCGGGCTCCTGGAGGAGCAGCACCCCGTCGCCGACCAGTCGGCCGATCCGCTGGGCGACCTGGCCGAGTGGGTCGCGGACCATGGGGGAGCCGAGTTCGCGGACGTCGTCCAGGCGTTGCGGCGCGTACGCCGGCAGGCGCGGCTGCCCGTGGTCGTGGACGACGTCGAGGGGCACTGGAAGCGGCAGCACGAACTGGAAGCCGCGCTCACCGACCTGGCCGGACCGCTCGGCTTCGGACCGGCCGCGCTTGACGGGCAGGGCAGGCACACATTCCGCGAGAACGCCGTCTTCACGGGCCCGGTGGCGGAGGCCGGGTCGGCGGTATGGCGTCCGGCGCTCGAGGACCTGGACGTGGTACGGCGCTGGCTGGGCGCCTTCGACCTGACGCTGCCGTTCCGGATCGCGCTCGGCGCCTACTTCGCCGAGCGGTTCGGCCCGGGAGCCCGTGTCCCCCTTCTCGTGCTGCACCGCGCGCTCCAGGAGGTGCTCGCTCGGGACGGCGAGTCCGCCGGACTGAGCGACGCGGCGCGCGAGGTCGCCCGGCTGATGGGCCCGTCCCTGGGGGCGGGCGGCGCTCTGTCCGAGAGCCCGCTTCCGCGGCTGCGGGAGCTGGCCGCGATCCAGCGGGAGGCACGTCAGGCGGTGCTCGCCCAGCCGGAGAGCGACGGCGTCGTGAGCGTCCCGGCGGAGGTGATCAGGAAGCTGACGGAGGACTGGCCGTCATGGGTGGAGCCGCCGCGCTCCCTGGCCTGCTATGTGCAGGTCGTCCCCGGCCACGGCGGGATCGGCCTGGTGCTCAACGCGGCGCACACCGGTTATGGCCGTGGACGGAGCAGGGTGCTGGCCCTGATGGCGGAGGCCACGGGCGAGAGCCCGGCCACGGGGCACCGGCCGAGTGCCCGGGTGCTCGCGGAGCTGGGCGGAGTGGCCGCCTCGGCGTTGAACAGACGGGTGCCGCACGTGGCGTACGAGATCGACTATCCGTTCGCGGTGAGCAGTCGCCCCGCGGAGGAGCGCATCCCGCTGGGAGACCTCGGGATGGTCCTCGATCCGCGCAGCGGCCTGCTCAAGGTGGTCTCGGACCGGCTGGGTGCCGATCTTTCCGCGCTGCATCTGGGCATGATGTCCGACCTGCTGCTCCCACCGGCGGCTCGCCTGCTGATCCAGGTCTCGGGAGAGACGCACTACGTGCATCCCAGCATTCCGTTGCTGGCGGATCAGGCCGATCTGGAGCTGCCCTCGTCGTCGGTGGCCTACCCCCGCGTGGAGATCGGTGGCGTGGTGATCCAGCGCGCCCGCCGGATCGTGCCGAAGGAGCTGCTTCCGGAACGGGCCAAGGGCGAGGGCGACGCCGCCTATCTGCTGCGCCTGGCGTCGTGGCTGCACGAGCACGACCTCCCGGCGCGATCCTTCGTCCGGTTCGCACGTCCCGACGAGGGCGAGGGGACGGGGGACTGGACGCAGTGGATTTTCGACAAATCCCGCAAGCCCGTCTACGTCGACTTCGCCAACTGGTTCCTGGTCACGGCCTTCGAGAAGATGCTGGCGAGTTCGGGGCCGATGGTGATCTTCGACGAGGTGCTGCCCGACTTCGCGGACGCGCTGGGGCCGGACCCCGATGACCCCAGCGTCACCGAATTCCTCATCGAGATCTCTGACCAGGACGGCCGGAATGCATGAATCAGACTGGGTCAGCGCCCACGTCTTCTATCACGAGAACCTGGACGCGCTGCTGACGGACGCGGCCGGTCCGCTGATCGACGAGCTCGCCGGGCGCGGGCTCGCGGAGGCCACGTTCTTCCTGAGGTACTGGGACGGGGGACCGCATCTGCGGTTCCGCGCGCTGCCCACCGGCCCCGCGCTCCGGGCCGAGGTGGAACGGGTCATCACGGAGCGGTTCGGGAAGTATCTCGCCGAGAATCCGGCGGGTCTTTCCATGAGCCAGCAGGACTATGCCGGCATAGGCGAGGCCCTGGCACAGTGGGAGGGACTTCCCGGGCATACGGAGCGGCTCTTCCCGAACAATTCCGTGGCGTTCATCCCGTACCGGCGCGAGCACGGCCGCTACGGCACCGGAGCCTCGATGGAGGCGGTTGAGCGGCACTTCGCGGAGTCCAGCCGCATCGCCCTCGGCCTGCTGCGCGACGGCCTGCGACCGGCGGACCGCACCACCGCGGGAGCCGCGATGATCCTGCTCACCTGGTTCTGCGGCGAGCGGGACGTGGCCCGGCTGGCGCCGTGGGTCAGCATCGACCAGGACCGGCCCCGTGACGCGACCGAGGCCGGCCTCGCGCAACCGACAGAGCAACCAACAGAGCAGCCAACAGAGCAGCCGACAGGGCAACCGTCAGGGCAGCAGCGTGATCGCGTCATCGGCCTCGCTCGCGGGATGAGAGAGCTCGCCACGCACCTGGAGCACGTCTCCGGGCCGGGCTCCCTGGCGGATTGGGCCCGATCGGTGACCGCGCTCCGTGACGCGCTGGCGGCCGAGGCCGCCGCCGGCCGGTTCGAGCCACCGTCCCGAGGCTGGGAGGGGGAGGGCGCGGTCAGGACGCGGCAGGTCCTCACCGTTCTCGACATCTGCGCTCACCTGGTCTGCAACCGACTGGGCGTGACCGTGCACGAAGAGGGCGCCGTCCGGCGGCTGTGCGCGGACGCGGTGGCCGTACTCGCGGAAGAGGGGAGATAGTCCGTGCGCTGGCACAGCATCCACGTCCGCTACTACGACCATGACAAGGACCCGTTGATCCTGCACGGAGTGCGCCCGCTCTTCCGTGAGGTGGCCGGGCAGGTGGAGGGCCTCTTCTACACCCGGCACTGGCGGCAGGGGCCGCATCTGCGGCTCAATTTCCGCACCGACCACGACACCTTCACGCACGTGGTGCGGCCGGCCGCGGAGAAGATCGTCGGGGGCTGCCTGGCCGAGCACCCTTCATCGCTGCTGCTCGACCCCCGGCAGGAGCTCGCCCTGCATCAGCGGCTGGCCGAGCTGGAACGGGAGTCCGGCCCTCTGACGCCGTGGTTCCCCGACAACACCCTGCGCGTCGCCGAGTACGACGACCGGGAGGAGGTGCTGGGCGGGCCACACATGGCCGACCTCGTGGCGGACTTCTACGCCGGCACCACCGACCTCGCCTTCGCGATGACCGAGGCCGGCGGCGGCGCGCGACGGCGGCAGCTGGCGTTCAAGCTGATGGTGGCGACGGCGCACCGCCTGTCGGGCACCGACATCTCACAGGGATACTTCACCTTCAGGTCCCACGCCGAGGCGTTCCTGTCGACCTTTCCGGAAGGGCGAGGGATGAGGCCGATGTGGGACGGCTACTACCGCCAACACCGCCGGACCCTCCTGGCCCAGCTGCGGGCGGTGCTCGGCGGCGACGACGTCGACGCCTCGCTGCTGGCGGACTGGGAGACCGCGCTCATCCCCTGTCGACAGCGGGGGGCGCGGCTGCTCGAACACGGCGCGTTCGTCGTGCCGACCGTCAGCGCCGAGCAGGAGTCGAAGCTGGCCGAGTCGAGCCCCTTCCATCGCGCGGGTTACGCCGATCCCGTGTGGGCGGAGGTCCGGGACGCGCCCGGGTTCCTCCTGTACCGGCTGCTGCTCAACCTCACCTATCTGCACCTGACCCGGCTCGGTCTCGTCCCGGTGGAGCGCTTTCTCCTGTGTCATCTGCTCGCCAACACCGTGGAGGCGTACCTGGAAACTCCGGTGCGGAAAGGAAGTGGATCATGACCGGCGAGGCTCCGGTGTATGAGGAACAGCTGCGGCTGCGGCCGGGCGTCTACAGCGCGACGGGCACGAACGGCGAGCTTCACCTGTTCCGCCATGACCTGTGGCGGAGGGTGGCCTCGTTCGGGCCGGTGGGGGCGGGTGGCCGTGCCGTACTGCGTCGCCTGGCCGAGGGGCCGTGCCCGCCGTCGGAGCTGACGGAGCTCGGCGCGTCCGACCCGGGATTCCTCGGGGCCCTGCGGAGCGGGGGCTGGGTGACGACCACGCTGAGCCATCTCGGCAGGCCGTTGTACACGGTGCAGCCCGTCCGAGCGCCCGCCCCCGACGTGGAGCAGGACATCGACCACGAGGTGAGGCTGTCCGGTTTCGCGGTGTTCCGGCGTGAGGGAGAGGACATCCTCGCCGAGGCGCCGGCCTCGTGGGCGCAGGTGCTGATCCATGCCCCGGAGGTCGCGGCCGTGCTCACGGAGATGGCGCGGCCGCTGTCGACCGGCACGTTGAAGGGCCCGCTGCCCGAAGAGCTGATCGCCAGGCTGCTGCGGGATCTGAGCTGGACCGGCATCGCGATCCCGGCCGGGAGCGACGCGGAGTCGGAGTGGCGCCTGCGCCAGTGGCGACCGCACGACCTGTGGTTCCACTCGCGCAGCCGCAACGGGAACGGGGGCTACTTCGACGCCGGATTCGGCCGGACGAAATGGGGGCAAGGCCGGTTCCCTCCGCTCCCCGCCCGCCGGGAGCCCTACCCGGGACCCGCGATCGACCTGCGGGTACCGGACCTGGAGGAGATCCGCGTACGCGACCTCAGGTTGACCGACGCCATCGAGGAGCGGCGCTCGATACGCGAGCACGACGACGAGCACCCGATCACGGTGGATCAGCTCGCTGAGCTGCTCTACCGATGTGCCCGGGTGCGCCGGGTCAACGTGTGGGAGGGCGTGGAGTACGTCGACACGCCCCGTCCCGCCGGTGGCGGGGTCGACGAGCTGGAGTTGTACCCGGTCGTCCGGCATGTCGCGGGCCTGGCGCCGGGCATGTACCACTACGACGCGCACGAGCACAGGTTGCGCCTGGTCCGCCACCCCGGTCCGGCGGTCGGGCGGCTGCTCGCGACCGCGGGCCGGGCGGCGGCCACCACCACCTTGCCCCAGGTCCTGATCGTGGCCTCGGCCAGGTTCGGGCGGGTGATGTGGACGTACGAGGAGATGCCGTACGCCCTGATTCTCAAGCATGTCGGGGTGCTCTTCCAGACCATGTACCTGGTCGCGACCGCGATGGGACTGGCTGCCTCCGGTCTTGGCGGAGGTGACGCGCCGGCCTTCAACGAGGCCACGGGGGCCGATCCGGCGATCGAGGCCAGCGTGGGCGAGTTCATGCTCGGGAGTCGGCCGAGCCCGCCCGCCGAAGAGGAACAGGAGTAAACGAACGTGGGCCTACTGCTACGCCCGGATGCGTTCCATGCCCCGGATTCCGAGGGGACGTACCTGCTCACGTACCGGGGAGCCAGCCATCTGAAAGGCCGATCCGTCGGCCCGCTGATCGACCTGCTGAAGCCGTACCTCGACGGACGGCACACGCTGGCCGAGCTGACGGAGGAGCTGCCGCCCGAGCGCCGGGCCGCCGTGGAGAGCCTGCTCACCGCGCTGCTGGAGCGGGACGTCGTGAGAGACGTCGGCACCGCGGATCAGGAGGCCGCCCCGGAATATACGGAATACCCGGAATATCGCCACGAGGTGGCGTTCATCGCTCATTTCCGGGATTCGCCTATATCCATATTTCAGACATATCGGGATAAAGTGATACTCGTTCTGGGGTCGGGGGAGCTGGTGCCGTGGGTGGCGCGTGCCGCCGTGCTCACGGGATCGCGTCTGGTGAAGATGGCGGCCCCGGAGCCCCTGGGCGTCGAATGGGTCGACCGCGCGCGGCGTACCCCCGACCAGCAGGTCGAGCGGCACCGGCTCGCCGGCTTCAGCGAGGAGGGGCTGCTGCCCCTGCTCGACAGCGCGGACCTGGTCCTGCACGTCTCCGGCGGCGCGGCGCATGAGCCGCTGCTCGACCGGCTCTGCGCGCGGCGGAGGATCCCGCTGGCCCAGGCGGTCGTGCTGGACGGCGAGGTCTGGCTCGGCCCTGAGGACCTCGGCACGCGGTCGGGAGCGAGCTGGACGGCGGGCCGGCGCCGGGTGGCGGCCCGGCCCGCGCCGCCCTCGCCCACCGTCGGCGACGGGACGCGGGCCGCCGCCATCGCCGGGGCCCTGGTCCAGCTGGCCTTCCGAACCGCCACCGGGTTGCCGGCCGACCACCGTGCCCGGCTGACCAGGATCGACCTTTCCACGCTGCGCCGCACGTCACACGTGTTCGTCCCGCACCCCTACGCCCGACCGGCCGAACCCGGGGTCCCCGGACCCGCCGACCCGGCCCGCGACGGCGCCGTTCTCGGCCGGGAGGCGTTCTCCCAGCGGGCGGTGGTGTGCGCCGACGATCTCCTGGGAGTGTTCGGGGAGCCGACCGAGCGCGATTACGCGCAGCTTCCGCTGCACGTCAGCGAGGTGGAGGTACCCGACCCGGCCGGACTGCTCGGCGGAGCCGTCTCGAGGGTCGTCGGAACGGGTCTCGACTTCGCGTCAGCGCGCCACCAGGCCGCCCTGAAGGCGTTCGCCGTCTACGCCTCGCTGATGGTGGATCCGCGCCGGCTGCTCGCGGCCGACGGCCGCGCTCCGCTGGCCGCGCCGGAGTCCGACCCGGACGCCCTGCTCGCGGACCTGCGAGCCGGCCGGATCAGCGGGCTGGTCCTCGGCCGCCGGCTCGCCGACGGCGGCACGCGAGCCGTCGCCGCGGACGTCGCCTTCCCCGCGCTGTCCGGCATGGGCCGGCCCGGCAGCCGAGCACCGGCCCGGACGGTGGGGATCGCCGCGGGATACAGCTGGCAGGAGGCCGTCGACGTCGCACTGGCCGAGCAGGCAGGGCGGCTGGCCCTCGCCGACCTGGAGCGCAGGACGACGCCGTTGCCCCGGTTCGACCTGGACAGCGGGTCGCTTCCACCCCGCGGCGAACGGTACCGGTCCATGATCGAGGCCACGGGCGAGGCCGTCACGTGCTACGACCTCACCGGGCCGTCGGGGATTCCGGCCGCCATGAGCTATCTGGGTGACACGCCTGTCGGATACGCCGGCGGGTCGTCGGCGGCCGAAGCCGTGACCGGCGCGCTCGAACAGGCCCTCCTCCACTACCAGGCGCGGCAGAACGCCCAGCCCGCCTACGCGCCACCCGTGCCGCCGGGCATACCGCCCGCGCTGCGCGGCTCGGCGATCCGCCGCTTGCCCGACGCCTCCCGTACGGACTCGGCGAGTCTGGTGTCCGCTCTGGTCGGACGCGGTCTCTCGCCGGTGGCGGTACCCCTCGACCACGATCGTGAGGTTCATTCGATCATGCCGTACACCGTCCACGTGGTGCTGGCCCATGCATGAGATCGCCGTCCTCGGTGAAGGGCTGCTCGCGGAGAGCGTCGTCGCGGCGCTGTCCGGCAACGGATCCTCCGCCTCTCCGCTCCTGACGCCCGGCGCCCTCGCGGCCGTTGTGGCCCATGACCGCTGGGACCTCTCCGGCTACGCCGAGGTCAGAGCCGCTGCCGCAGCCGCGGGTGTGCCCTGGCTGCCGGTACGGGCCGAACTGGGGCGGGTCGTCCTCGGTCCCCTGGAGGAGTCCGGGCTCCCCGGCTGCGTGAACTGCGGCGAGTTCCGCCGCAGACTGGCCCGTCGCCGGCCGGACGGGCACGAGACGGTGTGGCGAGAGCACAGGGCCACCCTGTCCGCGCTGCCGTCGGCCTGGCTCACCGGGCTGGCGGCCGACCTCGCCGCCACCCTGGTCACCGAGGAGATCGCACGGCTCGGCAACCGGGAACCCGCGCGCACCAGATCCGCCTTCGTCTACGTGGACCTGGAGACACTGGCCGTCGAGCCACACCCGTTCCTGCCCGACCCGCTCTGTGACACCTGCGGGACGCTGCCGCCCGACGACCGGTCGCGGGCCGGCATCTCCCTCCGGTCCCGTCCCAAACCCGCCCCGGACGTCTACCGGCTCCGCTCGATGACCGGCGAGGTGGACACGCTCAAGGCCAGGTACGTCGACGGCGAGAGCGGTCTCATCCGATCCGTGCTCAAGAGCACCGAGGGCGGCATCGTCGTCGCCGCGGCGCCCATGGGCCTGCGCCAGGGCTCCACCGAGTACGGCTTCGGCCGTACCCGTAACTACCAGGGCAGCCAGGTCACCGCCATGCTGGAGACGCTGGAACGGCACGGCGGCATGGAGCCCGGGGGAAAGCGCACCACGGTGTCGGCCAGTTACGCCGAGGTCCGCCGCGACGCGCTCGACCCCCGGACGCTCGGGCTCTATCCGGCGCAGCGGCATCGGATCCCCGGCTTCCCGTACCGCCCGTTCGACGAGGACCAGGTGTGCCGCTGGGTCTGGGGACACTCCTTCGTCCGCGGCGCTCCTGTGCTGGTCCCCGAGACCTACGCCTACTACCGGGCCCGCCACCATGACGCCGCCCGCCCGCCGTTCGTCCAGGAGGTCTCCAACGGCTGCGCCCTGGGCGGCAGCCTCGAGGAGGCCATCTTCCACGGGATACTCGAAGTGGCCGAGCGCGACGCCTTCATGATGACGTGGTACGCGCGCATGCCGGTCCCGCGGATCGACGTCACCTCCGCCCGCGACTCGATGATCCCCCTGATCATCGAGGCCATCGAGGCGGAGACCGGCTACCAGGTGATGCTCTTCGACACCACCCTCGAACAGGGCATCCCCTGCGTCTGGGCGATGGCCGTCGATCCGGGCGACGACGAGAAACGCCCGAAGGCCGCCTGCTCCGCGGGCGCTCACCCCGTCCCGGAACGCGCGATCGAGAACGCGCTCAACGAGCTCGGCCCGCTCCTCGCCGACCTCATCACGCGCTATCCCGACCACATGGACGAAGCCGGCCGGATGGTGGCCGACTCGTCGCTGGTGAAGGAGATGGAGGACCATCGCCTGTTGTACGGCGACCACAGGACGTACGAGCGGCTGCGCTTCCTCACCGAGACGCCACGGCGGCGGCACATCGACGACCTTCCCGCGCCGGCGGGTCTCCGCAACGCCGATCTCCGGGACGACCTGATCGAGCTGGTCAACCGCTACCTCGTCACCGGTGCCGACGTCATCGTGGTGGACCAGACGACCCCCGAGCACGAGGTGTCCGACCTGGCCTGTGTGAAGGTCGTCATCCCCGGCACGCTGCCGGTCACCTTCGGCCACGACTACCGGCGGGTCGACGGTCTGCCGAGGCTGTACGAGGTGCCGTACCGGCTCGGATACCGGGATCGGCCCCTGGAGCCGCAGGACGTCAACCCGTACCCGCACGCTTTCCCGTAGAAGGGCCGGCCATGTTCGTATCGATCGTCGCCTGGGATCTCAGCAGGTCCACGGAGACTGTGGAGAGCCTGCGCGACTACCTGCGGGACTACGCCATCGACGCCTACGCCACGCTTGAGGGGATGCGGCTGAAGGCGTGGTTCTCCAATCCCGCCCGCCAGACCTGGGGGGCGGTCTACCTCTGGGACTCCGCCGAGGCCATGAACGGGCCCGCCCGGGTGAGCCGCGTCATCGAGCTCATCGGTTACCCGCCCACGTCGGTGAGCGTCTTCCAGCTGGAAGCCGTCGCCGAAGGCGTCAGTGCGTACCCGAGCCTCACAGGGCTCGGCGCCGCGATGGAAGGAGACCACGCGACGGCGGGGTGAGCGGGTTCGGCCGCTGTTCGGGCCCTGCCGGTTCGCTCCGGCTCTCGGCCCTGACGGCCGCCGCCAACCGGATCAACCAGTCGAGTTCGGCGTCCGGGTCGGCGGGGCTGTTGTCGGGAATCGCCGGTCCGCGCGCGTCCGGCGGCACGCCGAGCCTGCTGCGGCGCAGGGCGGAGGCGATCAGACCGGCCTCGACGGCGATGCTGCGCGCGTCATCGGACAGGCCCGTGGCCTGCGCCCGACGCGTTTCGGCGATGCGCGGGTCGAAATAGGGGAGGAGCAGCAGGCGGCCGTCCCAGATTTCGACGATCCGCCGGTACAGGGCCTGTTCCGGTTCCCGGAAATCGACGTGTCTCCGGGAACCGACGTGTTTCCCGAGACCAAGGTGTTTCCGGAGACCGACGTGCCGGGTCCTCGGCGGATCGAGGGCGATGGCCGGGAATTCGTCGTACAGCAGTTTCCACAGCGGAAAGAGCCGGCGGTAGGAGCGATCGAGCGACCACCAGCGCGCGAGATGGTCCAGGCCGAGTCGCGGGCCCGTGACGGGCAGCAGGATGCCGGTTATGACGAACAGGATCGCGAGGCGGAACACCACCCCGATCAGGTTGCCGTACAGCCACGGCACGAGCCATCCGAGAAGGTGGGCGGACATGGCCGCGAACCGCAGCCCGGCATAGGCGATGGTGCCGGCGAGACCGAGCAACAGCAGCCGCAGGCCGTTACGGAGGGAGAATTCTCTCGCGGCACTCGCGCGGTAGTGCGTGGCCCGCGCGACCTCGATGACGGTCGACGTCAGACAGGCGACATAGACGTAGGCGGCGGCCGAGATCACCGGGATCTGCACGGCCAGCTTCTGACTGGCCAGGGCCTCCGCGTAGTTCGACGGGGTCGTCGCGTGCAGGACGCCGATCAGTGCCAGGACACCGGTCAGCAGCCGCAGACGCAGCCGCGTGCTCCTCCTGGCCTGCTCGGCCGGATAGATCATGTGGAGAAAGGCACAGTGCCCGGATGTCGCGGCCATCAACGTCAAGCAGTTGGAAAGGGTGCCCGCGGTGTTGAGCGCCGTGTGGCCGTCGATCACCTCGTGGACGGTCTGGTCCTGCAGGCAGATCGACGCTGAGAGCGTCAGCAACGCGGCGCAGATCCAACGCGTCGACCGGCAGCCGGGTCGGGCGCGAAGGTGGAACAGCTTGATGCCCACCGCGATCCATCCGGCGACGGCCAGCCCGATCAAAAGGTGTGCGCCGGGTCCGGGACCGGCGGCGGACGTCGACGATCGGCGGCCAAGAGATCACCTGACATCTTCATCGGAGGGATTCTCCAGCTTCCAGAGCTGATTGACCATTTCGGTGATGGCGGCGCGACTGCCCTGGGTCAGCTCGGCGCTGCGCAGGGCGATGTGCGTGACACCCGCCTTCCGCATGCCGGCCAGCAGCTCCAGATCCTTGTCGATCTTGGCGGTTTCCGCGTCGTCCAGGAAGTAGGCGACCGGCACCCCGAAGAACGTGGCCAGCGCCGTCAGGTGCATGATCGTGGGATTGACCCGCCGGCCCGTGCGCAACTGCCAGATGTAGGTATGCGAGATCTGTACGTCCTGGCCCTTGCTGATGGCCTCCGCGACCGCGACGTTGCTGTATTCGGCGTCACCTTGGCGACGGACCGTCTGGAACAACCGGTTCAGCTTGTCGGCCAGCGTCCGGGGAGACTCATCAACGCTCATCGCCGTGCCGATCCTTAACAGCCAGAGTTTAGCGACTTTGCCGTCATCCTACACAGAGGTTGACGGCAGACCCCTTCCTGACCGCTCATACGCGCCGTCGGGTCAGCAGTCGCCCACGTCGTGGAGTCCGCGGCGAACCTTCTCGTCCGCCACGCCTGACTCGCCCCTTGTACGGCTCGGCGTGGCCGCACGATGCTCGCTTCCGTCATGCGGACATGACCCCGCCCGTGCGCTCGAGCACGTCGGGGAAGCCGAACGTCGCGACCAGCGCGGGATCGTGGAACTTGATCACGCGGGAGACGCCGGTGGCGGTGGGGGCCAGCACCACGACGCCGTCGGCTCGGAGCGCGCCGTCCGCGTCCCGGTGGTACACGACGGCGGCGGGTTGGCCGTTGGCGGTGGTCGTGAGCATCCGCCAGTCGCCCGGTGTGCCCAGCACGTACGTGTCGAGCATGTGGATGCACATCGCCCGGCCCGCCTGCCACTCGCGGAACGGCGTCGCCTCCAGCGTGGCGTCCATGCGCAGCACCTGTTCCAGCAGGCCGGCGTCGGAGCGCTCGAAGGCCGCGATGTAGCCGTCGAGCAGCGCGCGTGCCCGTTGGTCGGTCGGTTCGAGTAGTTCCTCGGGCTCGGGCTCCAGCTCGTCGAGCCGGGCGCGGGCGCGCTGCAGACCGCTCTTGACCGCCGCCGTCGTGGTGTCGAGGATCTCCGCGGTCTCGGCCGCCGAGAAGGCCAGCACGTCGCGCAGGATGAGGATCACGCGTTGGCGGGCGGGCAGGTGCTGCAGACCGACGATGAGCGCCAGCCGCAGCGACTCGCGTTCGACGATCACCGCGGCCGGATCGTCGGCGGGCGGGGTGATCCATGCGTCCGGCAGCGGTTCCAGCCACGAGACCTCGCCCGGCGCGACGGGACTCGGCGGGCGATCGGGTCCGTCGTACGGGCCTGTCAGACCCGAGGGCAGCACCCGGATCGGGCGCGGCTTCATCGCCGTCAGGCAGACGTTGGTGGCGATCTTGTAGAGCCATGACCGGATCGACGCCCGGCCCGTGAATCCGGAGTAGGACCGCCACGCCCGCAGATACGTCTCCTGCACCAGGTCCTCGGCGTCGTGCGCCGAGCCGACCATGCGGTAGCAGTGCGCCAACAGCTCCCGGCGGAACCGCTCGGTCTCGGTGGTGAACCGGTCTCGATCCGGTGCCGCCCGCAGACGCGATGTCACGCCGCGAGCCTGTCGACGACGCGGGCACTCTCTCGCAGAGGCGGCATCTGCGATCAGACCTCGTCCAGCTGCAGGATCATGCCGCGGAAGGTCGCGTAGCGGGCCAGGTTCGCCACGGCATCCTCGGCGGTGCGCCGGCCGATCTCGGACCCGAGCGCGGCTTCCAGCGCGGCCATGTCGTCCCAGTCCAGCATCACGCACATATAGCACGGCTCGCCGATCACGGCTGCCGGCTCATGACTGCGCGTGTAACGGCGCAGGCCCGGATACTGCTTCGCCAACGGGATGTGGACATCGTTGTAGTGACGTTCGAACGCGTCGACGTCGGAAGGGGTGTCGTACATCACGACGAATCGCGCCGTCTGCTTGGCGGCCGGGTCCACGGTTGCGGTCATCTGTTTCGCCTCCTGTCATGGGCTGGTACGAGCGGGTTGTCTCAGGGCAGCAGGGCCAGTTTGCCGACGGTGGCTCTGGCCTCCAGCTCCGCGAGCGTTTTCGGGCCGTCGGCCAGTTCGTACGCGGTGGGCCGGCCGGGGGTGAGCACGCCGGCGGCGACGAGCGCGGACAGCTCACCCATGACCTCGCCGAAGATCTGTGGCGCGGCCTGGATCAGCACGCCGATGTTGAGGCCGATGACATGGACCTGGTGCTTGTACACCAGGTCCCAGTTGGTGATCGCGGCTTCGCCGCCTGCGACGCCGTAGACGACGACACGGCCGGTGACCCGCTTGGCGGCGGCCAGGCTGGCGACGAAGGTGGCGCCGCCTGCCGACTCCAGCACAAGGTCCGCGCCGGCGCCGCCGGTCAGCCGCAGCACCTCGGCGGCGAGATCACCGCCGCGGGAGTCCAGGATGTGGTCGGCTCCCAGCGCCAGCACTGTCTCGTGCTTGGCCGGAGAGGCGGTGGCGATGACCGTCGCGCCGTAGTGTTTGGCCATGGTGACCGCGGCCTGGCCGGTCGCGCCTGCCGCGGCGTGGACCAGCACGGTCCGCCCTGCGGTGACGCCGCCCAGAGGCTTGAGTGCGGCCAGCGCAGTGGGCCAGTTCACGACGAGGCCGAGCGCCTGCTGCTCCGTCCAGCCGGGCGGCACCGGCACCGCCGCAGCCGCGGGCAGCACCATGTACTCGGCGAAAGCGCCGGTTCCGACGCCGGTCACGCGGGCCCCCGGTTGCGGGCCGGTCACTGCCTCGCCCATCGCGACGACCTCACCGGCGGCCTCGAAACCGGCCAGGTACGGCGGCCGCGGGCCGTTCAGGAACGTGCCGTGGGCCTTCGAGATGTCGGCGAAGTTGACGCCGGCGGCCGTCACGCGGATGAGGACCTCGCCCCGGCCGGGGCTCGGCACCGGCGCGTCGGTGATCAGGCGCATGTCCTGCGGGCCGTTGAGGGAGGTCTGCTCCAGCGCGCGCATGGTCGCGGGAATGCTCATCGGCGATCAGCCTTTCTTGGCGTACATGGGAGAGGCAGGCCCGGCGCGGACCGGCCTCTCTCATGTAGACCCCGGCCACCACCGAAAGGAATCGGCTCTGGAGGAGGCTGAGTGCAGGGAGACCCGCTGCGACGCGGTTCAGGCCATGAGCAGGCGCAGGCCGAGATCTGCCGCTTCGAGGTCGGCGAGGCCGCTGTTGCGCTCGGCCCACCGGCCGGAGTCGAGGTCGTCGCTGAGGCTTCGCACCGCCCGCTGCTCGGCCTCCGGCCCGACCCTCGTCCACACCGACATCGCACGGCGCACGTGATCCTCCAGATACGCCGCCGGTCGGCGCCAGTACGCCTCGAACAGGCCGTCAGCGCAGTCCCACGGGATGGGCACCGGCTCAGCGCGGGCGCCGATCGCGTCGGCCATCCCAGCGAGCGAGGGAAATCCTACGAGGAGGGCGGCAAACTCGGGCAGGTAGTCGCGGGTGAGCCAGAACCGGTCCCGCCATCCGGGCTCGTCGGTGTCGAAGGTGAGCACCACCACGCGGTGGGCCACGCGCCGCATCTCGCGCAGCCCCGCTATCCTCCACGGTCCCGACTATGCAGGCTGACGCCACGTGAGGGTCAAGAGACTCCTCTCGACCAGCGCGGTGGCGGATGATCGCTGGCGGGGGGGTTCTGGCATGACGGGGTGGTTATCAGGTACGTGAGCCTTGCGCTGTTGGACGAGCGCCAGCCTGCTTCCGCTTCACGATGATCCGGGCGACGGCACCGATGATCGTGCTGACGCACAGTCCGATCAGCAGCGCCAGGATGGAGTAGGCCCACAAAGTGTTCTGAATGCTTTCCTGGTCGCCCAACCCCGGATCCGTTGTGAGATAGACCGAGCAGAGCAGAAGCGGTCCGGCCGCGCCTGCGAGAGTGCCGCTCATCCATCGGCCGTGTCGCGCTGCCGCCCATGCCGCGACGATGCCGCTGATCACCACGGGTCCGATCAGCCCGGCGGTGACCCCACCGGCCTCCAGGAACGTCGCCTTCACCACGTACTCACCGGTATCGCTGCTCAACACGCCTTCCGTGAGCATGGGGTCGAAGGTCGGCGGCCTGTCCCACCACCAGGGTCTGGTGAACTCCAGAAGGGAGATCCACAGGGCATAGGCCACCAGGCCGACCCCGACCTCCCGATGCCGTAGCGCAGCCATCGCCGCGGCGACGCCGATCGCGCTGCCGATGATCGTCGCCCGGGCCACCTCGGATGGGCTGGAGTTCAGGCCCTCTTCCGGAGCCGCGGATGCCAGGGCGTACAGAAGCGGAGCGGCGATCAGGCAGGAGCCGAGCCAAGCCGCGGCCGGCAGCCACAGCCAGGACCACGACGCACGACGGAGCAGACGGTACGTGATCGCGGAGGCGACCAGCGTGGAAACGGCCGGGTACCACGTGGAGCGGGTCACCGCGTGGTCCCAGCCGACGTAGTCATCGTAGGGGCCCGCTCTGGTCGTCCACCGATTGATGCCCAAGCGATCCGCTGCGAGGACCTGCACGGCAATCAGAGCAGCAGCGACCAGCGCGCACACCAGTGAGGCTGCGAGCCGACGCCTCACGTTGACGCCCCAAGGCTCCGCCGACGAGGCAGAGTCTCCAGCCCGCCAGCCAACATGTGCAAAGCCGTCATGACGGACACTCTGCAGCACCAAGATCCGTGATGAAGCAGAATCCGACAAGCAACTCCAGCCCGGGGTTCAGGCATACCGGTGTGTGGAGAAGGAGCGCGGAATTGGACACTGACAAGGACCTCTGGGAGCTCCTGGTCGCTCACGGCATCGACTGGGACACGCCGTTCCGGGGCATCTGGGTGGAAGGCTTGGACGTCGAGGAGGTGGCACGGAGGCTGCGCGCCGATCCGAGCAGCGCCCAGGCCTGCGGCTGGCGGGAAATCGTCACCGGCAGCTACACGGAGCACGGCGACGGCGTCATCTGGATCGGCCCGCAAGCGCCGGGCTGGGTCCAGGTGATCCAACTCGACGGGAACGACACGTGGCGATGGCGGTCCTGGGTGGAGCTGACCCGGGACGGCGGGCGGCTGCTCTACCTCGGCTGGCCCCTGTACGAACTGGAGGGGGTCGAAGACCTCGAATACGTGGTCGACGGCGAGGTCGTGACGACCCTGGTGGTCGGGGACCCGGAGGAGCGGGACGGCACTGACCCGGATGCGTTGGACGCGGTCGCGGGGTCAGGCTGTCGTGGCCCGCCGGCCGCCACTCGCATATCGTCTGGTCCTGCTGAGGCGCCGGGCACGCCATGGCTTCGGGAGTACCCGGCATGCCAGGATCAGCGGAGCCGGCGGAAGAAGCCGCGGATGTCGTCGACCAGCAGGTCGGGAGCCTCCATCGCGGCGAAGTGGCCGCCGCGGTCGAACTCCGACCAGTGCACGACGTTGTGTTCGCGCTCGGCGATCCGCCGGACCCCCGCGTCGCCGGGGAAGACGGCGACGCCGTGCGGCAGCGGCGAGTACTCGGCCACCGCCCCCCAGCCCTTCTGTCCTTCCTTGTAGAGGCGCGCGGCCGAGGCGGCGGTCCCGGTGAACCAGTAGATGCTCACGTCGGTGAGCAGCTGGTCGAGGTCCACCGCGTCCTCGGGCAGCTCCCGGGCCGGGTCGGTCCACTCCTTGAACTTCTCCACGATCCACGCCAGCTGCGCCGCGGGGGAGTCGTGCAGCCCGAAGGCGACGGTCTGCGGCCGGGTCGCCTGGATGATCGCGTAGCCGGCCCGGTCCTGGTCCTGGTACTGGGCGAGGCGGGCGAGCTCCGCCTGGGCGAGCCCCTCGAACTCGGCCGGGTCGCCGGTCGGGAACCCGAGCGCGCCGTTGACGTGCACGCCGACGACGTTCCCGGGCGCGGCGCGGCCGAGCATCGGTGAGATGACCGAGCCGCTGTCACCGCCCTGCGCGCCGTATCGCCGGTAGCCGAGCCGGTCCATCAGCTCCACCCACGCCCGCGCGACCCGCTCCAGGTCCCAGCCGGTCTCGGTGGTGGGACCGGAGAAGCCGAACCCGGGGATCGACGGGGCGACGACATGGAACGCGTCGGACCGGTCGCCGCCGTGCGCCGCCGGGTCGGTGAGCGGGCCGATGACCTTCAGGAACTCGGCGACCGAACCCGGCCAGCCGTGGGTGATGATCAACGGCAGCGCGTCGGGCTCGGGGGAGCGGACGTGCAGGAAGTGAACGTCCTGCCCGTCGATCCGGGTCGTGAACTGCGGAAAGGCGTTCAGCCTGGCTTCGGCGGCACGCCAGTCGAAGCCGGTCCGCCAGTACTCGGCCAGCTTCTTCGCGTAGCCGACCGGGACCCCGTAGGACCAGCCCACCCCCGGCAGCTCGTCCGGCCAGCGGGTCGCCGTCAGCCGATCGTGCAGCTCGTCGAGCTGCGCCTGCGGGATGTCGATCTGGAACGGGTGGATTTGCGATTCGTCGTTCATGTCTGCAACCGTAGGAGCCGGTTAGGACAAGTTCAGTCCTAGGAGGGACGTCATGCTGGAGACGTCGGCACGGCTGCTGCGGCTCCTGTCACTGCTGCAGACCCCCAGGGACTGGCCCGGCGCCGAGCTGGCCGAACGGCTCGGTGTCTCGCACCGCACGATCCGCCGCGACATCGACCGGCTACGCGAACTCGGATACGCCGTGCACGCCACCGCGGGCACCCCCGGCTACCGGCTCGGCGCCGGCACCGGACTCCCGCCGCTGCTGCTCGACGACGACGAGGCGGTCGCGGTCGCCATCGGGCTCGGCACCGCCGCCGTCTCCGGCGTGGCGGGCATCGAGGAGACCTCGGTCCGCGCCCTCGCCAAGCTGGAGCGGGTCCTCCCGTCCCGGCTGCGGAACCGCGTCGGCGACCTGCGGTCGGTCACGGTGCCGCTGTCGGGCCAGGCCGCGGCCGTGGACCCGGCCGTGCTCACCGCGATCGCCGCGGCCGTCCGCAACCGGGAGAGCCTGCGGTTCGCCTACCGCTCCCACGACGGCACCGGGGATCGCCGCATCGCCGAGCCGTACCGGCTGGTCAACTCCGGCCGCCGCTGGTACCTGGTGGCGTGGGACACCGGCCGGAGCGACTGGCGCACGTTCCGTGTCGACCGGCTGAGCCTGCACACCCCGAACGGGCCACGCTTCACGCCCCGCGACCCGCCCAGCGCCGACCTGGTCCGGTAAGTCTCGGAGCGGATCTCCGTCAACCCGTACCGCTACCGCGGCCGGTTCACGGTGCACGCCCCGGCCGAGGTGGTCGCCGGCCGGATGCCGCCGACGATGGCGGTGGTCGAGCCGGTCGCCGACGGCGCATGCGTCCTCAGCACCGGATCGAACTCCCTCGACGAGCTGGCCATGTGGGTCGCACAGCTCGGCGTCCCGTTCGAGGTGCACGAACCGCCCGAGCTCATCCGGCACATCCGCGCGCTCGGCAGCCGCCTCGTCGATGCGGCCCGTGAGCACCCGCCCACCTGACGAGCCGCTCGTCCTGCTTGCCGGGCCTGCCCTACCCCCGGGAGCCTGCGTCCGCCCGGGAGCCTGCGTCCGCCCGGGAGCCTGCGTCCGCCCGGGAGTCCACGTCCGCCTGAGAGTCCGACTGCCTGCCGGAATGCCGCCGCACCTGTCATCGTCGGGTCATGGCTGCCGCGAGGACCACCAGAACCCCGCTGTTCCTGATCTCCGGCGCCGTCGTGCTCACGCTGGCCGGATGGTGGCAGTACGAGGCGGCGGTGCCCTCGTTCCCGGTGGTCGGCGACACCAGCACGGTGTCGCTGCTGATCCGCGGCCCGGCACGGGATGTGGCGGTCAAGCTGATCGCGACGGACGACCTGGGGCTGGCGGTCGAGGTCCTGGCGACGGTCGACCAGAACAAGCCCGGCGAGTGCGTGTCGGCGGACGTGCACTTCTACACCGACGGCCCCCCGCAGTCGAGAACCACCCGGCTGTGCCCGTCGCCACCGGGCACCCGCGGTGTGCTGTCGGCGGTGTTCAAGCCGGTCGAGCCGCTGGTCGCGAAGAGCGGTTCGACCACGGTGGTGCGGATGCCCGAGCTGACCGCGACCTGGTTCGGCACCGATCGTGAGTACGACCTCGCGTACGAAGCAACCTTCGCCCACACGGACCCGGCGGCCCAGAACGGGCTGAAGCCCGAGGCGGTCTCACCCGACTACCGGGGTCCAGGGCTGCGGTGGACGCGGCGGCAGGTCGCGAACACCCCGGGCATCCCCGAGGCGGCCCCGTACGGCACGTTCACCGACGTCGCGGCGGAGAAGGCGGCGAACCGGTCATTGTTCTGGGCCGGCCTGCTGGGCGGCGCGGCGCTGTCGGCGCTGGCGTGGGCGGGCGACCTGGTGCTGGCGGGGGCGGCGGAGCGGCGGCAGGAGAACGAACGGCGCGTGGAGGCCGAGGCCGAGCGGCGGGAGATCGCCGAGCTGGCGGCGGCACGGGTGCTGGCGGCGCTGGAGGAGCGCCTCCCGGCCGCGCCCGGCCGGGACGCCGTCGCCACCCGGCGGCGTCCGGCGGGCCGGGTGGCGGGGTGGCGCGGCTGGTTACGCCGGCTGGCCAGGCGGGCACGCCTCTGAGCGCCAGGCAGGCCGCGGCGTCACGGGGCTCGTAGGTAAGCCACGGCGAACGTGTGATCGCCCGGGGCTCCGGCGGCGGTGTGACACCAGACGTGGACCGACACCCGGGGCGGGGCCGAGTAGGAGTCGATGGTCCCGAGGTGGCAGTATCCGCCGCCCGTACCGGTCGCCGTGACCTGCACACTGTCGCCGGTCTTCCCCAGAGTGTCCCAGCTCAGCCGATACTGGCCGGTGCCGAGCCGCGTGAGCGCGGGCACCTCACCGTTGCCGCTGAACGAATGTTCCCGGTCCACGACCGGGGCGGCCGGATCGCCGGTCACGCCGGCGTACGCCGCCGGGGTCGTGCCGTCCCGGTGCAGGCCCGCGCCGTCCACGTACGACAACAACCAGGGCGAGTCCGCCGGCACCGCGCCGCCGATCGTGTGGCAGGCCACGGTGATCTCCACCCGGTCCGCCCCCGGCGTGCTCCCGGCCGGGACGCAGCGGGCCGCCGCGCCGTCACCGTACGGCGTGACCTGGACGTATCCGGTGCCGGACGCGAACGCCGAGCCCTCCAGCGTCACCCGGTAGCGCCCGGCGCCCTCGCGCGTGACGCGGTTGACGCCCCCGTCGGAGTTCACCGTGCCGGCGTTGAACACCGGGTTCACCGAGCCCGTGCCTCCGGCACCGTCGTCGTACCTGACCGTGGCGTAGGGGGCGGTGCCGGGCCCCGGCGCGGCGAAGAAGATCGTGAACCACCAGTCCACCGGCGCGCCTGCCTCGTTGAAGCAGCGCACCTTGACCACCTGGTCGGGGCCGGCGGGCGCGTACCCGGTGACCCCGCAGGTACGGCCCCGGTAGGCGGTCCGGTACGGGGTCACGTGCGTGATCCCGGCCGCCGACGCGACCCCGGGCAGGCGGACCTCGTACGTGCCCGTCCCGGTGTGGACCACGGTGGCGCGCCGGTCGGCGGTGGCCGGGTCGAGCCGGCCGGTGCTCCACTGCCAGGACGGGGTGAGCGGGACGGTCGCGCCGATCGGCGCCTCGGCGGTGGTGGCCCGGTCCATGTACGCGTACGCCCAGCGCGGCCGGGACGCCGGTCGCGGGCTGCCGGCCGCGACTAGGGCGTCCACCAGGCGGGCCCGGTGATCGATCATCTCGTCGGTGGTCGGTTCGAGTGACACGTCGGGCGCGGGGCCGCCGCCCTGGTCCCCGGCGGCGCGGTCGAACCTGAGGTGCTCCCAGTCGTCGAAGCCCGTCAGCTCGTCGGCGTAGCGGAAGGTGTGGGGGTAGTCGAAGTACATCGGGACCCTGATCGACGTGTCCGGCACGAATGCGGCCTGGTCGGTCGGTTCGGGCGAGGTCTCGCAGATCCCGTTGAGGCCGGCGTAGATGCGTCCGCGCTGTTTGAGGTCGTCCCCCGAGCTGTCGGTCTCCAGCTCGTCGTCGACGGGCGGGTCCCGGTCAGGGTCGGTGCCTTCGACGCACTTCTGGAACTCGCCGTTGACGTCGACCGCGACCGCCTGCTCGTCTTCTTCTCCGTCGGTGTCCCAGTCGAGGGGCGTCGAGGCGTCGCCGACGTGCAGGATGCCCTTGTTGTTCCACCAGGCCGCCATGGTGTGGCGGTCGGTGCCGAGGTCCTCGCCCTCGTCGAGCCGGGTGCGGGCCAGCGAGGGCAGCTTGCTGTCGGAGTAGTCGAGCCTGCTGACCTCGTCGAGGGTCCGCAGCAGGATGCTGCCGTCGGTGGCGTCGCCGAGGTCCGCCATGCGGGCCTGCCACGCGCTGTGGTCGGGCAGGCCCACCGCCGAGTAGGTGTAGTTCATGACCGACAGGTAGTTCGGCTTGTAGTTCACCCGGTCGGCGCCGCCGTGGCCGAGGCCGAGCGCGTGCCCGAGTTCGTGGACGAAGGTGCCGCTCTGCATCCGTACCGGGCGCTCGCGCAGGGCGCCGAGGGTGACGACGAAGTCCCGCCCGAAACAGCACCACCCGCCCATGTTGGTGTTGTTGGTCCGGTAACCCCACAGGTTGTAGAAGAACAGGCCGGAGCGGGCCGGGGAGAAGTGGGCGGCCCGGAACGAGTCGAACGGCTGGGGTTGCCCGCCCACCGCGATGGCGAGCGGTTGCTCGCGCTGCGCGCGGTTGACCGGGATCGGCTGGTCGAGCTGGACCAGCAACTGGACGCCCCGCTCGCGGGGGAATCCGTACGGGCAGGTGGCCTCCGCCTGGCGGGGCGCGTTGGCGAACATCGCGATCGCCTCGTCGATCGCGGCCTGGTCGGGTTTGTCGCCGCGGCCGCTGCCGGTGTCGAGCAGCCAGTCGATCTCGACCGCGATGGTGTCGCGGCAGGGGTTGGCCCCGTGGTCGGGCAGCCAGGTGTCCACGGTGCCGTCGGCGCGGGGGATGCCGTTCAGCTCGATGCGGTCGCTGAGGTGGTCGCCGTCGAGGTCCTGGTCGGGCGTGTGGTAGAGCTGGCCGCTGTTCTTCTGGAAGTAGTGCAGGAACTCCGCTCCCGGCGGGGTGTCCAGGTCGAGGAGCTCGGTGCCGGTGTCACGGTCCACGACCCGCAGGGAGACCAGGTACCAGTTGTCAGTGGCGATGTCGTCGGCGTAGTTGATGTGCTCGATGTCGAACCCCTGGGCCAGCTCGGTGGCGGTGGCGCAGCCGGGCAGATGTGCCTGCCAGGTGTACTCGAAGTTCCGCAGGTCGCCCGTGCGATCCTGGTGGAAGGGCCGGGGCGGCAGGTCCGCCGGGCGCTCGTCGAACAGGACCACGTGGTCCCCGAGCCGGAAGATCTCCAGGGAGTCGTCCCTGATCCCGTCGCCTCCGGTCGTGACCGAGATCTCCAGCCGGCAGAACCTGCGGGCCGGATCGGCCGGCGGGTCCGGCTCGCTCCCGGCGTCGAGCGGGATGGTGAGCATCTGGTCGCTGTTCTTGTGGAAGTACTGCAGGTAGTCCTGCCCCGTGGGGGTGGTCCGCTCGGCGAGTACGGCGCCGGTGGCGCGGTTCACGACGGTCAGCGACTTCAGCATCCAGTTGTCGGCCCGGTAGTCGTCGGCGAAGCTGATGTGCTCGATGGACAGGCCCTTGGCCAGATCCGCCGTGGTGGCACAGAGCGTCAGGTGGCCCGTCCATCGGAACTCGGCGTTCCCCCGGTCGCCGGTGCCGCCTTGGTGGAAGGGCCGGAGCGGGAAGCCCACCGGGCGCTCCTCGAACAGGAACACCTTCTCGCCCAGCCGGAAGATCTCCAGGGAGTCGTCCCTGATCCCGTCGCCTCCGGTCTCGACGACGAACCCCAGCTCGCACGCCCCGGCCGCCAGGGCGGGCGCGGGCGGAATCCCGACCAGTACGCAGGCAAGCGTCAGCAGCAGGGCGGCCAGACCACGCCCGAGGGAGGATCGCACGCCTCGACGGTAGAGAGAACGCCCTGACGAGCCGAGAGCCGCCGCGATATCCGTACAAGTCCGTACGCGGTGTGTAACCTCGCGGCAGGTCACGCCGACATGCAGATGTGCCCGAGGCCAACGATCCGCTGCCGCGACGGATCAGGACGCGCCGCGACTTCGCCGACGAGCTGACCCTGCTGCGCGAGCGCGCCGGCCTGACCGTCCGCCAGGTGGCGGCGAAGGTCGGCGTACGAGGCGCGCACAGCACGATCGGCGACTGGTTCGCCGGGCGGGGGCTCCCGTCCACCTCCTCCCGCGAGCTGCTGCTCCAGGTGCTGCACGCGTGCGGCGAGGACGACCAGGACCGGATCGGGGAGTGGCTCGCCGGCTGGCGGCGGGCCAGGCAGCGGCGCGGCGCACCCCGGTCGGGGTCCGCGCCGTACCGGGGCCTGGCCGCCTTCCAGCCCGAGAACGCCGGCTGGTTCTTCGGCCGGGACGAGCCGGCCCGGCGGCTGGTCGCCCGGGTGGGCGAGCTGCGCGAACGCGGCGGCGGCCTGCAGGTGCTGGTCGGCCCCTCCGGGTCGGGGAAGTCCTCACTGATCGGCGCCGGGCTGATCGCCACGCTGGGTACGGGAACGGTCCGGACCCCGGGCGCCAGGCCGATGGACACGCTCGAGGGCCTGGAAGGTCCGCTCATCGTGCTCGACCAGTTCGAGGAGCTGTTCACCCTGTGCGGGGACGAGGAGGAGCGGCACGCCTTCGTCGCCGCCGTTCACGGCCTCGCGCGCGGCAACGTCGTCGTGCTCGGCCTGCGCTCCGACTTCTACACCCAGGCCCTGGGCCATCGGGAGCTGGTGGCCGCCATCACCGAGGGCCAGCTCACGCTCGGCCCGATGGACGAGGCCGGCCTGCGCGCGGCCATCGCCGAGCCGGCCCGCAAGGCCGGCCTCGACCTCGAAGCCGGGCTGACCGACCTCATCCTGCGCGATCTGACCCTGCGCGACCGGGCTCCGGCCGCCGGCGCGCTGCCGCTGTTGTCCCACGCCCTGTACGCCACCTGGCGGCGCGGCCACGGCACCACGATCACCGTCGCCGACTACCACGCGGCCGGCGGCATCGCCGGCGCGATCGCGCTCAGCGCCGGCAACGCCTATGCCGGGCTGACCGAGCCGCAGCGCACGCTGGCCCGGCTGTTGTTGCTGCAACTGGTGCACGTCGCCGACGACACCGCCGACGCCCGCCGACGGGTGGCCAGGCGCCACCTGCCCGAGGGCGCCGGGGACGTCCTGGACCGCTTCATCGCCCAGCGCCTGCTCACCGCCGACGACGGAACCGTGGAGATCAGCCACGAGGCGCTGCTCACCGCCTGGCCGCTGCTGCGCTCATGGCTCGCGGAGGACCGGGCCGCGCTCCTCGCCTGCCGCCGCCTGGCCGCCGACGCCGCCGCCTGGGACCGCGAGGGCCGCGACCCCGCCTCCCTCTACCAGGGCACCCGCCTGGCCGCCGCCCAGGAGTGGAGCGCGGCCACCACGCATCCGCCAGGCGAGCTCGCCGCCGAGTTCCTCGACGCCTCGGCCCAGCTGGTACGGCGGCAGGAGCAGGCCGCCCGCGCCGGGGCACGCAGGCTGCGGCGGCTGGTGGCCGGCCTCGTCCTGCTGCTCGTGCTGGCCTGCCTCAGCGGCGTCGCCGCGCTCGACGAGGCCGCGACCGCGCGCGAGCAGCGCGACATCGCCCTGTCCCGTCAGGTGGCCGGGCAGGCGTCCGCCGTCCGCGCCGCCGATCCCGCGCTCGCCGACAGGCTCGTCCAGGCCGCGTACGTGCTCGCACCCACCACGGAGGCGCGCGGCGGGCTGCTCAGCGCCTTCGGCGCGCCGTTCAACCTGCGGCTGAGCGGCCACACCGACTACGTGCACGATGTCGAGTACGCGCCCGGCGGCGAGCTGCTCGCCAGCGCCGGCAAGGACGGGACCGTGCGGCTGTGGGACGTGGCCACACCGCACCGGCCGCGTCCGCTCGCCGTCCTGGCCGGGCACACAGGCGAGGTCGTCGCGCTCGCCTTCGCACCCGGCGGGCGGCGGCTCGCCAGCGGCGGCGACGACGGCACCATCCGCCTGTGGGGCGTTCCCGCCGCCCGCCCCCTGACGGACCCCACCATCGCCCGTCCGTTGACGGGCCCCACCACCGTCCGGCCCCTGATGACCGTGCCCGCCGCCGACGGCGCCGTTCACGCACTGGCCTACACGCCGGACGGCCGGTTCCTGGCCACCGGCGGCGGCACGGGCGTGATCACCATGAGGGACGCGGCCACGGGCCGGCCCCTGGCCACGCTGCACGGCCACCGGGGCATGGTGCGGCGGCTGGCCGTACACGGCGGGCTGCTGGCCAGTGCCGGGGACGACGGGACGGCCCGCCTGTGGGACCTGACCGCCTTACCACCGCTGCCACCGGCGACCGGAACCCGCCCGGTCCCGCCGATGACCGGATCCGGTCCGGCCCTGACGCTCACCGGCGTCCGCCCGCTCTCGACGCTGGCGGGTCACACCGGCAGGGTCTTGTCGGTCGCGTTCGATCCCGATGGGCGGCGCCTGGTCACCGCCGGTCAGGACGCCACGCCCCGGGTGTGGGACGTGGCCCGGCCGCGCCGTCCCCGACTCCAGGCCACGCTGTCCGGCCACCGCTGGGCGGTGAACAGCGCCGTCTTCGCCCCGGACGGCCGTACCATCGCAACCGCGGGCGACGACAACACCGCCCGCGTCTGGGACGTCGCCGACGGACGCCCACTCCAGACGCTCAGCCCGCGCCCCGGTGCCCCGATCGACACCGGGGCGATGTCCGACGTCGCCTTCAGCCGGGACGGCCACACCCTCGCCACCGGCTCCTACGACCACCTGCTTCGCCTGTGGGACCTGCCCGGCCCCGCCCTCATGGGCGGCGGGCGCACCAGGCCGGTCTGGGCCGCCCCGGACGGCCGTACGGTGATCACCGGCAACGGCGATCGCGCGCTGCGCTGGGACGTCAGCGACCCGCACCGCCCGGTGAGCCGGCTCCAGGCCCGCACCGAAGGGCTGGTGAAGCTGTCCGCCGACGGATCGCTCATGGTCACCGCGGGCCCCGGCGGCACGATCCGCCTGTGGAGCCTCACCGGCCCCGTCCCCGCACAGCTCGCGACCATGAACGGCGCGGCGGCACCCCCGGACAGCGCCGAGTTCAGCGCCGACCGCCGGGTGCTCGCCGTCACCACCACCCGCGACCTCGTGATCCGCACCTGGGACATCAGTGACCCCGCCCACCCGCGCGAGACCCGGCCGCTCACCGGCCACACCGGCTTCGTCAACGCCCTCGCCTTCGCCCCGTCCGGGCGCCTGCTCGCCTCCTTCGGCTACGACAGGACCGCCCGCCTGTGGGACCTCACCGACCCGGACCGCCCGGTCTCCGTGGCGGTCCTGCGCGGCCACGACAACGCGGTCTACAACGGCGCGTTCAGCCCCGACGGCCGCACCCTGGCCACCGCCGGTCAGGACACCACCGTCCGGCTGTGGGACATCACCCGCCCTGGCCGCCCGACCCCGCCGGCGGTCCTGGACGGCCACGGCACCTACGTGGACTCGCTCGCCTTCAGCCCCGACGGCCGTCTGCTCGCGACCGGCGGCGGCGAGCCGATCGTGCACCTGTGGGACGTCACGGATCCCCGCGCGCCCGCCCGCTGGGCGACCCTGACGGGCGGCGAAGGGCCCGTGGTCGGCCTGCTGTTCGCGGGCCGCCTGCTGGTCAGCGGCGGCGCCGACCGCCCGGCCCGGCTGTGGAGCGTCGATCCGGCACTGGCCGGTCTGACCGTCTGCGCCAGGGCCCCGGACCTCACGGCCGAGCAGTGGGCGGGCTACTTCCCCGGCATCGACAGGCGCCGGCCATGCCACCAGCCGTAGCGGGGTCGTGGTGCCGACCCGTCGACCGGAGCGGGTAATTCGTTTGTCGGCCGCCGTGCGCGTCACCGATGATGGCGGTCATGGCCACGACACGACGAGCCGACATGTTCACCGCGGACGGCAAGCCCTCTGACGACGACCCGCGTGAGAACGGGCCGACGCTGGGCGACGAACGCACCACACTGGTCGAAGCCCTGCGCTCCGCACGCCTCACCTTGGAGCTGAAGTGCTCAGGTCTCGACGCGGAGGCCATGGCTCGGCGTTCCGTCGAGCCGTCGACGATGTCGCTCCTGGGGCTGGTGCGCCACCTGGCCGAGGTGGAGCGTGCGTCGTTCCGGGGGACGATGGCGGGACAGGACGCGCCCCGCCTGTTCTGCTCCGACACCGACCGTGACGGTGACTTCGACGGCGCCGTACCCGACCCTCAGGTGGTGGCGGAGGCGTGGGACGCATGGCGTGCGGAGGTGGACTTCGCAGAGCGGTTCGTGGCCGAGGCGCCCAGTCTCGACATCACCGCCGACGACCCGTTGAACCAGCATGGCAGCGGTGGAGGGGCGATGTCGCTGCGCGAGATGCTGGTCGGAATGATCTGGGAGTACGGCCGCCACATGGGCCACGTCGACCTGTTGCGCGAGCGGATCGACGGACGCATAGGCCAGTAGCGGACCGACGCGGGGAGGGGCTCCTGCGGGGTCACCCAGCAGACCATGGCCTCTGTCCTGACCGGCCTGCAGAACAAGGAGCTCATCGCCCGCGAGACCTCACCCGTGCACTCCAAGGTCCCCATCGCCTCGCTGACCGAACTCGGCCGGCACGTGCTGGACGGCGCCTACCAGGAGGTCATCGTGCTCGAACGCGCCCTCGCCGAGAGCTTCACGCCGACCGAGCGCGACACGCTGTGCGAGCTCCTCGAACGCGCCACCACGGTCCTGATCCGGCAGACACCCAACCCCGAGTCTCGCCGCAGCTGACCCGCGGAGTCGCGGACCCGGGAGAATGGCTCCATGATTACCTGTGTCGTCGAGTACGTGATCGATCCAGGGAAGATCGACGCGTTCGAACGTTTCGGCCGCCGCTGGATCGAGCTGGTCAACCTGCACGGTGGCACGCATCACGGCTACTTCCTGCCGGCGGAAGGCGCCAGCGACAAGGCCCTCGCCCTGTTCAGCTTCCCCAGCCTCGCCGCCTATGAGGAATACCGCGGCCTTTTCGGCGTCCACCCGGACTTCGTGGAGGCGGATCGCATCAGGGACGAGAGCGGGTGCGTGCTCCGCTACGAACGCACCTTCATGCGACCGTTGCTGCCTGATCAGCTCGGCTAGGAGCCGGTCCGGAGCCGGATGCGCTCGGAGTCGAAGATGCCCTCGTTCAGAATTCGAGCTCGCCGACGTCGCGGGCAGCACGGGCGAACTGGCGGATCAGGTCGTTTTCTGCTGCGGTGCTCCAGATGAGTGCCCAGCGCAGCGGCGGCGCGTCGCGAATGGGCACGTGAACTGTGTCGGGCCGGGCGTAGTAGCGGGTGGAGTGACCATAAACCGGTGAGACAGCCTCTCCGGCGGCGAGAATGGGGAGCATTTCTTCGCCGGTGGAGACGATCGGCCCGATGCGGATGGGCCTGCCGTTGGGGGTGCGGGTGGGGACGATCGCCTCGCGCCAGTAGCCGGGGTGAGCGCCGCCCATGACGATCTCGTCACCGAGGTCTTCGTAGCTCACCCACGTTCGCGTGGCCAGTCGATGCGTGGCTGACATAGCCAGCACGAGGGGTTCGGTGGAGATGATCGGGCCCACGGTGAGGTCGCGCTCCTCGACGGGGAGCCAGGCCAGCAGCACGTCGACCTCCCGGGCACGCAGCGGTCCGAAGGGATCGCCGAAACTGATGTAGCGGAGCTGGATCTCGCAGTGGGGGCGATGGGCCGCGAACGCGTCGAAGACGGGACGGAGCTCGGCGGTGTTGGTACTGAGCATGCCCAACCGCAGCGCCTCGTTCTTGTTCTGCGCCTCACGTTTGGCCCGCTCCACGCTCTCACCGAGCGCGTGGTATATCGGCCGCAGGTCGTCACGCAGGCGCACTCCCGCGGGCGTCAGCAAGACACTGCGGTTGTTCCGGACGAACAGCTGGGCGCCGATCTGCCGCTCCTGCTTCTTGATCGCCTGGGTGATCCGGGCCGGGGAGACATGCAGGCGCTCGGCGGTGCGCCCGAAGTGCAGCTCTTCGGCCAGCGTCAGGAAGATCTGGATGTCCCGCAGTTCCACGCTTGACCTGCCACGATAAGTCTCCGCTTCATATGATCATGCGGTATTTGTCGTTGTTGCGGTGATCCACCGTACTCGATCCGCGATTCCGGAAGAGCGACGGCCAGGCCTTTTCCGTCAGGGCGAGCTGCGACCCTCGGTGACGCGGACATCTTGTTCGCCGCGCTCCGCCGTGCGGCCGAAGTGCAGCTCCTCGGCCGGCGTCAGGAAGATCTCGACGTCGCCGATCTCCTGGTTCGGCTCCCCCTGAGGCACGACCGCGCCGATCAGCGCGAAGACGCCGCGCGCACCGCCACGGCCCGAGTCGCCTCGGATCGGGCCACGGCCGATCCGAGGCGAGACGGACCGGTGGCACCTTCCGGCGGACCGGACCCGCGGCGACAGTCGAGGCCGGGATCTCCCTCAACGTCACGCGGAGGAAATGTCGTCGCGACGCTTGACCCTGACGCAGGGGCAACCGCTCAGCATGGTCGGCATGACCACGAAGAAGAGGGAAGACCCTGTGGGTTTCGACCGTGCTCGCTGGCAGGAGCGCCTTGACCAGCTGCGCGCCAGTCACCACGTGCCGGGCGCGGCGCTGGCGGTGCTGGTGGAGGGTGAGATCCACGAGCTGGCCGGCGGAGTGCTGCACCGAGGGACCGGCGTGGAGGTGACGACGGACTCGGTGTTCCAGTCCGGCTCGATCGCCAAGGCGTACACGGCGACGCTGGTGATGCAGCTCGTCGACTCCGGGGAGCTGCGGCTCGACAGCAGGGTCGTCGACGTGCTGCCGGGCTTCGCGGTCGCCGACGACGAGGCCACCAGCAGCGTGACGATCGGCCAGTTGCTCAGCCATACCAGCGGGATCGCCGGGGACTTCACCCACGACACCGGCCGCGGTGACGACTGCCTCGCCCGTTACGTGGAGGCGTGCGCGGACCTGGGTCAGGACTGCCCGCCGGGGACCGTCGTCTCCTACTCCAGCACCGGGTACGCGATCCTCGGCAGAATCGTGGAGGTGGTCACCGGTCAGACCTGGGACGAGGCGTTGCGCAACCGGTTGCTGGCGCCGCTCGGTCTGGAGCATTCGATGACCTTGCCGGAGGAGGCGCTGCGGTTCCGGGCGGCGATGGGCCATCTCGGGGATCTGGGAAGCGACCCGGAGCCGGCGCCCGCGTGGGACATGTTGCCGCGCTCGGCCGGGCCGTACGGGCGCGTCCTGGTCACGGCCGGCGACGTCGTCCGCTTCGCGCGGATGCATCTCGACGGCGGCACCGCGCCCGACGGCACACGCGTCCTGTCCGCCGGGTCGGTGGCGACGATGCGGCGGCGCGCCGTCGACTGCCTGGACAGATGGACGTTCATGGCGCACGCGTGGGGCCACGGGTGGGCGCTGTACGACTGGGACGGTGTCCCCGGCTACGGTCACGACGGTGCGGCACTCGGGCAGTTCTCCTACCTGCGTGTCGTGCCGGGCAGCGGCGTCGCCGCCGCGCTGCTGACCAACGGCGGCGGCGCGACCGGTCTGTTCGTCGAGCTGTTCCAGGAGCTGCTCGGTGAGCTGGCCGGGGTGCGTATGCCCGACGCCTTCGCCCCCGCCGCGGACCCGCAGCCGGTCGATGTCGCCGCGCTCACGGGCACGTACGAACGCGAAGGCATACGGCTCACGATCGGCGAGCGGGGCGGAGTGCCGCGTCTGCGCTTGCAGCTGACCGGCGGGAACGCCGGTTACTCACCGCCGATCGAGACCGACCTGGTGACGGTGTCCGACACGGTGCTCGCCATGCCGGGCCTCGGCCCTGTCAGCGTGCCGTGGCTGCCACTGGTGTTCGGAACGCTTCCGGACGGCATACCGTACGTCTACTTCGGCATGCGGGCGACACCGAAGATCGGCTGAAGGAGGTCTGATGCTGACCATCGGCGAGCTGGCGTCGTACACCGGAGTGACGGTGCGCGCGGTGCGGCACTATCACGCCAAGGGGCTACTGCCGGAGCCGGAGCGGGACCGCTCCGGTTATCGGAGGTACGACGCCGGCGCCGTGGTCGAGCTGATCAGAATCCGCACCCTGGCCGAGGCCGGGGTCCCGCTGGCGCGTGTGCGGGAGCTGCTGCGGGCCGGCGAGGAGGAGTTCGCCGCGGCGGTCGCGGACATCGACAGGCGGCTGCGGGCGGAGATCCGGGAGCGGCAGCGGCACCGGGAGCGGATCGCCCGCCTCGCCGCGGGGGACAACGTGGCGCTGCCTCCGGAGGTGGTCGAGTTCCTCGACCGGCTGCGGGCGCTCGGGGTCGACGAGCGGATCGTCCGGGCCGAACGTGACGGCTGGATCCCGCTGGCCATGCGCTCACCCGAGCGGGTCCCGGAGTGGATGGCACGCAAGCGGGAGCAGATCACCGATCCGCAGCTCGTCGACTTCTATCTCACCCTGGGCCAGGCTCTCGACCGGACCGACGACGACCCGCGGCTGGTCGAGCTGGCCGACAAGGTGGCCGCCTACCTCACACGGATGGCCGACGAGCAGGGCGAGGACTACGTCGACGACACCGACATCGAGCCGCCGTTCGCCAAGCTGATGGACACGCTGGCGTTCGACACCGTGCCGCCGGCCCGCCGGCTGATCGAGCTGCTGAAGCGGCGCGGCTGGACGGGCTGGACCAAGCTCGAGCGCGTGGAGCCGGCGCAGGACGCAGGGTCAGCCGGCGACTCGGGGCAGGGACGGGAGTCCGGGGGCCGCCGCGGCTCCGGTCTCGACGCCTTCGAACAGGGTCGCCGCCCGCGCGGCGGTGTCCGCGGCCCAGCGCCCGGTGCTGAGCAGCCCCAGGGACAGGATGCCGACGCCGAGCCCGAGGACCAGCCACCACACGCCGTGCTCCGCGCCGGTGAACGCCGTCCCGCCGCGCGCCGCGGCCGTTCCCACGATCGTTCCGGCGATCGCGACGCCCAGGGTGGTGCCGGTCTGCCGGCCGGCGGAGGCGACCGAGGCGGCCACCCCGGCCATCGAGGCGGGCATTCCGGCGACCGCCATGTTGGTGATCGGCGGGTTGACGGTGCCCTGCGCGATGCCGAACAGCACATAGATCGCGAGCACGGCCGGCAGCGCGGTGGCCGGTCCGAGCCAGAGCGACATGCCGCCGGCGAGGGCCAGCGCGGTCCCGGACACCACCAGCGGGAGCCGGGGACCGCGCCCGCCGACCAGCCGGCCGCTGATCGGGGAGAGCACCACGATCAGCCCTCCGACCGGAAGGAGGCACAGCCCGGCCATCAGCGCCGACATGCCTCGTACGTTCTGCAGGTAGAGCATGGTCACGAACAGGAACGCGCCGAACCCGCACAGGGCGAACAGCGCCATCGGGATCGCCGAGCTGAACGGCACGCTCCGGAACAGACGCAGCTCCAGCAGCGGGTCGGCACGGCGCGGCTCGTAGACCAGAATGCCTGCGACGCCGAGCACGGCGACGGCGAGCAGGCCGAGGACCACCGGTGAGGCCCAGCCCAGCCTGCCCGACTCGATGATCGGGTAGACGACACAGCCCAGCACCAGGACCACGAGGACCTGGCCTACCGGGTCGAACCGGCGTGCCCGCGCCGCACGGGACTCCGGCACGAACAGGGCGGTGCACCCGATCGCGGCGGCCACGATCGGCACGTTGACCCAGAAGATGGAACGCCAGCCGAGGCCGTCGACCAGCACGCCACCGAGGATCGGCCCCAGCGCCAGCGCCAGACCGGACGTCGCGCCGAACACGCCGATGGCCCTGGCCCGCTCGGCCCGGGCGGGGAACGTGGTGGCGACGATCGCCATGGCCACCGGGTTGAGCATCGTGCCGCCGACGCCCTGCAGTGCTCGCGCCGCGATCAGCCAACCCATGCTCGGCGCCAGGCTGCACAGCAGCGAGCCGAGCCCGAAGGCGGCGAGGCCGATCTGGAAGATCCGCCGGCGGCCGACGCGGTCGGCGGTGGACCCGGCCAGCAGCAGGAAACCGGCGAGCACCAGTGTGTACGCGCCCACGGTCCACTGCAGGCCGGACACCGAGGTGTGCAGGTCGCGGCGGATCGCCGGCAGTGCGACGTTGACGATGGAGATGTCCATGACGACGACGACCATGCTCGCGCAGCAGATCGCGAGGACCAACGATCGGCGGCGTGCGCTGAGTTCGGGCATACAGGTCCAATCGGTAGGCACCGCTGACGATCGCGGTGAGGCGCCTCAGTGACTGACCACGACGCTAGGATTTAGAGCGTGCTCGAAGTCAAGTCGCAGCCCACACCCGCGCCCGCCCACTCCGACCCCGATCCGGGCCTGAGCATCGCCGAGGCCGCCCGCCGCACCGGGGTCAGCGTGCACACGCTGCGCTACTACGAGCGCGCCGGCCTGGTCGTCACCACCGTCGAGCGCACCGCCGGCGGCCGGCGGCGCTACCACCGGATCGACCTCAAGTGGATCGACGTCTGCACCAGGCTGCGGGCCACCGGCATGCCCATCAGGGCCATCCGGCACTACGCCGAGCTCGTGGCCGCCGGTCACGGCAACGAGCAGGAGCGGCTCGCCCTCATGGAGGCCCACCGCGCCGACGTGACGGCCAGGCTCGCCGAGCTGCAGGAGAATCTCAAGCTCATCGACCACAAGATCGACGTCTATCGCGGCCGGCTCGTCGCCGGCGACGCCGACCGGCTGTGGGCGCCCAACCGCCCGGAAGACACTGCCTGAAGGCTCTCCGGCGGTGGTGAGGCACTGAGCGGCCGGGGCGGGTGGCCGGCGCGGGACCATCCGCCCGTTCTCAGCTCAGTGTCAGGTGATGTCGCCGCGCATGGGGCTGCTCGGCTTGATAGGCAAGTCGCTACTTGCCTATTGTGGGGATCATGGCGGAGGATGTCTTCAAGGCCCTGGCCGACCCCACCCGCCGGCGCATCCTCGATGAGCTGGTGGAACGGGACGGCCAGACCCTGTTCGAGATTTGCACACGGCTGGTGACCAAGCATGGTCTCGGCCTGTCCCGCCAGGCGATCAGTCAGCACCTGGCGGTACTGGAATCCGCGGACCTGGTCCGTTCGCGGCGCGAGGGCCGCTACAAGATCCACGATCTGAACACCGAACCCCTTGAGCTCATCGTCACCCGGTGGCTCAAGCGCGACGCACCGGAGGCACCCCATGAAGATCCACCTGACCAGCGTCTTCGTCGATGACCAGGACAAGGCCCTGCGCTTCTACACCGACGTGCTCGGCTTCGTGAAGAAGCACGATGTCCCGCTGGGCGAGGACCGCTGGCTCACCGTGGTCTCACCGGAAGACCTCGACGGAACCGAGCTGCTGCTGGAGCCCGACGGCCATCCCGCCGTGAGGCCGTACAAGGAGGCGCTGGTCAATGACGGCATCCCGGCCACCTCCTTCGCCGTGGAGGACGTGGCCGCGGAGTTCGGACGGCTGCGCGGGCTCGGGGTCCGCTTCACCCAGGAGCCGCTGGAGATGGGCCCGGTCACCACAGCGGTCCTGGACGACACCTGCGGCAACCTGCTCCAGATCGTGCACAGCAAGTAGGGAGAGCGGGGCCGCCATCGGGCCGGACGTGTCGCCGCTGGAGGACCATGCGATGCCGTCACCGCGGTCTACGATCACAACATGGGCGTCTTGCCGCTTCTCCTGGTGTTCGCAGGGCTCGCCGCGGGGGTCGTCGGGCACCTCGGCCTGGCGAGCGGATCCAACTCGCCTCGGAGCCTGACGAGGACCTCCTTCGGCAGGCCGGGGAGCGCGGCAACAGCCGCCAGTACCTCAGTACCGGGACCCTGACCGAGCCTCGCGCAGGTCATCGTGGGTGGCCGCAGCGGGACGGGCTCGGCGCTGTCCGGGGGGAGGGCGTGGTCTGCGGAGGTCAAGAGGGCGGCTCCATCCCGCGAATGTGGTCAGAGCAGCTTGTCCAGGGTGATCGGCAGGCTGCGGACACGCTTGCCAGTGGCGTGGTGGATGGCGTTCGCGAGGGCGCCGGCCACGCCCGTGACGCCGATCTCGCCGAGGCCGAGCAGCCCGAGCGGCATGGTCGGGTCGGGCTCGTCCAGGTAGTGGATGTCGATCGGCGGGATGTCGGCGTGCACGGGGACGTGGTACTCGGCCAGGCTCGGGTTCATGATGCGCCCGGTGCGCGGATCCACCAGGGTCTCCTCCGAGAGCGTCATGCCGATGCCCATGACGATGCCGCCGCGGAGCTGGCTGACCGCGGTCTTGGCGTTGATCACCCTGCCGACGTCGAACACGCCGAGCCAGCGCGACACCCGCACCTCGCCGGTGTCGGGGTCCACCCGCACCTCGCAGAACTGCGCCCCGCACCCCGCCTTCACCCAGCGCCGCTGGTCGCGCAGGAACTTCGCGACGAACCTCGCCTGCCCGGCCAGCGCGCCGAGCCGGGTCTGGGAGCCGACCGCCGCTTCGACGTGGTCCCGTCCCGCCCGGGTGAGGATCTCCGCGTACGACCCGCCCTCGCCGAGTGCGCGCACCTTGCGCTTCAGCTTGTCGCAGGCGGCCAGCAGGCTCGCGGCGGCGCTCACGGTCTGGGCGGAGGCGCCCGCGGCGGGTCCGGTGGGCAGCGTGGAGTCGCCGTGCTCCACCCGCACCGCCTCGAACGGCACGCCGAGCGCGTCGGCCGCGATCTGTGCCTGGGTGGTCACCGCGCCCATACCCATCTCCTGCAGGCCGCACCGCACCAGGACGCTCCCGTCCGCCGACAGCCGCACCGTGACGTTGGCGGGGAACTGCATCGTTCCGTGGTGCGCGGTGGCGACGCCCATGCCGACCAGCCATCGGCCGTCCCGCATCGAGCCCGGCTCGGGCGTGCGGTCCGCCCAGCCGAACCGCTCCGCGCCGTAGGCGTACGCCTCGCGCAGCAGCCGGTGGGAGAAGCGCTTGCCGTCGATCGGGTTCGTCTCCGGCTCGTTGCGCATCCGCAGCGCGATCGGGTCCATGCCCAGCTCGTACGCGAGCTCGTCCACCGCCGCCTCCAGCGCGAACGTGCCGGTCGCCTCGCCAGGAGCGCGCATGAAGGTGTTGGGAAGCAGGTCGAGCTCGACGAGACTGTGCCGGAGGAGGATGTTCGGCGCGGCGTACAGGTGCCCGGACGGCGAGGTGACCGGTTCGGGCAGGCCGCCGACCCGGCCGGTGCCGGTCACGCCGGTGTGGATGAGCGCGGTCAGCCCGCCGTCGGCCGTCGCGCCGAGCGCCACCCGTTGGATGGACGGCGAGCGCCCGCCGACCGTGCGGTAGACGCCCTCGCGAGTGAGCATCATCCGCACCGGCCGCCCGGTCGCGCGGGCCGCCAGCACGGTGAGCAGCGTGCCGGCCCACACCGGGCCCTTGCCGCCGAACGCGCCGCCGACCGCCGGCGAGATCACCCGGACGGACGCCTCGGGGACGCCGAACCTGGCCGCGAGATGGGCACGGAGCCAGGCGATGCCCTGCGTCCCTTCGTGCACGGTCAGCCGGTCGCCGTCCCACACGGCGGTGGTGGAGTGCGGCTCGATCGCGTTGTGGTTGAGCGGGGGCGTGGTGAAGCGCAGATCCACCGACACGGGGGCGCTCTCCAGCGCCGCCTCGGCGTCGCCCTTCCTGGCGCTTCCGGGCTGGAGCGGGTTGCCCTTCAGCGGGACGGCGTGCCTCTCCTCGGCGGGGAAGTCGACGGTGGCCGGGACCTCCTGGTAGGTGACCCTGACCAGTCCCGCCGCCTCACGCGCCGCCTCCAGGGTCTCGGCGACGACGACCGCGACGGGCTGGCCGTTCCAGTGCACCTCGTCGGTGCCGAGGTAGTTGACCGAGGTCCCAGTGACGATCATGCCTCCGTTCGTCAGGGTCGCCCGCGGCGGCGGCTTCATACGGGGCGCGTTCTCGTGGGTGAGCACGGTCAGCACGCCCGGCACGGCGGCGGCCCCGGCCACGTCGAATCCGGTGACGCGGCCCCGTGCGACCGTCGCGTGCACCAGCGCGGCGTACGCGAGACGGGGGTACGGGTACTCACCCGCGAATAGTGCCTGCCCGCTGGTCTTGGCTCGGCCGTCCACCCTGTCGATCGGCTTGCCCACCACCGGCCCCGTCATGCCGCGCCCCTCTCCGTGAGCAACTGGCGCAGGGTCGCGACGATCGTGCGCCGGGCGAGCTCGATCTTGAATTCGTTTCCCGGAAGTCCTTCGGCGGGTGCGAGCTCGATCTCGGCGGCGTACCGGAAGGACTCCTCGGTGGCGGGCGCGCCGAGCAGTGCCTGCTCGGCCTTCGAGGCCCGCCATGGCTTGGCGGCGACCCCGCCCAGCGCGAGCCGCGCCCCGGTGACCACGCCGTGACGGACCTCCAGCGCGGCGGCGACCGAGACCAGCGCGAACGCGTACGACGCGCGGTCACGCACCTTGCGGTAACGCGAGCTCGCGGCGACCGGCAGGTCTGGCAGCTCGACGGCGGTGATCAGCTCGTCGGCGGCCAGCTCGGTCTCGATGTGCGGGGTGTCGCCGGGCAGCCGGTGGAAGTGCGCCAGCGGGATGCGGCGGACGCCGCGCACGCTCTCCGCCTCGACCACGGCGTCCAGCGCGGCGAGCGCGACGCACATGTCGGACGGATGGGTGGCGACGCAGGCCCCGCTCGCGCCGAGGATCGCCCCGCCCCGGTTGAACCCGTCGCGCGCGGCGCAGCCGGCTCCCGGCTCGCGCTTGTTGCAGGGGGCCGCACCGTCGTAGAAGTACAGGCAACGGGTGCGCTGCAGCAGGTTGCCCCCGACCGTCGCCATGTTCCTGAGCTGCGCCGACGCGCCGGACAGGAGCGCCTGGGCCAGCATCGGGTATCGGGTGCGGATCAGCCGGTGCGCGGCGAGGCGGCTGTTGCGGACCAGCGCGCCGACGCGCACGCCACCGCCGGGCAGTTCCTCGATGTCCTCCAGCGGCAGCCTGGTGACGTCGACGACGGTCGAGGGCCGCTCGATCCCCTCGCGCATGAGGTCGACCAGGTTGGTGCCGCCGCCGAGGAACTTCGCGCCCGGCTCCGCCGCCACCGCCCGGACGGCGGCGGCCACGTCGGGTGGGCGCACGTACGCGAACGATCTCATCGCGCAATCTCCTCCGGAACCCGGGTCGCGGCGTCCGCTCCGGCGACCTCCTTGATCGCGGCGACGATGCCGTTGTAGGCGCCGCAGCGGCACAGGTTGCCGCTCATCCGCTCCCTGATCTCGGCGTCGGTCAACTCCACGCCGTCGGCGGCGAGGTGCTCGGTCACCGCGCTCGGCACGCCGTCCCCGTGCTCGGCCAGCATGCCGATCGCCGAGCAGATCTGGCCGGAGGTGCAATAGCCGCACTGGAAACCGTCGTTGGCGACGAACGCCGTCTGGAGCGGGCTCGCGACCCCCTCGATCGTGGTGATCTCGCGGCCCTCGTACTGGATGGCGAGCGCGAGGCAGGCGTTGACGCGCACGCCGTCCGCCAGGACCGTGCAGGCTCCGCACGCGCCCTGGTCACAGCCCTTCTTCGTGCCGGTCAGCCCGAGGCGCTCGCGCAGGGCGTCGAGCAGGCTGACCCGTGGTTCCAGGTCGAGCTCGTGGGTGGTCCCGTTCACCCGTAGCCGTACAGCCGGCATGGCTCCTCCGTAGGTGGGGGTTCCCGGCGACGTTAACAGACCACTGTCCCCCTAACAAGCGGACAGTGGTCTGTTAAGAGTGCCGTTATGCTGTCGGGGAAAATGAGGAACTCGGAATTTCTGCGGGCCAGACGGCCGGAGCACAAGCAACAGCGACGCGAGGCGATCCTCGCCGCCGCGCGCGACCTCGCCCTGCAGTCGGGCGTGCGTACGGTCAGCCTGCGCGCTGTGGCGACGGCCGCGGGACTGGCGAAGTCCAATGTGGTGCGCTATTTCGGCACGCGCGAGGAGATCTATCTCGAACTCGCCGCCGAGGAGTGGCAGGGCTGGAGACAGGCGGCCACCGAGCGGCTGCGCGCCGCCGGCGCGCCGGGCGACGTGGTCGACGCCCTCGCCGAGACGCTGGTGGCGCGGCCGCTGATGTGCGACCTGCTCGGCCACATCTCGGCCAGCCTGGAGCACAACGTGTCCCTCGAGGCGGCCCGCGCGTTCAAGGTGGTACTCCTGGACGTGGGCGCCGGCCTCGGGGCCGAGGTGGCGCGAGCCACCGGGTTGACCGACGGCGAGGGACTGGAGCTGGTCGGGGCGGCCACCGGACTGGCCGCGTCCCTCTACCCGATGGCCAATCCGTCCCCGGTGCTGACCGAGCTCTACGCGCAGGAGCCGTGGATCGCCGCCGCGCGTCCGCCGTTCCTCCCGACGCTGAAGCGCGCCCTCACCGCGTTGCTCGCCGGCCTGCCGACGCTGCGCTGACTCGGTGATGCCGACCGCGGGTGCGAACATCCGCGACCAGGTGAGCAGACCGGCACACGGGGCGCCAGCTCTCCTCCCGCCGGCGACAAACCATCCAGAGCAACCAATGGCCCGAGTATCAGGTTGTCAGCGGGATTCCTGTGCGCTGAGCAGAGTGAGGGCGTTGCGGATGCCCTCTTCGAGGAGTTCGTCGGAGAGTCGCCGGTCGGCCAGGGCGCGGGAGAGCTGCAGCGTCCCGACCATCATGGCGTAGATGCTGAGGATCCTCGTGCGCACCGAGCGTGGATCGGCGGGCGCAAGGCGAGCGGCGATACCGTCGACGACGGCGAGCACGCCGTCGGTGTACGCCTGCTTGGTCTCGTCCGCGCAGCGCCCGATCTCATCGAGGAGTGCCGCGGAGGGACAGCCGTCGTCGGGACTGTCGCGGTGCTGGGGCGACAGATACCACCGTACGATCTGCTCGACTCCGGCGACGCCGGGGGCCGCCTGCTCGATGACGTTCGCGTACTGGGTGCGCAACTGGTCCGCGACCGCGGTGGCCACGAGGTCGTCCTTGGATGCGAAGTGGGCGTAGAAGGCGCCGTTGGTCAGTCCGGCGTCCGCCATCAGCGTCGAGATGCCCGAGCCGTCGATACCGTCCCGCTTGAACCGGCGGCCGGCGGTCTCGATGATCCGCTGCCTCGTCGCCTGCTTGTGCTCTTTCCCGTAACGCGTCACGCGCTCGCTCCTTTGTGCGCCGCAAGGGTCACCCGCGCTTCGCCATCATATTGGATTGCGAACGTACTCCAATGGTGTGCTGACGGTGTCTTGGAGTACCGACACGCCTTCTCCGCAGTCGGCCCGATTCAGTCGTCGTCGGGCGTCATCGAGATCACGACCTTTCCGGCCGTGGTGCGGCCCTGCTCGACGTACGCCATCGCCTCGAGCGTCCGGTCGAAGGGAAAGGTTCGGTCGATGACCGGGCGGAGCTGTCCGTTGTCGTACAGGGTGCCGAGTTCACGGAGCTGGGCGCCGCTGGCCTGCATGAAAAGGAACTGATAGCGCACACCCAGGGCCTTGGCCTGCTTGCGCACCTTGCGGCTGAGCGCGGTCATGACCACGCCCATGAGCGACGGGGCGTCGAGTTGCCTGGCAAACCCGACGTCCGGCGGGCCGACGACACCGACGGCCAGGCCGCCCGGCTTCAGCACAGTCAGCGACTTCTCGAGGTTTGTCCCGCCAAGGGAGTCCAGCACCAGGTCGTAGCCGGACAGCACCTGCGAGAAGTCTTCCTTGGTGTAGTCGACGACGATGTCGGCGCCGAGACTCCTGACCAACTTCTCGGTGCGGGAGTTCGTGGTCGTCGCCACCGTGGCACCGAGGTGCTTGGCGAGCTGGATTGCCGTCGATCCGAGGCCACCGGCACCGGCGTGGATGAGCACCTTCTGACCCGGCATCACGTGGGCGCGGTCGACGAGGATCTGCCAGGCGGCCAAGGCCACCAGTGGCACCGCGGCCGCCTCGCGGAGGGTGAGTGACTCCGGCTTGGGCGAGACGTCGTCCTGGTCGATCGCAACGAACTCGGCGAAGCCTCCGATCCGCAGGTCGCGGGGGCGTGCGTAGACCTCGTCGCCGACTGTCAGGTCGCGCACGGCCGACCCGACCTGCGTCACGATGCCGGCGACGTCGTGGCCGAGCACGAACGGAAGCTTGTACTTCAGGAGTCGTTTGAACTCCCCGTTGCGGACCATTTTGTCCAGCGGGTTGATGCTGGTGGCGCTCACTCTGACCAGGACGTCGCCGTCCCCGACGGTGGGCTCGGGAACGTCTGCGGCGCGTAGGCCGTCCTTGCCGTACTTCTCGACGACGAATGCCTTCATGTCAGCCATCCCTTTGCGTGATCTTCTCGGTTGCCTTCTCGGTGGACGATGCGCATGTCCGGGCAGCTTCCAGATCAGCTGCCGAGGTGCCGGCGGAGCCACTGACCCATCTGCTCGATCGCCCGGTCCACCTCGGGCACGCGCCCCGCGCCCAGGATGAACGAGTGCTGGCCCCCGGGCAGCGGGCGGACCTCGGAGAGGATCTTGAAGTCGGCGAGTCGGCGGCCGAAGTCGGCTCCCTCGCCGGCAAGCGTCTCGTACTCGCCGTAGTGGAGGGCCGTGGGCGGCAGGCCGGTCAGGTCGGCGTTCGCGATGCTGATGTCGGGGTCGGTGAAGTCCACGCCGGGGTCCTGCAGCCAAGCCGCTCGGAACTGCTCGAGGATGCCCCGGCTGAGCATCTTGTCGAGTTCCTCGTTCTCGTCCACCTTCGGGTTGCTGATGGTGAGGTCGGTCCACGGCGAGATGCTGATGATCGCCCCGGGGGCTGCCTCGCCCTTGGCGAGCAGGCGCAGCGGCAGCGCGACCGCGAGGGTGCCTCCGATGGAGTGGCCGGTGCTGCCGATGTTCCGCGGCTCGTAGCCCTGCGCGAGCAGCCAGCGGTAAGCGGTCTCGGCGTCGTCGATCTGCGCCGGGTGAGGGTGCTCGGGCGCCAGGCGGAAGCCCACGACGAGTGAGCGGGCTCCGGCCGCCTTGGCGATGTGGCCGGCCGCCTTGCGGTCCGATGAGATAGAGGCCGCGACCGATCCGCCGAAATGGAAGTGGAGCAGCGCCTTGCCGGGGTCGGCGCCCTCAGGGATGGCCCACAGGGCGGGGACGCCGTCCGCGTCCACCTCGGCGTAGGTGACGCCTTCCGGCTCGGTCGACGCCGAAGCATGTGTGTCGACGATGTCGCGGACGACGGCCAGGTCGAGCCCCGGTGTCGACGCCTTCGCGCGCACGCTTTCGAGGAACTGCGCGAACTGCTGTGCTTCCGAGCCGATTCCCATGGTGATGCTCCTTGTCTGGGCAGGGCTGAACGCGCCTCTCGCGCGCACTGCAGGTCGATGGGCCGGGTGCGAGGTCAGCCGGGCATCCGGTTGAATTTGCGGATCTGCTTGTCGAAGATCCCGGCGGGGACGAGGCGTCGCGCGGTGGTGATGCGTGAGGCGAGCGGTCCGGCGGTGTAGCGCAGCCTCGGTCTCGGGGCGGTGGCCGCCGTGACGATCTCCTTGGCGACGACGGCGGGGTCGTCGCCGGTCTTCATCGCCGCAGCGACCACTTCGTCGAAGACCCGCCGCCGCTCCGCATACAGCGGCATCGGGGTGTCGGGCTGCGCGGAATTGGCATCGAAGGCGGTCCGGGTGTAGCCGGGCTCGACGAGCAGGACGCGGACGCCGTGCTCGCGGACCTCGTGGTCCAGGGACTCGGAGTAGCCCTCGACGGCGTGCTTCGCGGCGACGTAGAGGGCCATGTAGGGCTGCGGGATGACGCCGAGGACGGACGAGAGGTTGACGATGCGGCCACGGCCCTGGGCGCGCATGTGCGGCAGGACGGCCTTCGTCATGCGGACGAGACCGAAGAAGTTGAGGTCGAAGAGGCTCTGGGCCTGGGCGACGGAGTTCTCCTCGGCGGCGCCGGCCGAGCCGAGACCGGCGTTGTTGACGAGGACGTCGATCCGTCCGAACCGTTCGATCACTTCCTGGACGGCGGCGGTGACGGATTCGTCACTGGTCACGTCGAGGTCGAGGAAGGTCACGCCGGCGGTCGGGGTGAGTCCCGAGGTGTTCCGTCCGGTTCCGATCACCTCGAACCCGGCTGTGACGAAGGCGCGAGCGGTTGCGTTACCGATCCCCGATGACGCCCCCGTCACGAGTGCCACCGGCCGATGTGTCGCCATCTCAGACTCCCTGCACCATTGAATTACGATCGTTTAACTTATGACCGTAAGGCTATAGCGGAGCAGCACGGATGGCAAGGAGCGGCTTCGGCGATCGCCGGGAACCTGCTGTGGGAGCCGGTGGCCGGCCGAGGCGGTCCCGTACGTGGAGTCCTACTTACGCGCCTGCGCGGAGCTCAACCACGGCGCGGGCTTCGATCCCGCCCTGGCGACGGGCCATCGCCTGCACGGAGTACGGCACGACGACGAGTTCACTTCCGGGCGCCGGGGGACACCATGTGCGGGTGGTGGAGTGCGAGCACAAGGTGCCCTGTGTGGGGTACGCCTTCTCGCAGCGGAGCAAGGCGCAGCGGCCGGAGTTCGAAGAACTGCGGCAATCCCTGACGCGGGAGGGCAGGGGTGGCGAGTTCGGCCGCGAGCATAGGGAGCACATGGGCGGCTCGCGGCCGGACAACGTCCTCGTGCGGGCCTACCCGGACGGCCACCTGCCCGAGCAGAACCAGCACCGCGGGCCCTGACCGGGCCGCGCTGTCAGAGCTCAGCCGAGGGGGCGTCCCCGTCCCGCAGCGCGGCCAGGGCGGGCGCGTACATGCGTGCCTTGATGGTGCCGAGCGTCGCGCCGGCCTTGCCCGTCAGGGTACGGGCGATCTCCACGGCGGTACGGCGCACCGCGTCCTCCTCGACCGCGCGGTCCACGATGGCGGCGGCCAGGGCGTCGTGGCCGCCATAGCGGCGGGCGGTGGTCATGGCCTCGTGCGCGGCCTGTGGGGTCAGCCGGGCCTGGATCAGCGCCGACATGCCCGGGGTGAACGGGATGTCGATGTCGGCCTCGGGCAGGCACCAGTAGCCGCGGTCGGCGCGCATCACGCGGAAGTCGTGGGCCAGGGACAGCATGGCGCCGGCGGCGAAGGTGTGACCCTGCAGGGCCGCCACGGTGATCATCGGCAGGGCCAGCATCCGCGCCAGGAGTTCGTGGACGCTGACGACGTAGTCCCGGTGCCGGTCGGCGTGGGCGAACAGCCAGTCCAGGTCCAGGCCGGTGGAGAAGAACTTCCCGGTGGCGGCGGTCACCAGGGCGCGGGGCCCTTCCGCCTTCTCCACCTCGTCCAGCGCGGCGTTGACGGCGTCGATCCAGTCGGGGTGGAAGCGGTTCTCGGTGTCGCCGAGGTCGAGGACGAAGACGTCGTCCTGGCGGTCGAGCATGGGCACGGCGGCTCCCTCGGGCGGAGTGGGCGGCAGGTCACGCCGACGATCGGATTCTACCGTCGAGTAACTTACGCCCTCCGGCAGAGACCCCGCAACGGAGCCTCCGGCGGACCGGTTCTGTTACCTTTCCCCGTCGGCACTCGTCATGGGTGCGACGACCGGGAACGAACGGCCGTCACACCGATGAGTGAACGGAGAACAGGATGCTGACCGACATCATGTACGTGACGATCTACGTCACCGATCAGGACCGCGCGCTGGAGTTCTACACCGGGGGACTCGGCCTGGAGAAGCGGATCGACTTCTCGGGGCCCGACGGGCGGTTCCTCACCGTCGGCGTTCCCGGCAGCCCGGTGCAGATCCTCCTGTGGCCGCATGCGGCGGCCGCGGGACAGCCGGGCGACGTGGACCGGCATGCCGCCGCGCCCGGTCCGCTGATCCTCGAATCCGATGATCTGCGGAAGGACTTCGAGATCCTGCGCCGGCGCGGCGTCACCTTCAGAGAGCAGGAACCCGTGGACTACCCGTTCGGGGTGCGCATCGAGGCGGTGGACCCGGACGGCAACCGGGTCTCGCTCCGCCAGCAGCGAAAGCCGTGACCGCCCACCCGTCCGGCCTCGTGACCGAGGCGTTCGAAGCCCAGCGCGATCGGCTGCGCGCCCTCGCGTACCGCGTGCTGGGCTCGCACGCCGACGCCGAGGACGTTGTCCAGGAAGCGTGGATGCGCCTCGTCCGCCAGGACGAGGCGACCATCGGCAACCTGGCGGGCTGGCTGACCACCGTGGTCGGCCGGATCAGCCTGGACCTCCTGAGATCCCGTCGAGCCCACCCCGAGACCGCCTACGGGCACGAGTTCGCGGACCTCGTGGTGACGCCCGCCCGCGACCCCGCGCCGGACGAGCAGGTGGCGCTGGCCGATTCGGTCGGCCTCGCCATGCTCGTCGTGCTCGACTCGCTCACCCCGAGCGAGCGCCTGGCGTTCGTCCTGCACGACATGTTCGCGGTCCCGTTCCAGGAGATCGGCCACATCCTCGGCAAGTCCGCCGACGCCGCCAAGATGATCGCCAGCCGCGCCCGCCGCAAGGTCCAAGCCATGGACCGGCCAGCGGGCCCCGGCCGCGAGCACCAGGAGGTCGTCCAGGCATTCCGCGCCGCCGCGCTCGGCGGCGACTTCGAAGCGCTCCTGCGTGTCCTCGATCCGAACGTGAAGCTGACCGTCGACACCCCCGGCGGCATGGTCGTCACCCTCGGCGCCACCGAAGTCGCCGCCGGCGCCCGCATGTTCTCCGGCCAGGTCGCCCGCCAGCAGCCCGTGCTGGTCAACGGCGTCCCCGGCCACATGTCCTGGCGCCCCGACGGAACCCCGCTCTCCGTCATCGCCTTCACGGTCACAGAAGGCCGGATCAGCGGCATCCACATCGTCGTCGATCCGGCCAAACTCGCCTCGATCGAGCTGCCCGCCCCGGCCTGAGCCGGTGTCGTCAGGGTCGGCCCGTGCCTGCGCAAGTCATCCCGGGCCGACCAGCCGAGGTCGCCTGCCTCCGCCTCGATCAGACCGGGGCCTGGTCTGTCGGCGAAGGTGTCGCGCGTAGGACCATGAGCGAGTCCTCCAAGGTCGCCACCATGGCGAAGGGGAACCGGTCGACCTCAAGACAGAGCGCGACGTCATCAGGATGGACCTGTCCATTCCGGTCATGATCCCGCATGCCCGCCCCGAAGCACCCGGAAGGTGGCAGGCGTCACATCAACGGTCTGCTACCGCGAGGCGTTACGGTTTTCCGCCATCGAAGTCGGAGGTTCGCCGCCATGGTGGCCGTACCGGCGGCTGCCTAGCGTTGCCGGCGTGATCAGTCTCAAGAATCTGACCAAGCGCTACGGCGACCGGACCGCCGTCGACGACCTGTCGCTGGAGGTGCGGCCGGGCGCGGTGACCGGGTTCCTCGGGCCGAACGGGGCCGGCAAGTCGACGACGATGCGCCTGGTTCTCGGACTCGACCGCCCCACCGCGGGCACGGCGCTGATCGGCGGCGTCCCGTACCACGAGATCAGGAACCCGCTGCGCACGGTCGGCGCGATGCTGGACGCGCGGGCGCTGCATCCCGGACGCAGCGGGCACGCGCACCTGGCGGCGCTGGCCCGCAGCAACGGCATCGCGCGCGGCCGGGTCGCGGAGGTCCTGGACAAGGTGGGGATGACGGACGCGGCGCGCAAGCGGGCCGGCGCGCTGTCGCTCGGCATGAGCCAGCGGCTCGGCATCGCGGCCGCGCTGCTGGGCGATCCCGAGGTGCTGATGTTCGACGAGCCCGTCAACGGGCTCGACCCCGACGGCGTGCGCTGGGTACGCCACCTGATGCGCTCGCTGGCGGGGGAGGGGCGCACGGTGTTCGTCTCCAGCCACCTGATGAGCGAGATGCAGCTGACCGCCGACCATCTGGTGGTGATCGGCAGGGGACGGCTCATCATGGACGCGCCGCTGGCTGAGGTGATCGCCGGCAGCGCCCTGACCGCCGTGGCCGTCCGCACGCCGCACGCGGACGACCTGGCCGTACGGCTGAGCGCCGCCGGGATCACCGTGGAACGCCTCGGGGAGAACGAGCTCGTCGCCACCGGCGCCACGGTCGAGCGCGTCGGCGACCTGGCGTACGAGGCGGGCATCCGCCTGCACGAGCTGCGCACGCGCGAGGCGTCGCTGGAGCAGGCCTACCAGGAGCTGACGGCGAGCAGCGTGGAGTACGGCACCGAGAAGGCGGGGGCGTGACCATCGTGATCATGGGGAGCGGAGAGCTGGGCCGGGCGGTCGGCGCCGAATGGGTGAAGCTGTGGTCGGTGCGCTCCACCTGGTGGTGCCTGGCCGCGGCGACGGTGCTCATGGTGCTCAGCGCGTTGATGCTCGGCGGGGCCACGGTCACCGACATGGTCCGCGAAGGCGTCACGGGGGCGCGCCTGACGGCGAGCGAGCCGGTGGTGTCGGCGACGTCGTTCGTGCAGTTCGCGCTGGTGGCGATGGCGATGCTGGTGGTCACCTCCGAGTACGCGTCGGGCGGCATCCGCGCCACGCTGCAGGCCACCCCGATCCGCGGCCGGGTGCTCGCCGCGAAGGCGCTGGTGGTGGTGCCGGTGATGCTGGCCGTGGGAGTGGTGGCCGGGGGCGTGGCCACGGCGGCCGTCTACGCGGTGCTGTCCGCCGACGTGTTCGGCGGCCGGGTGGAGCTGCCGCCCGCCGAGGTCGCGCTCGACCTCCTGCGCATGGGCGTCTTCTTCGCCCTGGTGGCGGTCATGGCGGTCGGCGTGGGCGCCGCGATGCGCAGCGCGGCCGGCACCCTGACCGTGGTGTTCATGCTGCTGATGGGCCTGCCGTTGCTGCTGCTGATGACGGGCAGCCAGGCGGCGCTGGAGGCGTCGATGCGCATGCCGCTGTTCGCCGGCCTGGCGTTCATGGGCAGCACCGACAACCTGACCGGTGGCCCGATCCCGTACACCGCCGCGGAGGGGCTGGCCTGGCTGGCGGGGTGGACGGCGGCGGCTCTGGCGGCGGGCCACGCGGTCCTGCGCCGGCGTGACGCCTAGACTGCTGGCCGTGTCGGGTTACCGGGTCGCGCGCACCCTGGTCGGGGTGCTCGCGGGTGCGGCCCTCGGCATCGCCGAGCTGCTCTTCCTCTGCGTGGCCTGGCCGGCGTCCCTGTTCGCGTCCACGCGGCCCGCCGCCGAGCGGGGCCTGGCCCGGCTGACGGCACTCGAACGCCGGCGGCTGTCCCGGTGGCTCGGCCACGACACCGAGCCCGGAGGCGGCGGCTACGGCTTCCTGGCCGCCCGCGCCGCCCTGGGCGTCATGGTGGGGTACGTCCTGGCGGCCGGGCTGTTCCTCAGCGGCCTGCTGCTGACCGGAGGGCTGTGGGCCGTCGCCACGGGCAGGGGCGAGGCGGTGGCCGTCAACCTGCCCGGCGTGCGACTGGTCACCGACACCGCGATCCTCGGGCTGTCCAGCGCGGCGTTCCTGCTGGTCCTGCTCGTGGCCGCGACCGCCGCCGCGGGCGCCGCCGAGCGGCGGCTGGCCGGCCGTTTCCTCGGGCCGAGCCGGCAGGAGGTGATGCGCAGGCGCATCGCCGAGCTGACCGCGACCCGCTCGGGCATCGTCCGGGCCGTGGACGACGAGCGGCGCAGGATCGAGCGTGACCTGCACGACGGCGTGCAGCAGCGGGGCGTGGCGCTGGCCATGCTGCTGGGCCGCGCCCGGCACAGCGCCGACCCCGCCAGGACGGGGGAGCTCGTCGGCCAGGCGTACACCGAGTCGCGCCGGCTCCTGGACGAGCTGCGCAGCGTCGCCTGGCGGATCTACCCGACCGCGCTGGACGAGCTGGGCCTGCGCGCCGCGCTCGCGGGCGTGGCCGAGCGGTCGGGCGGGCCGGTGACCGTGCACTACGGGCTGACCGGGCGGCCCGTGTCCGAGGTGGAGACGGCCCTGTACTTCGTCGCCCGCGAGGCGATCACCAACGCGATCAAGCACGCCGGCGCGGGTGACATCCTGGTCGTGCTGAGCGAGGACGAGGAGACGGTCAGCGTGGCGATCTCGGACGACGGCGTGGGCGGCGCGGACCCCTCGGGCGGCGGCCTGTCCGGCCTGGCCAGGCGCGTCCTGGCGCTCGACGGGTCGTTCGCCGTCGACAGCCCGCCGGGCGGCCCCACCAGGATCACGGCGACGCTGCCCAAGGAGACGCCGTGCGGGTGATCCTGGCCGACGACTCGGTGCTGCTCCGCGAGGGTCTGGGCCGGCTGCTCGACGACGCCGGTCACCAGGTCGTCGCCGCAGTCGGGGACGCGCCGGCGCTGCTCGCCGCCGTCGAGGAGCACCGCCCCGACGTGGCGGTCGTCGACGTGCGCATGCCGCCGACGCACACCGACGAAGGGCTGCGGGCGGCACTGGAGATCCGCGAACGCCTCCCGGAGGTCGCCGTGCTCGTCCTGTCGCAGTACGTGGAGAAGACGTACGCCGCCACGCTCCTGGCCGGGCACACCGAGGGGCTGGGCTACCTGCTCAAGGACCGGGTCTCGGAGGTGGCCGACTTCCTGGACTCGCTGGAGCGGGTACGCGCGGGCGGCACGGTGGTGGACCCCGAGGTGGTCCGTCAGCTGCTCGCCCGCACCACCCACGCCGACCCGCTGAGCAGGCTCAGCCCCCGCGAGGCCGAGGTGCTGCGCCACCTCGCGCAGGGCTACGTCAACACGGCGATCGCCGAGCGCCTGCACGTGTCGCTGAGCACGGTGGAGAAGCACATCAACGCCATCATGGAGAAGCTGGACCTGCCGCGCGATCCCGGTTACAGCCGCAGGGTGCTGGCGATCCTGCGCTACCTCGACCATTGACCGCGCGCGGATCGTCCTACTGCTGGTCCTGCGGCCAGCAGCCGGCGGCGGTGCGCCGCGCGCTTCAGGGCTCGGCTCTTCCGGTGGCCCAGGCCCACGCGGCGATGGCGACCCGGTTCCGGGCGCCGATCTTGTCGTGGATGGAGGCGATGTGGTTCTTCACGGTGCCCGGGGAGAGGAAGAGCTCCGCGGCGATCTCGGCGTTGGTCCTGCCGTGCGCGACCATGGCCACGATCTGGTCCTCCCGCTCGGTGAGGACGACGTGTGGCGACTCCTGCGGCACGCCGCGCCGGCGGAGCAGCCGGACGGTGAGTTGCGGGCTGATGAGCATGTCGCCGTTCATGGCGGCGCGGATCGCCTCGATGAGCAGCGTGGGTCCGGAGCGTTTCAGGATGAACCCGGCGGCGCCGTGGCGCAGGGCGGCATTGACGTACTCGTCGAGCCCGAACGTGGTGACGACCACGACGTGGATGCCGGTGCCGGCCAGAGCCCGGGTCACTTCGATGCCGTCGGCGCGGGGCATGCGGATGTCGGCGAGCACCACGTCGGGTTTGACGGTCTTCGCGGTGTCGATCGCGGCGCGGCCGTCGGCGGCCTCGGCGACGACGGTCATGTCCGGCTGGGCGTCGAGGATCATGCGGAAGGCGGCGCGGATGCCTTCCTGGTCGTCGGCGATGAGGATTCGGGTGACCACTCCGGTGATTGTGCCAGCGGCAGGCGGGCCGTCAGCGACCACCCGTCCGGCAGCGCCCGCGTCACCAGCTCGCCGCCCTGCTCCGCCACGAGCGCGGCCAGGCCGGGCAGGCCGGACCCGCCCCGCCGGCGGCTTCGCGCGCGGGCCACGCCGTCGTTGGTCATCGTGACCTCCAGGACCCCGGCCGAGGCGCCGACGCGCAGGTCGACGTGCCCGGCCCGCGGCGCATGCCGCCGGACGTTGGTCAGTCCCTCGATCACGACCCGGTAGGCCAGCGCCGCGGTCTCCACCGGAACCGTCACGGCCGGGTCCATGCGAAGGCTGACCCGGGCGGGGCCGGCGGCGGAGAACCGCTCGGCCGCCTCGGCTATGCCGCCCAGATCGCCGACGGGGCCGAGCGGCCGGTCGTGGTGCAGCATGTCGAGCGTGCGGTCCAGCATCGACAGGGCCCGCTGCCCCGCGGCCTCGACGCGTTCGAGAGCCCGCAGCGGATCGCCCGCCACGCCGCCCGCCTGGGCGTGCGCCACCATCTCGCCGATGTCGTGGGCGACGAAGTCGTGCAGGTCCCGGGCCAGCCGCAGCCGCAGGGCGGTGCGCGTGTCGGCCACCGCCCGCTCCTGCCGTACGTCGAGGGAGCGCAGGTAGGCGCCCACGGCGACGGCCGCCAACGCCCCCAGACCCCAGAACGCGCACACGCCCACTCCCTCCAGCGGCGATGCGGGCGTGAACACGCGCAGCAGCCAGGTGGCCGCGGCCAGACCCGCCGCCGACGAGGAGACCACGGCCTGCCGGAGGGGGGCGTACCGGACGACCAGGCCCACCAGCACCATCAGCGCCACGCTCTCGGCCATCCCGAGCGCGTCGGCGCCCGGCGCGGCCCGCGTCACGCCGGTGGCGTGGGCCGCCGTGACGGCCAGGGACACGCTCGCGGCCAGGAGGGCCGACGCGGACAGACGCGGCCTGAGCCGGGGCCGGAACAGCCCGGTCGCGGCCACCGCGACGGCGACCAGCGCGGGCACCGCCTCCGACACCAGGGCGACAGCCCACGTCACGTCCACCTGATGAAGATACGCGCACCGGAGGGTTCACCCGCGAGTGCCGAACGGCACCTCTTCCGGCCCCAGGGGTGCCGATCGGCATCTGGCTCACCGACCGGCCCCGCCATGAGGCTGATCACATGAAGACTTTCACCTATGCCTGGCGACAGTATGCGGCGGCGCTGTGGGCGCTGGCCTACGGTGTGCTCGGCGTCGCGTGGGCGCTGGGAACGCCGGGCTTCCCCTGGGGCGCCGCCGACCCCGACCCCGACGGGGCGCTGTCGATCCTGGCCGGCACGACACCGGCCTTCGGCTGGTGGATCGCCGCCTTCTGCCTGCTCACCGCGGTGACGGCACTGGCGCTGACCCGCCGAAGCGGCCACCGTGCGCCGCTGTTCGTGGCCTGGCCCGTCGCCGCGCTCCTCATCCTGGTGATTCCCGACTCCCGGCTGATGATGGGCGTCGCCTACACGCCGCTCTTGCTGGCCGCCCCCGTCTTCGGGTGGGGCCTGGGCGGCGCCACCTTCGCCGACGCCTGGCCGTGGCCGGTGCTCAACCAGCTCGTGTGCGTGCTGGGCGGCCTGCTGCTGGCCACCGCCGCGCTGGCCTACGGACGCGACCAGGGGCGCAGGAGCTGGTTCACCCCGGAGCGCGGGCGCGTCGCGGTGTACGTGGCGGTCGCGGTGCCGCTGGTGTACTGCGCCACCCGGTGGGCGTGGGCGCTGGGCATTCCGCTCGGCGTGAGCAAGGAGTTCCTGGCCGAGGGCGAGGGCGGCCTGTGGCTGGCGGGCGCCTATCTGGCGACCTTCGGCGCGTTCGGCGGCGTGCTCACCCTCGGGCTGATCCAGCGGTGGGGCGAGATCTTCCCCCGCTGGATCCCCGGACTGCGCGGCAGGCGGGTGCCGCCGCTGCTCGCGGTCGTCCCGGCCGGATTCGTCTCGATCATCGTCACCGTGGCCGGGCTCACCTATCTCCGCTGGACGATCGCCGGCCGGTTCGCCCTGGCCGAATGGGGTGCCTGGCTGCCGGAGTGCTTCTGGCCGATCTGGGGCGCCGCGCTGGCCACCGCCGCCGTCTCCTACCACCGGCGTCGCCGGCAGACCACAGCCGAGGCGGCCGCCGGCCACGCGCCGGGCTAGGCGGTCGTGCCGGCGGCGGACCGCTCGCCGCGGCCGCCGTACCAGGCGCTCCACACGCCGAGCAGCACCAGCGTCCCGACCAGCATGACCGACGACAGGCCGGCCATCACGTCGACCGGCAGCAGGTAGACGAGCGGGATCCGCGCCGCCGACTCCGCCAGCAGGGCGCCCGCCCAGGTCAGCGTCATCACGAGGTACACGCGCCGGAACGCCGGCTGGTCGCGGTACAGGACGTCCCAGCGCCCGGCCGTCGCCGCGTCCTCCGCGCCGAAGCGCTTGGCCAGCCCGAACGCGGCCGGGCGGCCGGCCACGCACGTGGCCACCAGCACCGCGGCGATCACCGCCGTGGTGACGGACTTGACGGCCAGCGTGAACCGCGCGTCCCCGGTGACGAAGGCCAGTGCGAGGCCGAGGCCGAAGATCAGGAACATGAACGCGGCGAAGCCCTCCAGCCTGCGCTCCCGGACCGCGACGTAGGCGGCGCGGACGAGGCCGGCCAGCGCGGCGGTCAGCAGGGCGGCGTACTCGGAGGCATGCAGGAGCCGGAGGACGTAGTAGAGGGCGACCGAGGGCACGACGTCACACAGGGCGACCCTGAGCATGGAGCGGTTCATGACCACGTCCTCACCTTAACGCGAATATTCTCGCTTCAAAGTAGCCCCGGCAGAGAACTAACGCAAGCGACTTCGCGTTAAGGTGGATCCATGCAACCCGCACGACGCCCGGGAGGCCGCAGCGCCAAGGTGCGCGCGGCCGTGCACCAGGCGGTCATCGACCTGCTGCGCGAGGAGGATTGGGACAAGCTGGGCATCGCCCAGGTGGCCGAGCGCTCAGGCGTGCACCAGGCGACGATCTACCGGCGCTGGGGCACGCTTTCCGCGCTGGTGGACGACGCGGTGACCGAGCAGCTCTCGCAAGGTTCCCCGATGCCGGACACGGGGTCTCTGCGCGGGGACCTGGAGGAGTACGCGGTGCGGCTGGCAGGCGACGTGGCAGGGCCACTCGGGCCGCTGTACGTGCGCGCGGCCCAAGTCGGCACGCGCGACAAGGACTACGTGACGTACATGATGGAACGCGGGATGCAGCTGGAAGGCGTGCTGGAGCGGGCCCGGCAGCGCGGGGAGAACGCCCCCGACCTGCTGGAGGTGCTGGACGTGATCGTCGCCCCGGTCTACTACCACGCGATCTTCTTCAACCGGCCGGTCGGAGCCGAGCACGCGGTGATGCTGGCGGACAGGCTGCTCAGACTCAGGGGCTCGCCGGGGGAGTAGGGGCGCGACGCCGACAGGGCCCGCCCTCGCCCGCCAGGTGGCCGCCGTGTCGGCGAATCCCGGCGGGCGAGCGAACAGCCGCGTGCGAGTCAGGCGACGGCCAGGACGAGCTTGCCGCGGGTGTGGCCCTCCTCGCCGCGCCGGTGCGCCTCGGCGGCCTGTTCGAGCGGGAGGACGGCCTCCACCTCGATCGCCGCCTCGCCCCGGTCGATGAGGCCGGCGACGTGGGCCAGCCCCGGCCCGTCGGGCTCGACCAGGAACGGGGTCGCGCGGACACCCGCCGCCCGGGCCCGCTCCACCAGCTCGGGGGAGACCCCCGACGGGACCGCCACCAGCAGGCCGCCGGGGCGCAGCACGCCCAGCGACCTCGTGCTCGTGTGGTCGTGCCCGTCGCCCACCAGGTCGATGACCACGTCCACGTCGGACACCACGTCCTCGAAGCGGGTGGTGGTGTAGTCGATCGTCTCCTCGGCGCCGAGCTTGCGCAGCCACTCGTGCCTGGCGGCGCTCGCGGTCGTGAAGACGTGCGCCCCCAGGTGGCGGGCGAACTGCACGGCCAGGTGGCCGACGCCGCCCGCACCGGCGTGGACGAGCACCCGCTGCCCCGCCTGAACGCCGGCGGTGTCGGTCAGGGCCTGCCAGGCGGTCAGAGCCGCCAGCGGTACGGCGGCCGCCCGCAGGTGGTCCAGCGTCGCGGGCTTGCGGGCGAAGTGGCGGGCCGGGGCGGTGACGTACTCGGCGTAGGCGCCAGCCGCGCGCGGGAACCACGGCATCCCGTACACCTCGTCGCCCGGCTTCCAGACGGTCACGCCGAACCCGACCTCCTCGACCACCCCGGAGACGTCCCAGCCCAGGACGAACGGCGGCTGGCCGAGCACCCCCGCCATCCCGCCGCCGGAGCGGGTCTTCCAGTCCACCGGGTTGACCCCGGCGGCGTGCACCCGTACCAGGACCTCGGTGGGCAGCGGTTCGGGGCGGGGGACGCGGACCGGCTCCAGCACCTCGGGGCCGCCGAACGCGGACTGGCTGATCGCTCGCATGGTGGGCGTCGACATGCTGCTTCTCCTCACTTGTTGGGCTTGGTGCGACGATCCCGGACGCTATCCGCCAGGTGGTAGTAACCCGCAAGGAGTATTACTATCTGTTGGGTAGTACGAGAGGAGCCCCAGCCCGTGATCCTGAGATGCCCCACCGGGGAGCACGACCGCCACGACGTCTACTCCGCGCTCTGCCCCTGCCGCGACGTGCTGGATCTGCTGTCCAACAAGTGGTCCACGCTGGCGATCGGCGCCCTGGAGGATGGTCCGCAGCGCTTCGGGGAGCTGCAACGGCAGCTTCAGGGCGTCAGCCCCAAGGTGCTGACGCAGACGCTGCGGCGGCTGGAGGAGGCGGGCTTCGTGGACCGCACCGTCTACCCCGCCGTGCCGCTGCACGTGGAGTACGCGCTGACCGAGCTGGGCCGCAGCGTGACCGTGCCGCTCGGGATGCTGCGCTCCTGGGTGGAGCAGCACCTGCACGAGATCCCCGCTCTGTCGTAGGGATGCGGTGGCGTTCGCGCCGACGCCGGCGAAGAGGACACGCCGGCCGGGCGCTCGGCGGGTCTGCTGGGCGAGCAGCCTCGGCGAAGGCCGTGGTGAGCGGGCCGCTCGATCAGTCCTCCTCGGCCGCGTGACGCGACGGATCGGCGGGCCAGTTCTCCAGCATGATGTGGAGGCCGTCGAGGGCTCGCTCCCAGGACCTCCGCACCTCGCGGGAGTGGCTGAATCCGCCGTTGGCCTCCAGGGTGATGTAGCCATGGAAGGCGCTGCGCATCAGGCGGCCCGCGTCGGTCAGGTCGGGCTCGGCCAGCTTGTACGCGCGCAGCATCGCATGGGTCAGCTCGATCGTGCGGACGTAGGCGGTGGAGCAGGCGAGCACGGCCGGGTCCACCCGGACCGCCTGGGTCGCCGTGTAACGACCGGGGTGGGCCAGCGCGTAGTCCCGGTAGGCGTTGGCGAACGCCACCATGGCCTCCTTGCCGGACCGGCCCGCGACCGCCGCGGCGATGCGGTCGGCCAGCTCTCCCGCGGCCAGCATCGCGACCCGTTCCCGCAGGTCCTGGAGGTTCTTGAGGTGTGCGTACAGGCTCGCGTCCTTGACCCCGAAGTGCCGCGCCAGCGCGGAGACGGTGATGTTCTCGAACCCGACGGCGTCCGCCAGGTCCGCGGCCGCCTCCGTCACGCGCTCCGCCGTCAGTCCCGCACGAGCCATCGCCACCTCCACGCTTTCCTAGGAGTATTAGGTAGTTGCATAATGCTCCTAGGCATTGTAGCGTTCCGCGCCATGAAACCAGCCAGTGAGCAGGAAATCCGTACGTCGTTCGTCAACTGCTCCAAGGGAGAGGCCCAGCGCCTGCCACTGCCACGGCACCTGACCGAGCAGCCCTGGGACGACCTTGACTTCCTCGGGTGGCGCGACTCCGGCGCGCCCGATCGCGCCTACCTCGTCACCGAGCGCGGCGGCGCCGTCGTCGGCGTGGCCCTTCGCCTGGCCGCCCAGCAGCGCGGGCACCTCCACCGCGGCATGTGCTCCCTGTGCCTGACCACGCACCCCGGCAGCGGCGTCTCCCTGATGACCGCCCGGCGAGCGGGCCAGGCCGGCCGGGACAGCAACTCGGTCGGCGTGTACGTGTGCTCCGACCTCGCCTGCTCCCTGTACGTGCGCGGCAGGAAGATCCCGGAGCCGGGCGGACGGCTGGAGGAGACCTTGACGGTGGAGGAGCAGGTCGATCGCACCAGGGCCAAGCTGTCGGCGTTCCTCGACAAGGTCATGACGTGACCGGGGACCGCGCACCGGCGCCCGGCAACACGGCGCGACCGTCGACGACCCATCGAGAGAAGGAGATCACCGTGCAGCACAGCGGATGGGCCGACGAACGGTTCGGAGCGGTCGCCGACGCGTTCGCCCGGAACTTCGCCGACCACGACGAACTCGGCGCGGCCGTCACCGTGTTCGTCGGCGGGCGCAAGGCCGTGGAGTTGTGGGGCGGAGTCGCCGACGGGCGCACCGGCCGGCCGTGGACGAAGGACACGGTCGTCCCGGTCTTCTCCTGCGCCAAGGGCCTCGTCAGCGTCTGCGCCCACCTCCTCGCGCAGGAGGGACGCCTGGACCTCGACGCCCCGGTGAGCAGGTACTGGCCCGAGTTCGCGCGGCACGGCAAGGAGGCCGTCACCTGTCGCATGGTCCTCGGCCACCGGGCCGGGCTGCCCGCCCTCGACCCGGTGCTCGGCTTCGAGGAGATCGCCGCCTGGACGCCGGTCATCCACGCCATCGAGCAGCAGGAGCCGCTGTGGGAGCCGGACACGGCGTACGAGTACCACGGCCACGTCTTCGGCTTCCTCATCGGTGAGGTCATCCGGCGCGTCACCGGCCTCACCCCCGGCGCGTACTTCCGCCGCGCCGTGGGGGAGCCACTGGGACTACGGGCCTGGATCGGACTGCCCGCCGAGGAGATGGACGGCCGCGCCCGGCTCACCGAGGCCGAAGGGCGGCCGCCCATGCCAGGACCCGAGCACCTGCTCACCCGCATCGTGACCATGAACGGGGCCCTGGTCTTCCCCGGCCTCGACGAGCCGCACGGCTGGAACGATCCGGCGCTGCTCGGCATGGAGCTGCCCGGAGCGGGTGCCACGGCGTCGGCGAGCGGCCTCGCCGGGCTGTACGCGGCGGCCGCCACCGGCGTCGAGGGTCACGAGCGGCTGCTCACGCCGGACAGCGTGACGGACGCGGTCCGCGAGGTCTCCTCCGGAACAGGGTGGCTGGGCTTCGACGCCGGGGCGCGCTGGGGCTCCGGCTTCCTCCTCGACTCGGCGTTCCGGCCGATGCTGGGGCAGCGCAGCTTCGGCAACGACGGAGCGGGCGGCCAGTTCGCCTTCGGTGACGACGAGTTCGGGGTGGGGTTCGCGTACGTCGCCAACCGCATGATCGGCCACGGCGACGCCCGCGCCGGCCGCCTGGTCGCGGCCCTGCGGACCTGCCTGACCGGCGGCTGAAGCCCGGGTGCCAGGTCAGGCGGCCGGCGGGATGTCGTGGGCCGTGGCGACCCGGGTGAGCGCCTCGCGCAGCGCGCCCAGGTGCTCCGGGCCGAGGATGCCGAGCAGGTCGGCGTCCAGCAGATCCAGCGTCCGGCGTGTCAGCCGGGCGCGGCCCGCCGATGGGGCCAGGAGCCCTTCGGGCCCGTGAGCAATGAACGGGTGCGCGACGGCGCCGAGGGGGGCAGCTCGGACAGGATGTCGGCGAGCGAGACCCCGGCCAGGCTGCCGCGCCACGCGCGGTGCGCCTCGGCCATCTTGGCGGCGAGGACGCAGGCGCCCAGGCAATCCTCGGCCGGCAGCGCGCCGCGCCCCTGCCGGCGGATCTCGCGGCACTCGTACGGCGAGGACGCGCCGTCGACCGCCTCCACGATCTGCAGCAACGTGATCTCCCCGGGCGCCCGGGCGAGCCGGAAGCCGCCCCGCGGCCCCGTCGTGGCCGACAGCACGCCCGCCTTCACGAGCGACTGGAGCTGCTTGGCGAGGTAGGGAGCCGGGAGGTCGTAGTACTCCGCGAGCTGGGCGGCCGACGCGGTGGCTCCCGGCTCCAACTGGGCCAGCGAGGTGGCGCAGTGCAACAGCCATTCGGTGCTCACGGGCAGTTTCACGATCACCACCATATCGCGGATATTGAGGATCTGTTTAGTCCGAGATATGGTCTCGGGGTACTGAGAAGAAGGAGAGACCGTCATGCGTATCGCCGTGGCAGGCGCGACCGGCGCCATCGGCTCCCTGACCGTGGCCGCCCTCGAACGGGGCGGGCACGACGTCGTCCGCATCAGCCGCTCGCTCGGCGTTGACCTGCTGACCGGTGACGGCCTGGACGACGCCCTGGCCGGCGTCGAGGCGGTGGTGGACGCCACCAACGGCCCGGCCACCGATGTGGAGGAGACGGTGGCGTACTTCCGCGCCACCACCCGTAACCTGCTCGCCGCCGGCGAGCGGGTCGGCGTCCGTCACCATGTGCTGCTGTCGATCGTCGGCATCGACCGGGTCGAGGGCAACGCCCACTACGCCGGCAAGCGGGAGCAGGAGCGCCTGGTGGCCGCGGGGCCGGTGCCGTGGACGATCGTCCCGGCCACGCAGTTCCACGACTTCGCCGAGATGGTGGCCGGTTGGACCGAGCGGGACGGCGTCGCGACGATCGCGCCGCTGCTCGTGCAGCCGATCGCGCCGGCCGACGTGGCCGAGATCCTGGCCGAGGTCGCCGTGGGGGAGCCGCAGGGGCGCCACGCCGACGTCGCCGGCCCCGAGCCGCAGGATTTCGTCGACATGGCCCGGCGTACGCTGCGGGCGCGCGGCCGTGAGGTGAAGCTCGTGCCGACGTGGTCGGGGCTGTTCGGCCCGGGGATGGCCGGCAACGTGCTGCTGCCCGGGGAGAACGCGCGGATCGCGCCGACCACGTTCGACGCGTGGCTCGAGGAGCAGCGGGTGCGGTGACGACTCAGGAACCCCCCGTCAGGAAGTGGGTGACGGTGTCGCGGAGGATGGCGGCCTGCCGGTGCCGGAGCGTCGGGTGGTCCGGCTCGATCAGCGTGTCCGCGCCGAGCGGCACCGCGGACGGTACACGGGCGAGCGCCGCCAGATCGGCCACCACCGGATCGGCCGGGCCGGGGGTGTGGGGAGGGAAGGACATGTACGGGCTCCTTGGTGGTCTTGGTCGGGCTCAGCCGGCGAGGGCGCCTCGGAGGAACTCGAGGATCTCCGCCCGCGCGGCCTTCGCCTGCGGCACCACGCCCGGCATGCTGAGGAACGCGTGCGTCGCCCCGGGATGTTCGGTGAGCCGCGCGGGCGTCCCGGCCGCTCGCAGTCGTTCGGCGTAGCGGCGGCCGTGGTCGGCCAGCGGGTCGACGGTCGGCACCACGACGAGCGCCGGGGCCAGCCCGCTCAGGTCGTCGGCGTGCAGCGGCGACAGCGCACGAGGGTCGGTTCCGGGGGGTACGGCGAACCGGTGGAACAGCCGCATCTGCGTCATGGTGAGGGTCGGGCTCTGGGCGTGCCGGCGGATCGAGGCGTGGTCGAACATCGTCGGGGTCAGGTCGACGGCGGGGTTGGCCAGCACCTGCGCCCGCAGGAGCAGGCCGGCCGCCCTGGCCCGGATCGCCGCCAGGGCGCTGATCAACGAGCCGGTGCTCTCGCCGAACACGGCGATCCGCGCCGGGTCGGCCCCCCACTGCGCGGGGTGCCGCACCACGTGCTGGAGCACGTCCCAGCCGTCGTCGACGGCCGCCGACAGCGGCGTCTCGGAGTCGAGGAGGCGGTGCTCGACCGAGACGACGACCGCGGGCAGCCGCGCGGCGAGATGGCTGTTCACCCAGTCGCTCTGCGCCGCCGTGCCCACGAACCCGCCACCGTGCACGTGGAGCACGAGCGGCAGACCGGCCGGGTCGGGGCCCCCGCCGTCATGCCCGCGCGAGGGCCGGTACACCCGGACCCGGAGGGCGCGGCCGGGCAGCGCCACCTCCTGCCACCGGATCGTGGCGCCGCGATCCGGGAACCCGGTGATCACCCGTACCAGGCGGGACGCCCGCTTGCGGTTCTCGGCGTCGCGGAAGGCGACCAGATCCTCGGTCGTCATCGCCGACCAGTCCGGCTCCTTGCCCAGGGCATGCAGCACCCGGATGCCCAGCGGCGGTCGCTCCGCATCGGTGACCTTGCTCATATGTCCTCCTCGTCCGTCTAGTTTCGCTACTTCAAGTATCGATACCGAGAGTAGCGTAACGCGTTATCGTGTGACCATGACCCGAGCGACCGCATCCGCCAGGCCACCCGGCCGCCCGCGCTCCGGCGTCAACGCCGTGATCTTCGCCGCGACGTTGAGCACGGTCCACGAGCTCGGCTACGCGCGTGCCACCGTCGACCGCATCGCCGCCGCGGCCGGCGTCGCGAAGACGACGATCTACCGGCGCTGGCCGTCCAAGGGTGCGCTGATCACGGACTGCCTCCTTGACGCGTTCGGCCCGCTGCCGCTGGAGGGCGCCGATCGAGCCGAGCTCATGTCCTCGGCCGTTCACTGGATCGCGGCGAAGATCAGCGAGCCGGGAGTAGGGGACGCGTTCGCCGGCGTGTTCAGCGACGCCGTCAGCGATCCGGCCCTGCGCACAATCCTGTCCGCGCGGTTGCAGGACCCGTACCGGCTCGCGCTCCAGGACGCGCTCGGCGAGCCGGAGCACCGGGTCCTGTTCTTCATCGACGTCGTCGTCGGAACGTTGCTCCACCGGATGGGCATGACCGGCGAGCCGATGGCCGACGCCGACGTCACCGCACTGGTCGAGATGGTCCTGCCGCACTTCGCCGACGGCGCCGGCCCGGCCTGACGTTCGGGGGCGCCGCGGACCGAGGTGGGAAGAGCGGTTCGTTCAAGACCGCACAGGCGCCCTGGCGCGAGTGTGCTCGTATGACCGAACGGACCTACACTCCCGCGCTGGGACGCTTCGCGCCCACGCGTTTCTACGACCCCGTCGTCGTCCTGACCCGCGAGCGGCTGTGGCGTTCGCTGGCCGTCATGCACGTCGCGCCACGGCCGGAGGATGTGATCGTCGATGTGGGATGCGGCACCGGGTCCACGGCGCTGTTGCTGAACCGCACCGAGCCGCGGGCGCGGGTGGTGGCGGTGGACCCGGATCGGGGCGCGCTGGAGATCGCCCGGCGCAAGGCCGCAGCCGTCGGGGCGACAGTGCGGTGGGAGGCCGGCATGGGCGACGCGCTGCCGCAGATCGTGGGCGCAGGTGTGGCGGACACGGCGGTGTCCAGCCTGGTGTTGCACCAATGCCCGCTGGGGACGAAGCAGGCCATACTGGCTTCGATGCACGCGGTGCTGCGGCCGGGCGGGAAACTGGTCATCGCCGATTACGGGTTGCAGCGCACCCGGCTGATGCGTCTGGGGTTCCGGCTGGTGCAGGCCGCCGACGGCGTCGAGGACACTCAGCCGAACGCCGAGGGTGTGGTGCCGACGTTGATGGCCGAAGCCGGTTTCGGCGGTGTGCGGGAGGCCGAGGTGGTGTCAACGCTCACCGGCTCGATCTCGGTCTACGTCGCCTTCCGCGGCTGACCTGCCGCGACCGGCCCGCGCAGCACCGGCAGCAGGACCGCCGGGGTCAGGCCCATCATCTCGCGCGTCCAGCGCGTCAGATGGGCCTGGTCGGCGAAACCGCTCATGGCCGCTGCCTCTGCCAGTGTCCGCCCCGCCCGCAACGCCTCCACCGCCCGGCGCAGCCGGGCCCAGACCCGCCACCGTGCCAGCGGCATGCCCAACTGGCTGTGCGCCAGAGCGCGCAGCCGTTGCGATGACAGACCTACCCGCACGGCCAGGTCCTGCATCGAGCCGGAGCCGTCCACCAGTGCGTCCATCGCCGCGAGCAGCCGGGGATCGAGCTCACCGGACGGTCGCGCGCCGGCGCGGCGAACGTCGTCGTCACTGAGCCGGCGCAGTTCGGGGGCCGCGCCGATCCCGGGACCGTAGCGCTCGCGCAACCGGTCGGCGTACGCGCACTGCGGTTCGACGAAGAAGACACGCAGGTCCGTCGTCGCCAGCATCCGATGCCGCACCATGGGCGGCACGACGAGCGCCACGGCGCGGTGGCAGGTCTCGGAGGAGTCCACCATGCCCACGTCGCCCTCGATCGCGACGGCGATCTGGAAGGCGGCGTGACGATGGAAGGCGGTGTCCCACGACGGCCCCTGGTAGAGGGCATAGCCATGACCGACATCGAAACGCGGCATCGTCCCATCCAGGTGAGGGCACCCGTGGTGGTGCGATACGCAGTATCAGGCTGCGAGCACCTCCGTTCAACGCGCCTGCCCGGCGTGGATCGCGGTGAAGGCCAGCAGGACAGTGGCGGTGCGCGGCGGGTCCTCCAGGATGGGCGAGTGCCCGAGACCGGGCAACATCTCGACTTTCACCCCCGAAACGACGCCGTAGTCGGCGGCCGACGAGGATCGCCATCTGCGGTCGTCCTGACCGAAGATCACCAGTAGCGGCTTGCCGAGGGCCTTCAGCCGATCCGGGAGCGACTGCTGCTCCAGGTACTCGCGGGTGGCCTGCATGGTGGCGGTGAGCGTGTGGAAGGTCATGCAGCGCACCTCGTCCAGGAGCTCTTGTGGGAGCCGGTAACCGGCGCGGCTGAAACCGGTGCTCGCGAACTGGCGGAGCTGCTCGTCGGTCGGCGGCCACTGCGAGGGGCTGATCGCGGCGGACTGCGGAGCGATGAAGGCGTCCAGGCTGGGGCCGGTGTTGATGAGCGCGAGCGCGGTCACCAGGTCGGGGCGCTGTTCGGCGAGGGCGGTGGCGACCGCGCCGCCGCTGGAGTGGCCGACGACCACGGCGTGCTCGACGCCCAGCCGGTCCAAGGCCACGGCGACCCGGCGTGCCTGGTCGGGCAGCGCGTAGCGACGGCCGGCCGGCTTGGGCGACCGGCCGTGTCCGAGCAGGTCGACCCGGACGACGCGATGGGATCCGGTCAGCATCGGGACGATCGAGTCCCATGAGCGGGCCGAGGACGCGGATCCGTGGATGAGCAGGAGTGCGGGGGCGTCGCGGGGGCCGTCCTGGCACACGTGAATGTCGTCGTCGTCCAGGGGCAGGGCCGAGCCCGCGACGGGCTGCGCCTCATGAGATGTCATGAGTTCACTGTCGCGGTGGGTGCGGGCCGGTGGATTGGATGAATGTTCCCCGCGGCCTTGACGGCGGACAGGTCGAACTCAAGCGTGATCCTGTCGGAGACCATCACACCGCCGGTCTCCGGCACGGCGCAGGTGGTCGTCACGCATCTGGTTGCCGGCCACGTCGAGCACCACGCGGAGCCAGGTCCTGCTCGACCACTCGACCGAGCGGGACCAGCCTGCTGATCGGACGTGGCGATCCCAGGGGATGACGAGCACGATGAGATCTCCGCGCGCTCCCGGTGCGAGGCCGCCACGAAGGAGCGGCGGGAGCCTAGCCCTGCGGGAGGTCCCTGACGAAGATGATCCCGTCGGTGTCGACCAGGTGGGCGGGGTCCAGCGGAAAGTAGCCGAACCAGGGGGATTCGCGAGGGGCGGGCCGCGCGTCGGTGAGGGCGGCGGCCAGCCGGCGGGGGTCGACGAGGCAACGGTCCTCCGGGAGCGCGTACAGGAGCCCCTCGACGGTGTCCGGGGACGGGGCGCCCACTCCCCGGTGCGGGATCGTGCCGAGCGCCGTGGCCACGAACGCGTACTCCTCGCCCAGGTGAGCGCGGACGAGCGCGCCGGCGCTCCACCACTCCAGCGGCAGGTCGCCGAGTCGCATCGTGCTCTTGTCCCGCTGGAGATGGCGGTTGTGGGCGTGGACCAGCGCCGGGCCCCGCTCGGCGACGGCGAGGAGGTTGGCGGCCATCATCGAATCCCGCAGCGCGCACAGCCGCGCCACGCGGCTCGGTGACGTGTCGGACATCCAGAAGTGGTAACGCAGCAGGCCGGTGGCGGTGCGCCCGTACAGGCGTGCCCGGTCCCAGGCGTCCCGCGAGGACGCCGCGATCAGGTGCGGCGTCTGTACGTCGAGCAGCGCCACCAGATCGTCGGCGAGCAGCCGCAGCTCCCGGGCCTCGGCCGACCGCCCCACGGACCGGGACGGGTCCATCAGTGCGGCCGGATCGGTCCACCGATCGTCGGCGCCGAGCAGGCGATCGAGCGTTTCCGCGGCGCAGGGCAGCAGGTCCGCGTCCCCCCAGGCCGCGAGGTAGCCGTGGAGCGCGGTGAGGGCCTGCCGGGGGCTCGCGACGCCGGTCAGCTCAAGCGGGCCGTCGAAGCCGGCGAAGCGCAGCAGCTCGGACGCGGGCCGGCCGTCGTTGTACGCGCGCATCCAGCGTACGAGCTCGCGGTTGGCCGCGGACGCGCCCCACCCATGGCTGAACCCGCGCTCCATGACCTCGTCGAGGGTGCCCGTGCCCGAGGTGACGTAGTCGTCCACGACCAGGCCCATCATGCAGTCGCTCTCGACCGCGATCGACCGGTGGCCCTCCTGCTCGACGAGCTGCCGGAAGAGCTCGTTGCGCAGGTCGAGCAGAATGTCCTCGCCGTGGGTGGGCTCGCCCAGGGCGAGCAGTCGCGGCCGGGCCGGGAGCAGCCTCATGACGGCGGCGGCCTCCACGGCATGGACGGCGTCCTCGATTCCAGTGACCATGCCATAAACGGTATCGTTGACCCCAACGTTGATACTTTCTCGCGGCATCGGCAGGCTCATGGGACGTAACCTTCAAAGCGGCGAGCGGCTCAGGCCGGTTGACCTGGCGCGCGGGCACGGTCTGTCCACGCAGGCGATCAGGAACTACGAGGAAGCCGGCATCCTTCCGGCCGCCGAACGCACCCCCCACGGCTACCGCACCTACACGCCGCTGCACGCGCAGGCCCTGCGCGCGTTCCTCGCCCTCGTGCCCGGACACGGCCACCGTACGGCCACGTCGATCATGCAGGCGGTCAACCGGGATGACACGGAGGACGCGCTGCGGCTCATCGACGAGAGCCACGCCCAGCTTCTCGACGACCGCCGCACCCTTCAGGCCGTCGAAGCCGCGCTCCGCGACCTCGCGCCCGTGCCCACGGAACGCGGCGACACCTTCGTCGGCCCGCTGGCGAGAAGGCTCGGCATCCGCCCGGCCACCCTGCGCAAATGGGAACGCGCCGGCCTGGTCCACCCGCGCCGCGACCCGCAGACGGGCTACCGGGTCTACAGCGCGGCCGACGTACGCGACGCCCGGCTGGCCCACCAGCTCAGAAGGGGCGGCTACCTCCTGGAGCAGATCGCCCCGCTGATCGCCCAGGTCCACTCCGCCGGAGGCGTCGCGCCGCTGGAGTCGACGCTGCGCGACTGGCACGCCCGCCTCTCGGCCAGGAGCCGCGCCATGCTCACGGGCGCCGCCGCGCTGGACGCCTACCTCGACTGCCGACCGGCCTCGGTGAGGTGACCTCCTCAACCTCCCGGCTACCACGTGCTGCAGTCCACGCGCCCGCAGACTCTCGCGTACGCGCTGACCGACTCACCCGTCGGCCGGCTGGCCTGAATCGCCGAGAAGTTCACCGAATGGAGCGATCCGGCCTCCAGCATCAGCGACGATCGCGTGCGCCCGCTACGCCAGAACCGCACACAGGCAACAGTGCCACCGGACCGGGTCGCGTGAGCCGACGGCGGTTCCGGCCTTTCCTTACCGATCATGGACTGGGTCGTCTGTTTGAATGAATCATGACCGCGCGCTATGAAGGCCATGCCGAGTGGTACGACAGCTACGTCGAGTCCGGTGCGGCCGCCAACGTCGACTGGATAGCCGATCTTCTCGGTCCAGGAGAAGGCTTATGCCTGGACATCGACTGTGGCACCGGCCTGTACCTCGACACCATCCGATCGACCGGCCGAACCGTCGTCGGTCTCGACCGTTCAGCCGATCAGCTTCGTCGGGCCCGCCAGAGGGACCGCGCTCCGCTCCTCCGGAGCGACGCGTTGGCGCTCCCGTTCGCCGCGGACACCTTCGGCACGGTGACCGCGCTGTGGGTCTCCACCGATATTGGCGACTTCGCCGGGCTGCTGAAGGAGGCGGCGCGCGTGCTGCTTCCGGGTGGATTGCTGTTGTTCTACGGTGTGCATCCCTGTTTCAACGGCCCGCACATCGAGGTTCGTGAGGACGGAGCGGTGGTCATCCATCCCACCTACCGGATCAAGGGCTGGCACGAGCGGTCGCCGTGGTGGCGTGCAGGCGGAATCCGGGAGCGCGTGGGGATGAGCCACGTGCCGCTGCCCGACTTGATCAACGCGTTCATCGACGCCGAGCTGAGCATCGATCGGGTGTACGAACCGCGCGAACACCCCATCCCGACCGTGCTGGCGGTGAAGGCGTTTCGCCGAAGCCGGGCCGAGGCTTAGGACGCCGCCTCCGGCCCCGGCCGGCCACACCGTGATCCGCCCCGACCTGCGCGGTTACGGATCGCGGCCGTCGTCGTCGGCGATCGCCGCCTCGTACGCGCGCAGGGTGTCGATGAACAGGCGTCGCTCGGGGGGCGTCAGGGGTTCGAGGGCGCGCCGCCAGGCCGCCGCTCCCGGTGCCAGCCAGCCGGCGATGGCGGGCCGCTGGGCGTCGGTGATGCTGACGATGCCGCGGCGCCGGTCGGCCTCGTCCTCCCGTCGCTCCAGGACGCCCTTGCGGCTCAGCTCGCCCACCATGAGGCTGAACGTCGTAGGAGCGACCTCCAGGCGCGCGGCCAGGTCGTTCACGGTCATGGGCCCGTCGAACAGCAGGTACGACAGCAGCGAGAGGTGCCGCGGCGCCAGCGCGAGGGACCGCAGCTCCTCGGGGACCTGGATCCGCTTGGCGCGCCCCACCATGCGCGGCATGAACAGCAACATCGCCCGGTATGTCGTACTCGATGAACGGAGACATACCATGCCGCACTTCCACGTGCAGATCCGCGAGGAGGCGCTCGACGGTGACGTGGAGCCCAGGCTCATCCGGGCGCTGACCGACGTGGTCGGTGCCGTGTTCGGCGAGCGGCTGCGGTCGCTCGCCGTCGTGGACCTGTTCGGCATCCCGCAGCGCCGCTGGGGGATCGGCGGCGAGCCGGCGGAGGAGACGGCGCCGGTCGTGACGCTGAACCTCCGCGAGGGGGCGTTCACCGTTCCCGGGCTCGGTGACGTCCCCGCCCGGCTGATCGCCGCCATCACCGACGCCCTCACGGAAGTCTTCGGTGAGGGCGTGCGGCCACGCGCGACCGTGCTCCTCGTGGGCGTCCCCGCGGGGCGCTCGGGAGTCGCCGGCGAACCGGTCTGACCGCCGGGAGAGTCAGGCGCCCGGCCGGTAGCGGGGCGCGGGGTTCAGGAGGCGAGGCCCGCCGTGTCGCGGGACCGGCCGCGGACCATGTCGGTCGCGGCGACCGCGGCGAGGACCAGCGCGGCGACGACCGTCAGCACCAGCGGCGGCACGAGACCGGGCGCGAGCGCCACGAGCAGCCCGGCCGCCGCCAGCACGCCGATCCCGGCGCCGCGGTTGGCCGGCACCCGCCCGAACACGGCCTTCTGGAACAGCGCGTGCCCCGCCAGGAACAGCGCCGGACCGCCCAGCACCGTGAGGGCCGTGCCGGCGGAGACCCCGTCGAGCGGGTGCGCGATCACCAGCTCGTCGCCCACGGCCGCCACGATGATCCCGGCGACCATGGGGATGTGGATGTAGGTGTACGCGGACCTGCCGAGCCGCCCGGTGTCGCCGGACTGGGCGATGGCCTCGGCCGCCGCCTCGGCGGTCTGGTGGAAGTACACCCACCACGTCGCCACGCTGCCGAGGAACGCGACGGTGAACGCGGCGACCGTGGCGGTGCTCAGGTGCGGATGCTCGGCCAGCGTCACCCCGGTCACCAGCACCGACTCGCCCAGCGCGATGATGACGAAGAGCTGGCAGCGCTCGGCCATGTGGGCGCCGTCGATCGTCCAGTCGGCAGTCGTCACGCCGCCGAGGATCGGCATGCGATAGCCGAGCCACGGCGCCGCGTACTCCACGAGCAGGGCGGCCGTCCACAGAACCGCCTGGGCCGTCCCGCCGAGCGCGGCGCCCGCGATCCAGAGCACCGCGCTGACCGCGTGGTAGGCCAGGACCAGCCGGAACGTCCGCCCGATCGGGAACGCGCGTGCCGCCACCGTCACCACGATCGTCCGGCCCACCTGGAGCGCCACGTAGGCGCCGGCGAACCACCATGCCCGCGGGCCGAACGCCTGCGGCAGCGCCGCCGCCATGACCAGCCCGGCGAGCATGGCCCCGGTCAGTGTCAGCCGCAGGATCGGGTGGTCGGGGTCGCAGTAGTTCGTGGTCCAGGTGGTGTACATCCAGGCCCACCACACGGCCAGCGTCAGCAGCAGCGTCTGCGCCGCCCCGGCCGCGTCGAGGTGGTTGAGGAGGAGGTGGGAGAGCTGGGTGATGGCGAACACGTACACAAGGTCGAAGAACAGCTCGACCGGCATGACCCGGGCTGCCTCGCCGCGGGGGCGAAGGATCGGCGCTGGCACTGGTTTCCTCCACATTCGCGCAGGCGAATCCGTTATGTCGCCAATGACAGCTCATCGTAGGGGTCGGGAGATCGTCCACGCGTCGCCGTCCCGGGTCGACGTGCCGATGTACGGCCGGCTACTCCCGGTGGCGTAACCGGGCCGGTCCCGCTGCCCCCCTCGGGGTAGGCGCGGAAGCCTCCCCTGGCCGGACGCGCGGCGACCGGCCGGGCGGGACGATGGCGGTCGTCACGGGCGGCACGCCGCCCACACTCCCGCACTCCCCGGAGGAGACCCCGTGTTCTTACGTGTCGCGATGCTGCTGCAGACCCTCGCGCTCATCGTCCAGGCGGTCACGGCCGGCCTGCTGCTGTCCTCACCCGGCGGGCGCGAGCTGCACGGCGCGTCCGCGGTCGCGGTCGTCGTCACGGTGCTGCTGCACCTGGTGGCGGCCGTCATGACGCGCCGGCTCGCCGTCATCATGCCGGCGGTGGGAATGCTGGTGCTCACGCTCGTGCAGGCGGCGCTCGGCATGGCGCACGTCAAGGTCCTGCACGTGCCGATCGGCGTGCTGATGTTCGGCGGCAGCATGCTCCAGCTCAGCCGCGTCTGGACCGGCCGCCTCGACCGCGCCCCGGCCGGCACCACGAACGACCCCGCGGGGGACGTCAGGGCCGCGACCTGAACCCCTGCTGGTCGGGGTGGTGGGTGGTGGCGGCCCAGCTCGCGAGCAGCTTGAGCCCGGCACCCGCGCCCAGGACAGGTCTAGGACGGGCCGGAAGGCGCCTGCTCCCGCTCGATGCGGCGGTAGACGTTGTCGCGCAGGCGCAGCACCACCGCCGCCAGGAGCGCCGCCGTCAGCGAGCCGGCGAGCACGGCGATCTTGACGTGGGCGTCGTCCTCGCTGCCGACGCCGAAGGCCAACTCCCCGATGAGCAGCGACACGGTGAACCCGATGCCGGCCAGCAGCGCCAGCCCCAGCACGTCCACCCAGGACAGGCTCTCGTCCAGCTCGGCGTGCGTGAACCGGGACACCAGCCAGGTGGCGGCCATGACGCCCAGCGGCTTGCCGACGACCAGCCCGGCGGCGACGCCGAGGGCGACGGGGTCGCTCATCGTCCGGACCAGCCCGTCCGCCCCGCCGATCGCCACCCCCGCCGACAGGAACGCGAACACCGGGACCGCCACCCCCGCCGACAACGGCCGGAACCGGTGCTCGAAATGCTCCGCCGGCACCGCTCCCCGGGGCTGGCGGGCGGAGGCGGGAACGGTGAAGGCGAGCAGCACTCCGGCCACCGTGGCGTGGACGCCGGAGGCGTGCACCAGGCCCCAGGTGAGCGCCGCCAGTGGCAGCAGCAGCCACCAGGCGCGCACGTCCCGCCGTACGAGGAGGGCGAAGACGGCCAGCGGCACGGCGGCGCCGAGCAGCGGGAGCGGCGCGAGCCGTTCGGTGTAGAAGACCGCGATGATCACGATGGCGAGCAGGTCGTCCACCACGGCCAGGGTGAGCAGGAACGTCCGCAGCGCGGCCGGCAGGTGCCGGCCGACCACCGCGAGCACCGCCAGCGCGAAGGCGATGTCGGTGGCGGTCGGGATCGCCCACCCCTGCGCCGCGTCGGCGGCGCCGGCGACGGAGGTCGTGACCAGGTACGCGACGGCGGGGACGAGCACGCCGCCCATGGCGGCGGCGACGGGGACCGCCGCGCGCCGCGGGTCGCGCAGGTCACCGGCCGTGAACTCGCGCTTGAGCTCCAGGCCGGCCACGAAGAAGAAGATCGCCAGCAGGCCGCCGGCCGCCCAGGCGGCCAGGCTGAGGTCCAGGTGGAGGGTGGCGGGCCCGACCTTGAACGACCGCAGCGCCTCGTACGCTCCACCCCACGGTGAGTTGGCCCACACCAGGCCGAGCAGGGCGCCGGCGAGCAGGAGCGCGCCGCCGATGGTCTCGGTGCGCAGGACGTCGGCGATGCGCCGGGACTCGGCCCGCGAGCCGCGGCCGAACAGGCGCAGGACACGGGGGGACGGCGGCGGCGTGCGGGTCAAGGAGAACTCCCGGGCAGGGTCGGCTGTAGAACAAGCCGACCAGACTTCCCGGCACACCAGCGGCAACCATACCCAAAGACCCATCAAACATACGGGTCGGGGCATGAACCGGTAGCCCATGCCCGGCTCGGTCAGCAGGTGGACGGCCGGGTCGCGGCAGCTCCACCATGCGCCACTCGGTCGGCGTGAGCCGCACCCCGCCGGAGACCCGCTCGGCGACGAAGGAGCGGGTCGGGGATGTGCTAGGCTGAAGCCAGTTGCAGTTGAGGTACCCATACGAACTTTGTGTGCGCCTGACGGTATGTAACCCTCAGGCGCATTTTTGTTTGCCGGTCATCTCCGGATGGGCTCATTACGGCGACGCGGCGTCCGCACACGGCGGGCACCGGCCCTGCCAACCAGAAGGAGATCGACATGGCTAACGGAACCGTGAAGTGGTTCAACGCGGAAAAGGGCTTCGGCTTCATCGAGCAGGACGGCGGCGGCGCCGACGTCTTCGCCCACTACTCCAACATCGTTTCCCAGGGCGGCTACCGCGAGCTGCGTGAGGGCCAGCGCGTGGCCTTCGACATCACCCAGGGACAGAAGGGCCCGCAGGCCGAGAACATCGTTCCCGCCTGACCCAGGGCACACCCCGAGCCGGGGCTCGCACCTTCACCGGTGCGGGCCCCGGCTCGTCCTGTTTCCAGGGGTGTCATGGGACGATCGTGAACGCGCGCTCCAAGCCGGTGATGCGCAGCAGCCTCGACAGCTGCGGGCGCGGGGCCCTCAGCGCGAGCGTGACCCCCCGCTGCCGGGCCCGGCGCTGCATGTCGACCAGGACGGCCAGGCCGGAGGCGTCGCAGAACGACACCGAGGACACATCCACGACGAGCCGGCCGCCCTCGTAGGGCAGGGCGCGCAGCAGCCGCCGCCGAAGGGCTTCGCCGGTGAAGATGTCGATCTCGCCGGTCAGGTGCACGACGGTGGTCACCGGACCGGCTCTGCCGGGACGAGCCGGCGAGAAGATGCGCATGGAACTCTCCTGTCGCAGCGCGGAGAAGAAGTGTGGGACGCCCGGCGGCCACCTGGGCCACGGGCCGGCGGCTAGCGACCGCGGGCGGCGTCGGGCGGGACGATCCGCAGGGCGAGATGCTCCCCGCCGGCGAAGCACAGCACGATCAGGTCCTGGGCGGCGTGGTGGAAGAGCCTGACCTCGATCCGGCGCCCCCGCGCCGGCAGGCGGCGCGGAATGTGCTCCCACGCCTCCGCGTGCACGCCGACGCGCAGCGTGGTGCGCCCGCGCCGCTGGTCCACGGCCGCGATCAGACTCGGCAACTCGTCCGCGGCATCACGTGAGTACGGCCACCAGGTCCCGTCGGTGACGTCGTGCGAGCGGCGGTGCCGGTCGAGAACGGGATCGAGGTCGAGCCTCGTCCGCGAGTCGACGCGCGGCACCACGGCGGCGGCGGCGCTGAGCGGATCGTGAGCAGTGAGAAGCGCCGGCGGCATGATCGCCTGCCCGTCCAGGCCCCCCGGGGAGGGACCCAAGTGTTCTATCGCCGTGGGCGACGCCGACCTGCTGCCAACGCACACAAAAGTCCTCGGTAGCCCAAGTCTACTCCGGTTCGTTCGCCGCGCCACGTGATCATGAGGTCGGTGCAGGTCAAGGCGTCGTGCTGGTTCTTGACCCGGTCCCGCCGCTGATGATCGAGCGAGCCGCCGGGGTGTGCCGGAGGGTCAGCGCGGTCATGGCGAGCACGCCGAGGGCGCACGCGATGGGCACGGCCAGCCCCGCCCGCGCGGCGGGCTCCCAGCCCGACTCCAGCGCGCCCAGCAGGACCGTCCCGGTGAGCGTGCCGCCGAGCACGCCCCCTGTCTCCTGTACGGTGCCCAGCACGCCCGCCGCCGCGCCGGCCAGCGCCGGCCGCACCCGGGCCAGCGCCGTGGAGAGCAGCGGCGGCATGAGCAGCCCCATCCCGGCGCCCGTCACGAGCAGCGCTCCGGCGACCTGCCACGCCACAGCCCCACCCCCGGAAGCGGCGCCGGCGTGTCCGGCGACGGCGCGGTCGAGCAGGAGCAGCCCGAGCAGCAGCATGGCGGCTCCCGCCACGGGCAGCCGCGCCCCCAGGCGCCCGGCCGGCGTCGCTCCGCACGCGGAGGCGGCCAGGAACCCGCCGTTGAGCGCCGTGCACACCGCCCCGGCCGCCGCGGGCCCGAGCCCGAGCCCTTCCTGGAGGTACAGCGCCAGCACGAACGACAGCCCCGCCGAGCCGCCGAACAGCAGCGCCACCGCCACCAGCCCGCCCGCGAACCCCTTCTCCCGGAAGACGCCGAGGTCCAGCAGCGGCTGCCGCCCGGCGGCGGCCAGACGGCGCTGCCGGTGCGTGAACGCCCAGAGCAGGGGAGCCGAGGCCGCCAGGCACAGCCACGTCCACGCCGGCCAGCCGTGCTTGCGCCCCTGAGCCAGCGGCAGTACGACCGCCACCAGCCCGGCGGCGACCAGCCCCGCCCCGGCCAGGTCCAGCCCCCGGCCGCCACCTGCCATCGGCCCGTCGTCCGGTCGGACAGATGGCGGAGAGGGGAGGACACGCCGAGCCGCCATGAGCGCGGCCAGGCCCAGGGGCACGTTGACCAGGAAGCAGGCCCGCCAGCCCAGTCCCCAGGGGTCCGCCGCGATCAGCAGCCCGCCGATCACCTGCCCGCTGACGCCCGCCAGTCCCACCGCCGTGCCGTACCAGGCGAAGGCCCTGGCCCGGTCCGCCTCCTGGTACAGGTCGCCGAGCAGGGCCAGCACCTGCGGCGCGAGCAGCGCCGCGGCGACCCCCTGCACGGCCCTGGCCTGCACCAGGACCCAGGCGGCCGGCGCGATCCCGCACGCGGCCGAGGCGAGCGTGAACAGCGCCAGGCCCGCCGAGAAGACCCGGCGCGGCCCGTACAGGTCGCCGAGCCTGCCGGAGACGACCAGCCCCGCGGCGTACGCCAGCCCGTAGGCGGCGATCACGAGCTGCGCCTCGGAGCCGCCGGCGTGCAGCCCGGTCCTGATCGAGGGGACGGCCACGTTGGCGATGAAGAAGTCCAGCGTCGTCATGAAGACGGCGACCAGCACGACGGGCAGTGCCCACCAGCGGTTCGGGGCGGCGGCCATGAGGGTGGCTCCAGGGGAGGAGGGGACGGACGGTGCGGTGGGAGAACACCGCGCCCGCCCGGTCGGTTGACCTCACCCTGGTGGCGACCGGTTATGAACCCCTGCCGACCTGCTACGGACGGCGTTACGGAATCCTCACGCCGCCCCGCCCGGAAGATCGCCGGGTTGCACCCGTCACGAGCCGCCCCGCCCGGTCCGGCAGCGCGGCAAAAGTGGCATAGCGCTACGGGGGGCATGAATGAGCGATTTTTCGGCGATCCACCGACAATCTGTCCGCCAAATGGCTGCCTCGCCACGGCACTCCACAGACCTGCGTGCTTACCCTGGTTGTCGGCCAGGAGCTCCGTGCTCCCATCGCCCCGGGCTGAACTCACGGTGTCGCCCGCAGCGGGTGGGGGACAAGGGAGATGGTCGAGCTCATGCCGTCACGATTCGTCCCTTACACGCCGGACGTCGAGGCCGCCGTTCCGGGTTTCGACGAGATGCTGCGGACGGTGATCGGCAAGACGGAGCGGTTCATCACCGAGTCGGTCGAGGCCGAGGGCACCGGCCTGGCTGTCCGTGACGCGCACGCCAAGGGGTACGGGATCGTCAGGGGAGAGGTCGAGATCCTCGACGGCCTTCCCGCCGAGTACGCGCAGGGCATCTACGCCACGCCGGGACGGCATGACGCGCTGGTGCGCTTCTCCAACGGCTCTCCGCACGCCGGCGCCGACGCGAGCCTCGGCCGGGCGACCGGGCTGGCGCTGAAGATGTTCGGCGTCCAGGGCCCCACCCTGCTGGAGGACGAGCCCGACACCGGCACCTTCGACTACAACCTGATCAACGCGCCGGTCTTCTTCTGCAACACCTTGGAGCACTACCTGTTCATCCAGGAGCTGTTCCTGGACGCGCCGAAGTACTTCGCCCAGGGAGCGCCCGGCCGGCACCGCTTCTACCGCGAGTTCGTGACCGGCAAGGGAACCCTGGCCGAGGACGAGTGGGCGTGGGAGGAGTTCCTGGCCTTCCTGAAGGTGGCGGCGCGCCCCTTGGTGAACGTTCTGCTGTCGACCTACTGGACGATGGGCGCGGTCCGGCACGGTGACTACATCGCCAAGGTGCGGCTGGCCCCCGACCCCGCGTGCGCGGCGGCGGTGGTCCATCGCGCCATCGACGTGGCCTCGGCCGAAGAGGTGTTCCGCCCGGCCCTGGCGGCCGAGATGCGAGACCGTCCGTACGCGTTCGACCTCCAGGTCCAGCTGTGCGCCGATCTGGACCGGATGCCCGTGGAGGACGTCACCGTCGAGTGGCCCGAGCGACTGTCGCCGTTCGTCACGGTCGCCAGGCTGAGCCTGCCGCGGCAGGACATCTCCGATGAGGAGAGTCTCAGGAAGATGGACGCCCTGTCCTTCACCCCGTGGCGGGTGACGGCCGAGCACGCGCCGCTCGGCGAGATCCAGCGCGCCCGCAAAGAGGTCTACCGCCGCTCGTCCCTCCAGCGTCACCGGATCAACCAGCAGGAGCGGCGCGAGCCGCGCAGCCCCGACGAGGTGACGCCGTAGGAGGCGGTGGTCCCCCGACGTGCCGGTGAGCCGGCGGACACATGGAGACAGAACGCGATGACAGAACGTGCGAGCAGCGCCCAGGTCCTGGAGTTGGACGACATCCAGGGCACCCTGCTGCGGCAGCGCCCATCGCCCTACGTGGGCGCCTACTTCCTGCTGCGCATCGACGACGCGGCAGACGGCCGGCGGATGCTGGCCCAGCTGGCGCCCCGCGTGGCTTCGGCCGCCCGATGGTGGGAACCTCCGGACCAGGCGTGGTTCAGCGTCGCGCTCAGCCACTCCGGGTTGCGGGCCCTGGGCGTGCCGCAGGCGTCGCTGGACAGCTTTCCGGCCGAGTTCCGGCAGGGGATGGCCGCCCGCGCCGAACGGCTCGGCGACGTCGATGAGAGCGGCCCTGAGCACTGGGACCCGCCGCTGGGCAGCACCGACGTCCATGTCGCGTTGTCGGTGTTTGCGCCGGACGAGGCGGGGCTCCGGACCGTGCTGGACGACGCCCGCGAGGCGCTACGCGAACTGCCGGGCGTTTCGGTGATCTATCGGCTGGAAGCCGGGCAGCTGCCGACCGGGCGCACCCACCTCGGCTTCGTCGACGGCATCGGCGAGCCCGACGTTGAGGGCGCCGGCGTGGCCAGCATCCTGCACGCCGGCGGCGACCACTACGGCTACCTGCCCGGATTCGGCCCCACCATCAAGGCCGGAGAGTTCCTCCTCGGCCACACCAACGAGCTGGGCCGGGTCGCCGCCATGCCCCAGCCCGACGTCCTGGGCCGCAACGGCACCTACGTCGCCTTCCGCAAACTCCACGTTCAGGTGGCCGCCTTCCGCCGCTACCTGAGGGACAACGCCTCCTCGCCCGAGGAGGAGGAACTGCTCGCGGCGAAGATGGTCGGCCGCTGGCGCAGCGGGGCGCCTCTGGTGCTGGCCCCCGAGCACGACGACCCCGGCCTCGCCGCCGATCCCATGCGGGCCAACGACTTCACCTACGGGCAACAGGACCCGACTGGCCTGCGCTGCCCGCTCGGCTCCCACATCCGCCGCATGAACCCACGCGACGCCCTGACCGGCTCGATCGTGGACGTGAAGATCCACCGCGCCCTGCGCCGCGGCACCACCTACGGCCCCATGCTCCCCGAGGGAGAACTGGAGGACGACGGCGCCGAGCGCGGCATCGTGTTCATCTTCATGGGCGCCGACCTCGTCCGGCAGTTCGAGTTCCTCAAGACCCAGTGGGCCAACGACGGTGACTTCGTCGGTCTCGGCACCGAGAAGGATCCGCTCATCGGGGACAACGACGCCACCGGGACCTTCACCATCCCCCGGCGTCCCGTCCGCCGCCGGTTGCAGCAGCTACCGCGCTTCACGATCACCAAGGGGGGTGAGTACCTGTTCATGCCCGGCCTGGGGGCGCTGAACTGGCTGGCCGAGCTCGAAGACTGAGCCCCGGCCGGCCGTCGACCACCGGATCCAGTCCCCGGCCATTCACAGGACAGAAGCCCCATCGGGCCCCAGCCAAAGGACACACTGACATGACCACGAACGCCGACCGGCAGAGCCGCCCGGGACTGAAGTCCGGCAGGACGAGCGAGTTCACCCTCTTCTTCAACGTCAAGCCCGGCGAGGGAGAGCAGATCCGCGCGGTCTTCCAGCAGCCGGGCTTCGAGGACAAGCGCAAGGAGATGCTTGCGCGCATCGGCACCCTGCACGACGCGCGATGGGTGCTCTTCGACGACGACACGCGGCTCATGTTCGCCACGAACTTCGACGGCGACTGGGACGCCTACATCGACGACTTCGCCGCCCTGGTCCCGGAGACCTTCGACGCCATCCTGCAGCACACCGAGGACTATCCGGGCATCCACGACCCCAACATCAAGGACCTCATCGTCGCCCACCAGGCCCAGGCGGCCTCCTACCTGCGCGCGATCCCGGACTCCACGGTGAAGGAACTCAAGAAGGCACTGCGCGTACAGGAGGCGTTCCAACGTCTGCTCGACGAAGCGGGCTGAGCGCCTGGCGCCTGGAGGCCGCCCGTCACCCCGTGGCGACTTTGACGTTCTTCATCGTGAAGTGCGAGGTGACGTTCCTGATCCGCGGGATGGTCATGACATGCCGGCTGAGGAAGGCCTCGTAGGCGGCCAGGTCGGCGACGGCCACGCGGGCGAAGTAGTCGGGGCTGCCGAACAGCCGGCGCAGCTCGACGACCGCCTCGGCCTGCGCCAACGTCTGCTCGAAGCGCTCGACGGTCTCGGCGTCCTGGGTGTCGAGGGTGAGGTCGACCAGGACCTCGAACGAGCGGCCCACGGAGGCGGGGTCGATGACCGCCCGGTACCCGCGGATGACGCCCTCGGCCTCCAGCCGCTGCACGCGCCGCAGGCACGGCCCGGGGGTGAGCCCGACCCGCGTGGCCAGCTCGACGTTCGTCAGCCGTCCGTTCCGCTCCAACTCGGCGATAATTGCTCTGTCCACCGCATCCATGTCTCGAACATTGCCGTAGCCGATCCCGCGAGGGCAATACTCGCAACCACATGGCGAGGGTTCTGCGAGACCATAGAAGCGTGCAATCGACCGTTCCGCCCCATATCGCCACACCTGCGCTCGCCCGCGCTCCGATCACCCAGCGGGAGCAGATCGTCGCAGGAGTGCGCGATTCCTTCTCCGCGGGGCTGGGGATCTTCCCGCTCGGCGTCGCCCTCGGCCTGCTGATCCTCCAGGCCGGCCTGCCCTGGTGGTTGACCCCCGCCCTGTCGCTGGCCGCGTTCGCCGGTTCCCTCGAACTGCTGCTGGTGGGCATGATCGCGAGCGTCACGCCGCTCGCCGCCGTCGCGCTGACCGTCCTGGTGGTCAACTTCCGGCACGTCTTCTACGCCTTCTCCTTCCCCCTGCACCTGGTCAGGGGCCGGTTGGCGAAGGCGTACTCCGTCTACGCGATGATCGACGAGGCCTACGCCGTCAGCGCCTCGCTGCCCGCGGCGGAGCGCTCGGCACCGCGACTGCTGGCGATGCAGCTCGCCTCCCAGGCCTACTGGGTGGGCGGCGGGCTGGTCGGAGTCGCCGTCGGCGCGGCGCTGCCCGCGCCGGTCAAGGGGCTGGAATTCGCCCTGTGCGCCCTGTTCACCGTGCTCACGCTGGACGCCTTCCGCTCCCGCCGGGAGATCGCCCCGGCGCTGCTCGCGGGGGCCGGCGTGACCGTCGCCCTCATCGCCACCCCGGGCGCCGCCATGTTCACCGCGCTGCTGCTGTTCGTCGCCCTGCTGCTGGCCCGCCACGCGCTCGCCGCCCGCCGCCCGGCGCAGGAGCCCGCCCGGCGGCCCGCCCAGGAGCCCACCCGGGAGACCGTCGATGCCTAGCGTCTCCTATCTCGTCGCCGTCCTGGCGATCGTCTTCACCATCACCTTCGCCCTGCGCGCCGTCCCCTTCGCGCTGCTGCGCACCTTGCACAGCTCCGCCGTCGTGCGGAACCTGGCGGTGTGGATGCCGGTGGGCATCCTCGCGATCCTCGCGGTGACCGCCCTGCACGGCACCATCGCCGCCGAACCACGCGCGATGCCGTACGCGCTGCTCGCGGTCGCCGTCACCGCGGGCGTGCACCTCGCCTTCGGCCGCCGCACGATCCTGAGCGTCGGGATCGGCACCGCCGTCTACGTCGTCCTCGTCAACGCCTTCTGAGCTCGGGGACGAGCTTCAGCGGGTTGCCCGGCGGGATGGGCGTGACCGGCTCCCGCGCGGCGTACGACGCGACCGCGGGTGACGTTCGACCATATGGTTGTGCGTCGGGGTCCGCCCCGCTCGCGTGGCCGCGCCTCCACGAGACGTTCCGGGAGGCGCGTCGACGCGTGCGGCAGGTCCTCGGCCGCCCACGTCCACGCACGTCCGAGGAGGCGTCATGATCGCTCAGCCCGTCCCCCCTCCCGCGGTACGCCGCGAACGCACCCTGTCCGCGTCCCCGCGGAGCTCCAGTCGGGCCTGGCTCGACCCCGACATCCTGCGGCAGCGGCTCGCTCCCGGTGACCGGGGCGCCAGGCGGCTCGGCGGCGGCTGGGACGGCGTGCTGGACCGGCTCATGGACGGGGTGCGGCGATGACGGCCGACCTGGGGCCCGCGACGGACGCCCTCGCCGCGATCATCCGGAGCCTGCCCGACGACCGGCTCTCCGCCCCGACGCCGTCCGGTGGCATCACCGTGGCGGAGCTGCTCGACCACGTCGACGGTCTCTGTGTGGCGTTCACCACCGCCGCCACCAAGACGCCGCTGGAGGACGGCGGCCGTGCCCGGACGCCCGACGCGTCGCGGCTGGGCGACGACTGGCGTGACCGCATCCCGGCCCGCCTCGACGAGCTGGCCCGGGCGTGGCGGGCTCCGTCGGCGTGGAGCGGGACGGCGGAGGTGGGCGGCGGCCGGATGCCGGCCGAGGTCGCCGGGGCCGCCGCCGTCGACGAGGTCGTCATCCACGGCTGGGACGTGGCCGTCGCCACCGGGCAGCCCTACCCCGGCGAGGATCCCGCGCTGGAGGAGGCTCTGCGGGAGGCGTACGCGTGGGTGAGCGCCGTCGCCGCCGCATCCCCGCAGGGCAGCCCCGGCCTGTTCGGGCCGCCGGTGCCGGTGCCCGGCGACGCCCCGCTCATGGACCGGCTGCTCGGCCTCACCGGCCGCGACCCGGCCTGGACTCCTCCCTCCCGACGATGATCATCCGGGAAGGGCCCCGGGCAGGCCGAGGAGGGCGGCGTGCTCAGGGCCGACGAACGAGGTGATCGCGGCGATGGCGTCACCGCGGACGGTCAGCACGTTCAACGACCACGCCCGGTACGGCCCGGTGCCGCCGTGGCGCAGGTAGGAGGCCACGGCGGGCTGGCCGTTCGCGCTGGTCGTCAGGTGCCGCCACGAGCCGCAGCGGGTCAGCGGGACCTGGACGGCGAAGTCCATGACCGCCTCGGCGCCCCGGTACCAGTGGGGGAGCGGCGGCATCGACCAGGTGACGTCCTCGGTGAGCAGCGCCGCCAGGGCCGCGGCGTCACCGCGCTCCATCGCGGCCGCGTACCCGGTGACCAGCTCGCGCAGACGCGCGTCGCCGAGCTTGCGCACGGCCTGCCGCTGGCTCTGGGCGGGCACCCGGTCGGCGATGACCTTGCGGGCCCGGGCCAGCGCGGAGTTGACCGACGTGGTCGAGGTCCGCATCGTGGCGGCGATCTCGGCGGCGGACAGGCCCAGCACCTCGAACAGCAGCAGCGCCGCCCGCTGGTTGCCCGGCAGGTGCTGCAGGGCCGCGACGAACGCGAGCTCGACGGCCTCGCGCTGCTCGTAACGGGCGTCGGGACCGAGCGGGCCGTGGCCCAGCGCCGCGTCGGGGTAGGGGCCGAGCCAGGCCACGTCGGTACGCGGGGCGGCGTCCACGACGGCGTGGTCGCTGGAGGGGCCGAGGTCGACGGGCAGCGCCCGCCTGCCGCGCGCCTCGATCGTGTCGAGGCAGGCGCGGGTGGCGACGGCGTACAGCCAGGAGCGCAGCGAGCCGCGGGCCTCGAAACGGGGTAGCCCCCGCCAGGCGCGCAGCAGCGCCTCCTGCAGGGCGTCGTCGGCGTCGTGCGCGGAGCCGAGCATGCGGTAGCAGTGCGCGTGCAGCTCCCGGCGCAGCGGCTCCACGAGCCGGCCGAACGCGTCGCCGTCCCCCTGCCGGGCCCGTGTCAGGTCGTCCGCGGAAACTTCGCTCACAGGCCACGATTCTGCCCCACCACGGGAGTCCCGCTGCGACGCGCTCAGGGGGCGGTTCGAGAGTTGATGTTCTTTCGTGAGGCAGGTTGGTAAGAGGTCGTCGCGTCATAATCCGCTCATGAAGATCATGCAGGGAGCAGTGGCGACGTGCCTGGTTCTCCTGACGGCCTGCTCAGCCGCGATTGACCGGGAGGGCACGCCCGCCGGCTCGAGCCCGACCGTGAACGGCAGCGCGGCCGAGAAAGAAGCCGCTCCAGCGGTCACCCTGAGCCCCGGCCCGGCATCCTCGGACCCGATCCCGTTGTCCAGGCGATGGAAGGTGGTCGACAACGCCCCGCTCATCGCGGCGGCGGGCCTGACCGACGTAGTGGCGACGAGCCCACGCGACGCGTGGGCCCTCGGCTTCGAGAACGCAGCCGAGGACAGGGACGGCGAACCCGTCATGGTCCACTGGAACGGTGTCAGGTGGTCGAGGTTCCCGCTCCCTCGCGGCATCGACGCGACAGAACTCGACGCACGAGCACCGGACGATCTCTGGGTGATCGGCGGCGGGAGGGTCGCCCACTGGGACGGGCACATGTGGTCGATGCGGGCGCCGTTCGGCCTTGCCCAGGATCTCCTCGACGTCGCCGCTGACCGTGATCGCACGGTTCTGATCGGCCAGGACGTGGCCGGGTCGTTCGTCTCCGTGGTGGAGGATCACACGTACTCGCTGGCCATGACCGATGAGAACAGCGCCTTCACCGCGGTGGACGCGAGCGGGGGGCACACCTGGATCGTCGGCGAGCAGCCGAGGCCGGACTGCGGCGGCATCACCCCCGCCATCTCCCACAACCAGGGGGGCGCGCAACCCGGCTGGAGGAGGATGCGCGTCCCTGACGTTCCGGGCGGCACCCTCAAGCACGTCGTGGCCGTCGACCCGACCGATGTGTGGGCCGTGGGAGACGTTCTCACAGGCAGTGTGACCACCCGCTACGCGGACGGCGCCTGCCCCACGCCCTTGCAGGACAGGGCTGACCTTCCCTCCGCTCCCTTGGTCATGCACTGGGACGGGAGGGAATGGACGCGGATGACGCTGCCACCCCTGCGCGCCTCGCTCAGCGCCGTCACCGCTCTCGGCCCGGATGACGTCTGGGTGCTCGGCGCCGAACTCGACCGCCCATGGCAGCCTGTGTTGCTGCACTTCGACGGCAGGCAATGGACCTTGGAGCGGACGTACAAGGGCCGGCTGGAGGCCCTTGCGGCGGTCCCCGGCGGAAAGGACATCTGGGCGGTGGGGCGTCCCGTGGAGTACACCGACTACGGCAGGGAGACCATCCTCAGGCGTGATGGTCGATTCGCTCAGCCGCGTCCGTAGCCCGGAAGTGAGCTCTCTGACCAGCCCACCTCACCCGATCTCAACGAGGACGCGCCCCTTTCGGATTCAGGCGGAGCTGCGACTGCTCAGGGCCGGGGAGCGGCTGGCGGCTTGCTTCGGCCGTTGGCTCCATGTCCGGTGGTCTGCCACGGGCCGCTGGCACGCGACGGCAGCAGCACGACGATGAGCACAGCGCCGAGCGCCACGCAGACCGCGCCCGCCGTAAGACCGCCTGAGTAGCCCATGATGGCCAACGCGGCCACCCCGACGGCACCGCCGACCTGCTGAACGGAGGTGGACAGGGCTGAGCCGAGACCGGCGTCCTCCTCGGTGGTGCCGTCGACCACCGGACGGCTCCATGACAAGCCCCAGGCACTCGACCAGGAGTTCACCGCGACGCTGCAGAAGAGCCCGGCCAAGGGCGGCCACACTACGTCGTCTGGCCCGGGTCGGCCGGGTTCTTCGGGACCCGGGGTCTGGTGAAGGTACGGGCGACGATCGACGGTCACCCGTTCGAGAGCTCGTTCATGGCCATGGGCGGCGGCGTTCACAAGCTGCCGGTCCGTGCCGAGGTCCGCCGCGCGATCGGCAAGGACGCGGGCGACACCGTCACCGTCCGCCTTCTGAGCCGGACCGGGTGACGGCCTCATCCGTCCTGACGAGGCGGGCCGGGGACAGCGTCCGACGGGGCCGGGCGGCTCCGCAGGCGCCGCAGGGCGAGCAGGCCGCCGACGCCGGGGACGAAGGCGCGCCACCGCGCTCCGGAACCGGCGGCGGCCGGCGCCATCGAGACGGCGCCGACGACGACCAGGTAGGACATGCCGTGCAGCGGCCCGCCGAACGTGGTGATCACCCCGGTGTGAACCGTGAGCAGGTTGACCAGCAGGGTCGCCAGGGAGAGCGCCTCGACGCCGGACGCGAGACGCAGCACCCGCAGATGCGCCGCGCTCATCCCGACAGCGCCGGCCGGGGTGACGCTCATCGGCCCGAGCCGGGGCGGACGATCATGATGACGACGACGGCCGCCCACGCCAGGTTGTAGAGACCGGCGAGCATGGACAGCGTGCGCAGCGCCCGGCCGTCGCCGGGGGCGCGGAGAGCCGCGCGCTGGCGCGGGTGGATCTGCGTGGCCAGCAGGCCGCCCGCGACGGCTGTGAGCAGCATGGACACGGTGATCCAGATCTCGCCCATCCGTCCCTGGAGGGTCGCCAGGGCGATCCCGACCACCGGCACGATCAGCCCGAAGGCGGCGTAACCCCCCGTGACGCGGTGCAGTGCGACGGCCACCGCGCGGTTGCGCACCTCTGACTCCGTCCCCTCCGGGGCCGCCCCTCCGGCGGCCGCGGGTACGGGGACGGCGATCGGCGCGTACCGGGGGAACAGGCTCGCGGCGACGGCCGACCCTCCGACGAAGACGATGCTCGCGAGCACGTGCACCGACAACAGGACATGTTCCATGGGCGTTCCTTCCAACCTTCAGATTGCCTGAAGCTTAGCCGAAGCTTCAGGCGTCCTGAAGGTCGGGGCCGCGTCATCGCACCACGGAGGCGCCCCTGAACGGCATGTGCTCGCCCTCCACGTACGTGGGGAAGGGCTGGTAGACGTTCACGCCCGGCCGCCCGCGGAGCAGCAGCGCGGAGACGAACGGCTGCTGCTCGCTCGTGATCCGGGTCGAGGTCGGGATGTAGCGGATGGTCAGGCCGCACCGGCGCCTGGGGGAGGTGTTGGCGTTGGAGCCGTGCAGGATGTTCGGGTGGTGGACCTCCACGTCGCCCGGCGACAGCACCAGGTCCACCGCCCTGGACTCGTCGACCGTCACCGCGCTCTCCGAGCCGAGCACGTTGTCGACGTCGTCGCGCTCCCGCAGCTCGTACAGCTCCTCCTTGTGCGAGCCGGGGATCACCCGCAGGCAGCCGTTCTCCGGGGTGGCCTCGTCGACGGCCAGCCAGAGCGTGACGACGCGCATCGGCTCGAGCGGCCAGTACGCGCCGTCCTGATGCCAGAGGACCGGCTTGCCGGAGAAGGGCGGCTTGCTGATGTAGTGCGAGGCGAACAGCGCGATGTCGGGGCCGACGAAGAGCTGGGCGATGTCCAGCAGCCGGTCGTCGCCGACCAGCCGCACCCAGAACGGGTCGCCCGCGACCAGCTCGGTGGCCAGGTCCTCGCCGAGCCGGTCGGGGTGCCTGGCCTGGAGCCAGGCGACGTGGTCGCCGGCCTCGGCGATCAGTTCGGGGTCGATGACGTTGCGGAAGATCGTGTAGCCGTCGCGATCGTAGTCCTGAAGGGTCCGGCCGGCTTCCGTGATCACGATGTGCTCCTCGCTGCGGGGCTGGCGGAGATGGCGTCGATCCGGATTCTTCGGTCTCCGCGCCGCGAGTTACTAGTACTCACCGCTCCATAAGTATTAATTTCCTGACATGTCGACCATCCTGCGCTGGGTCGAGTTCGCGGTCGGCCTGCCGTACCACGCGGCGCTGGTGCCCGTCACCGGCGGCCGGCGCGACCGGCCCGAGCCGCACAGCCACGCCGACTTCCACGAGTTGGTCTTCGTGACGGCCGGAGCGGGCGTGCAGCGGGTGGGCGACAGCGAGATGCCGCTGCGCGCGGGTGACGTGGTGCTGGTCAGACCGCACGACCGTCACGAGTTCGCGGGCACGGCGGCCGGCGGGATGCGCTTCGTCAACATCGCCTTCCCCAGCGAGCGCTGGCGCGCGTTCGCCGACCTGGCAGGGCTGGCGGGCACGGCGGACTGGGACCGGCGCGAGCTTCCCCTGGCGGCGGGCGCCGATCCGGACGGGCCGGTGGCCGCGGAGTTCGCCCGGGTACTGGCCGCCTACTCCGGCATGCCCCGGGTCCTCGACCTGGTCCGGCTCTGGACGGCGGTCGTGCCGCTCCTGGAGCGGGCCGACGGCAGGGCCATGGACGGGCGGCCCGGCTGGCTGGTGGCGGCCTGCGTCGCGATGAGCCGCGAGGAGAACCTGCGCGAAGGGCTGCCCCGGCTCCTGGAGACGGCCGCGGTCAGCCCGGGGCATCTGGCCCGCTCGATGCGCACGCACTACGGCTGCACGCCGGTGGCGTTCGTCGTCACGCGAAGGCTGGAGCACGCCGCCCTGCTACTGACCACGACGACGGAAGGCATCGGCCGGATCGCCCAGCGCTGCGGTTTCTCCGGCCAGTCGTACTTCGGCAGGCTTTTTCGCGACAAGTACGGCATGGCGCCTCGCGACTACCGGGAGGCGACCCGGCGGGCAGTGGTCCCCGCGACCCTGGACACCCCAGACATCAAGTGATTATATGACTTGCACCTCGGCGAAGTCCCCTTCGTGAACCCGTCGGGATGGTCCGCCCCGGCCAAGGCGCCCGTCCTCCCGTCGAGCCGCCCGCCCGCACGCGTGCCCCCGACCCCCAGCGCTGATCGACCAGCCACCCCCAAGATCGAACAGGAGGCCGGGCATGATCCGGTCGCTTCCCCTGCGCAAGGCCGCACTCTGCGCCACCGCCCTCTCCCTGACCCTTGCCGCGTGCTCCTCCGGCGGCGACACGGCGAAGGAGGCCGGCAGGACCGAGCTCAAGCTGTACAACGACAAAGGCGCCTGGAGTAAGTACTTCGACGAGATGGGCGCGCTGTCCAAGCAGCAGATCGGGCTGTCCATGAAGCCGGTCGGCTACACCGACGAGCCGACCTACCAGGCGTTCATCAAGGCCTCCTTCCGGACCGACGTCAAGCCCGACCTGTTCACCTGGACGACGGGCGGCCGGTTGACCGAGATCGTCGCCCAGAGGCAGGTGGCGGAGACGACCGCGATCTGGCAGGAGGCCATCCGCAACGGCGACCTGTCGGCCGACCTGGCGAAGTACTACACGGTGGGCGGCAAGCAGTACTGCGTGCCGCTCAACGCGGCTTACTGGGGCATGTTCTACAACAAAAAGATCTTCGACAAGTACGAACTGAAGCCGCCCACCACGTGGGACGAGCTCATCACGATCGCCGACACCCTGAAGAAGAACGGCGTGCCCGCGTTCTACCACACCTCGGTGCTGTTCTCCTTCGTCTGGTTCGAGCAGCTCCTGGCCGGCAGCGACCCCGACCTGTACGACCGGCTCTCGACCGGCCAGGCGAAGTACACCGATCCGGGCGTGGTCGAGGTGATGAAGCGGTGGAAGTCGATGATCGACGCCGGCTACTTCAACAACCCCGGCGACAAGACCGACCCGGGTGACGTCCTGAAGACCGGCAAGACCGCGATGGTGTCGTTCGGCACCTGGTTCAACACGAGCATGACGCAACGGGACCTGAAGGCGGGCACCGACTACGGCTTCTTCACGATCCCGAACGTCAACCCGGCGCTGCCCAAGACCTCGATGATCTTCGAGAGCGGCCCGCTGTGCTCGCTGGCGAAGGCGCCGGACGCGCGGGCCAGCACGAAGTTCCTCACCTGGTGGGTGACACCGCCCGCGCAGGAGAAGTGGGCCACCGCCCGGGGGGACGTCTCGGCCAACCCCAAGGTCGCCATCTCCGACGCGGCGATCGCGCAGGTCAGCAAGGCCGCGGGCAGCGGGGAGTACCGCCTCGTCAACCGTTACTTCGAGGCCGCGCCGCCGCCCGTGCTCACCGCCGCGCTGGACGGCTTCGGCGCCTTCGTCGTCAAGCCCGACGGCTACCAGAAGATCCTGGAGGACATCCAGGCCGCCGCCGACGAGTACTGGAGCACCCACCAGCCGGGAAGCTGATCACTGTCGGAGGTCCTGCCGGTCCAGCCAGGTGGAGATCGCTGCGGCGATCGTCTCCGGCTGGTCTTCGGAGGCGTGGTGACCGGCTGGACCGCAGTGCTCGATCTGGAGGCCGGCGATGTTGTCCTTGCACCAGGCGGCGAGCTCCGGGGTGATGAGCAGGGTCGGTGAGGAGTCGAAGGTGAGCAGGAGCTTGGGGACGTCCTTGCTGCGGGCCAGCCAGGTGCCGTAGGCGTCGATCCGGGCGGTCACGTCGGCGGGGTCGCCGTCGATCGGCAGCGAGCGGGTCCAGTTCAGCAGCGGGCGACGGCTTTCCCGGGTGGGGTACGGCGCCCGGTAGAGGTCGAGCTCCTCCTCGCTGAGCGGGTTCAGCACGCCCCTGGTGTAGGCGGTGTCGATGAGGAAGTGCGAGTCCAGCACCAAGGATGCACCCTCGGTGGTACGCAGCTTCGCGGTACGGGCGCGCGCCTGCTCGGAGAGCTCATTCGAGGCGATCGGACGCACGATCGTCTCGAAGAAGGCGAGACCGCGCACCCGATCGGGGTGCCTGGCCGCCCGGTCGAAGGCGAGCGAGCCGCCCCAGTCGTGGCCGACGAGCACGACCTCGTCCAGGCCGAGTTCGTCGAAGAACGCGTCGAGGTAGCGGGCGTGGTCGGCGAACCGGTAGTCGCTGGTGGGCTTGCCCGAGCGGCCCATGCCGATCAGGTCGGGGGCGATCAGCCGTCCCGCTCCGATCAGGGGCAGCACCTTGCGCCACATGTGGGAGGAGGAGGGATTGCCGTGCAGGAAGACGACGGCGGCTCCGCTGCCGTGGTCTTCGTAGTGCATCGTCGAGTCGAGAACGTCGATCGTGGGCATGAGGGGGACTCCTTGTCCGAGATGATGATTTCAGGCGCCGGCGATCAGTTCTCGCGGGTCCAGGCGGGCATGATGCGCTGCTCACGGATGCGCCAGCCCGCCGGCGTGCGCACCACGGTGGCCGCCAATCGCAGGCCGCCCGTGAAGTGGGGTGCCTGGCCGTCGCGGTAGTAGTACACGAGCGAGCAGGCCGAGGCGGCCGCCTGATCGCCGTCGAGGTCCACCAGCAGGTCGGTGGTGGTGTGCTGGGACTGCTGCCCCTCGACCTCGCTCTGTCGCAGGAAGCCGGCGACCTTGTCGATGCCGCGCAGCTCGCCCCCGCGCGGCGAGTGCACCACCACATCGTCGGCGAAGACGGTGCCCGCATCCTCCCACCGCTTCTCGTCGAGCAGCCGCGCGAAGCGGGAGAACAGGTCGGCAATCTCGATGCGGTCGGCGATCAGAGTGTCCGTGGACATGGTGCCCTCTTTCATTCGTGGGTCTAACGTTCAGCGTTCTAACGTTTATGACGTGAACGAAGCTACATCGTTAGTCGGACGAACGCAACAGGGTAGGATCAGCGTCATGAGCAGCAGAGCCGAAGCCGCGGACATGCCGTACGACGGCGAGACGCAGACGCCGGAGAGGCTGCGCCGACGGGCCAGTCGCCTGCTCTCAGGGATGTCCGCTCGGTCGGACCGGCTGATGAACGAGGGACTGGCCCAGGTCGACGCCCGCAAGTGGCACTACGCCGTGCTCGCCTCGTTGCAGGAGTACGGCCCGGGCAGCCAGGCGACGCTGAGCCGGCGCACCGGCATCTACCGCAGCGACATGGTCGGCGTCCTCAACGAGCTGGCCGAGCACGGCCTCGTCGAGCGGATGCCGGACCCCGACGACCGCCGCCGCAACGTCATCACGATCACCGCCCAGGGCCGCCGGCACCTGCGCCGCCTCGACAAGGTCCTGGACGACCTCCACGACGAGCTGCTCGCCCCGCTGACCCCCGCCGAACGCGACCAGCTCGTGCACCTGCTCACCCGCCTGCTGGACCACCACACCCAGCAGGCGCCCCACCCCCCGACCTCCTGACACCGAGCCGGCCCTCGGCGGTGACCGGCGGGCTCCCAGCGCGTGACGGCGGCGAGCCGCCGGGCCCCGCGGTGACGCGGGCCTCAGGACTGGCCGCAGGTCGCGGGGCAGAACCTGACCTCGGGGTAGCGCGATGACGGCCTGTCCAGGAGGGGCTGCCGCTTGGACTTCAGGTGCTGGTCGAGGAAGGCCGCCACGTAGGTGCGGGTGAGCTCGGCGGAGCGCGCCGCGGGCAGAACACCGGAGACGGGCCTGATGCCGAGGGCACCCGCCAGCAGCGGGCCGTCGGTGAAGGACTGGTGTTCGGCGCCCGTCAGCACGAGCCAGCGCTTCCAGCCGGTCAGCAGCTTCCAGTCGCGGTCCCACGAGTTGTCGCGGCCACCGGGGATGTGCTGCGGCGAGCCCAGGAACATGAACGGCCGGGAGAACCCGTTCTTGGGGATCCGGGCGTAGGTGGTGCCGTCCATGTCGATCCCGGCCCGCACCCGGGAGTCCTTCACCATGGCCGCCAAGGCGCTCGCCCCGCCCATCGACTGGCCTGCCATCGCGATTCTGGAGCGGTCGATCCGGTCGGAACCGTCCCACTTCGATGGCAGCTGGTCGAGCACGAAGGAGACGTCGGCGGCCCGGCCCTGGACCACTCCGGTGCCGAAGCCCGGGTCGGTGTCGCTGTCGCAGGCGAGGCATTCGGCGACCCGCCCGCCGGGGAACGTGGTCGCGTAGCTCTCGTAGGTGTGGTCGATCCCGGCCACGACGTACCCGCGGCTGGCCAGGTCCTCGGCCAGGGACGTGAGGGTGCTCATCGGATTGGTGAAGCCGGGGGAGAGCACCACCAGCGGCAGGCTCCGGCCCGCGGGCTCGGCGTCTTCGACGGCGTTCGTTCGCGTCTTGCTGAGCGTGTCGTCCGGCACGCCCCCGACCCCGAAGCGCCTCATGGCGAGCTGTGACTCCTTCGGCGTCATGTACGACGCGCGCTTCCCGGCCCGCTGCTCGGTCGGATACCACAGGGTGACCTTGAGCTCCCTGGCGCCGGCGTCGAGGTTCCAGGGGTCGGGGCGGGAGGTGTCCTTCAGGTACAGGACTGTGGTGCCGACCGGATGGGCACCGGACGGGGTGGGCAGGGTGGCGGGGCCGGTCGGCGCGGCCGAGGGGGCGGCGGAGCGGGGTGGCGCGGGTGTGGAGCAGGCGGACGCGGCGAGGACGGCCAGTCCTGCGGCGACGGCCAGGATCTGTCTCATCGAGCGGTCCTCACTTGTGCAGCAGGGTCAGGGCCTTGGCCAGGGCGGGGTCGCGCCCGGCGGCCGCGTCCTCAGGAGTCAGGGGCACGTAGTGGTCGGGCGGCACGCCGATCCGGTCGACGACCTCGCGGTTGGGCCCCAGGTGATGCCTGGCGGGGAAGCTCAGCGTGGTGTTGTTGCGCAGCAGGTGACCCTGCGCCGGGCCGGAGATGATGCCGGCGGTTCTGGTGCCGACCAACCGGCCGATACGCAGGTCCTTGACCGCGGAGCTGAAGTGCTCGCAGGCCGAGGCGCAGCCGGCGTCGGTGAGCACCACCAGCGGCAGGCCGAGCAGCTCGACGGTGTCGTCGGTCCGCGACGTCTCGCACGTGCCGTGCACGGTGCACTGGTAGGCGGTGACCTTGCCGTGGGCGAACGCGCTCAGCAGCCGGGTCGCCTCCGTGGGGCTGCCGCCGCCGTTGCCGCGCAGGTCCAGCACGACGCCGGACAGGGTCCGGCCGGTCCGCAGCCTGGAGATCGCCTTGAACACCCTGTCCGCGGCGTCGGGAGCGAACCCGCGCAACCGTACATAGGCGGTGCCGTTCTCCAGCAGCTTCGACGCCACCACTCGCAGGGCGGCCAGATCCCGCTGGTAGAGGCCGGGCTTGAGCGTCACGCTCCAGCGGCGGCCGGTGCTCTGCCGCAGCAGCCGCAGCCGGACCGGACGCGCTTCCGGGTACTGCGGGTGGAGGGCGGCGATCGCGGGGGTGGCCTTCCCGTCGATGAAGGGCGCTGATCCGTTGATCGATTCGATGACGTCGCCCGGACGCAGTCCGGCGGCCTGCGCCGCGCCGCCCTGCACGGTGGTGACGAACAGCGGGGGGAGGGCGACGCCGGGGTCGCCGTCGGCCTGCGGGCCGTTGATGTTCGCCTGCAGACCCAGGCCGTAGCCGTCACCGTCGTAGTAGTCGGGGGGCCGTTCGACGTCGTGCGCCCAGCGGGCGTGGTTGTCGCCGAGACTGGCCACCATGGCCTCAAGGGTGACGACGGCCAGCTTGTCACGCAGGTCCGGCACCTGATCGGTGACCTTCCGATAGGCGGCCTCGAAAGACCTCCAGTCGGCTTTCCGTTCACCGGTCAGCGCCGGCATGGTGGCCTCGGGCAGGTCGCGCCCGGCGCGGTTGAGCTCCCGCGTCAGGGCGACGAATCCGGCGGTCAGCAGCGAGCGGGGATCCAGTGTGGCGCCGCTGTAGTAGGTGCCGAGGATGCAGGAGTACGCCTGCTCGATGACGTCGATCGTGGTGGCCGTCTCCTCCCCGAGGCGGCCCTGGGGCTGCGGGCAGACCGCACTGTCCGCCGTGCTCGCCGCGCCGCGCGGTGGCGTCGGTGCTGTACAGGCCGCCGCCAGGAGGAGGCCGAGACCGGCGGCCGCGAGCCTGAGGGCGGTCATGACAGGCGTCTCCGGATCCACCAGAAGCAGAACCACGTGAGGCCGAGGGTGAGCAGGGCGTAGATCCCGGTCTCGATCCACTGGAAGGGCCAGAAGCGGTCGAGGGGCTGGTAGGTGGCCTGCTGCCGGTAGCCGAGCCGGTTGATCTCGGCCATGCAGGTGCCCATGCCCTGTGGTCCGGCCGGTGCGCAGGGTCCCGACGTGGTGGAGACCTGGACCCGACCGGGTTCGCCGTCGCCGCCGAGCGTACGTCCGGACGGATCGACCAGGCTGCCGGACAGGACCCAGGCGCCCGCGTGGCCGGGAACGGCCAGCCTCAGGTTGATCTCCACAGATCCGCCTTGGCCCCGGTTGACGCCGACGCCTTCCACGTTCGCCTCGCTGAGCTCGAAGGTCGACGTGACCGGGGGCATCAGGTGCGGCCGGACCAGCAGCGGCATGGCGAGCTGGACCGCGGCGAAGACGACCAGCGTGAGGGCCATGGCGGGCAGCGTGCGGCGCACCAGCATGCCCACGGTCACGCCGAGGACGAAGGTGAAGGCCGCATAGCCCATCGGGGCGATGCCGCGCGCGCCGAACACCAGGGGAGCCATCAGGGCCAGACCCTCGGCGGCCGACTTGTCCAGGGGGTCGGACCACCAGGTCACCAGGAGGCCGCACAGGCCGGCGGCGGCCACGGCGACCAGGCCGGTGAGCCCGAGCTTGACCGCCAGCCAGCGGGTGCGGGTGATGCTCTGGCTCCACACCATCAGGTGTGTGTCCGCCTCCAGCTCGCGGGTGATCAACGGTGCTCCCCAGAACAGCCCGGCGAGGGCGGGCAGGAGCAGCACGACGAGGGTCAGGGCCATGAAAGGCGTGTCGTACGCGCCGAAGAAGCGGTCGTAGAAGCGACCGCAGGTGTCGTCCTGGACGCAGCCGGCGATCCCGGTCGAATAGTCGGCGGCCAGTTTCGGGCCGGTCAGCGCCAGGACGACGGCGAGGACGACGAGCAGGACCGCCATCATCACGGCCGAGCCGCGGAACTGACGCCAGGTCAGCCAGATCATCGCTGCACCTCCAGGGCGATTCGCCGGTCCTCGGCGGTGCGCTTCTCCATGTAGGCCAGGACGAGGTCCTCCAGGCTGAGCCGGCTGACCGCCCAGGCGGGGTCGTGGATCGGGGCGTCGGTACGGATCACGTACGTGCTCTGCCGGTCGGTGTGGCGTGCGGAGACCACGTGCTGGTCGGCGGGGAGCCGGGCGGGGTCGCGGCGCGGGCCGGTGAGCCGGTGATGGGTGGCCAGCAGCTTGTCGGTCTCCCCGGCGACCTGGACGCGGGAGTCGACGAGCACGATGAGGTAGTCGCAGACCCGTTCCAGGTCGGCGACCAGATGGGAGGAGAGCACCACGCTGAACTCGTGCTCGACGACCGCCTCCATCAGGCCCTGCAGGAACTCGCGGCGGGCCAGCGGGTCGAGCAAGGCGACGGGCTCGTCCAGGATCAGCAGCTCGGGCCGCTTGGCCACGCCCAGGGTGAGGGCGAGCTGGGCGCGCTGGCCGCCCGACAGCTTTCCCGCCCGCTGGGTGGGATCGAGACCGAGCAGGCTGATCCGTTCCCGCGCCAGCGCGAGGTCCCAAGCCGGGTTGAGCCGGGCTCCTAACCGCAGATGGTCGGCGACGCTCAGCCCGGCGTAGACGGGGGTGTCCTGGGCGACGAATCCGACCTTGGCCAGCTGCGCGGGACCGTCGGCGGGACGGCCGCCCAGCACGTTGATGCCGCCCGTCGTGGGCTCCAGCTGGCCGCCGGCCAGCTTCAGCAGCGTCGTCTTGCCGGCCCCGTTGGGACCCACCAGCCCGACGACGTGCCCGGCGGGGATGTCGATGGTGCACTCGCGCAGCGCCCAGCGTCTGCCGTATTTCTTGCCCAGTGCCTGGGCCTGCAGTACAGCGGTCACGCTATGTCCTCCTGAGCAGAGGTCCGGAAGGTGGTCATGAAGAGGGCCTCGATGCTTTCCTCGTCGAGACCGGCCCGGCGGGCCTTGGCCAGCCAGCGCTGCAGCTCCAGCCGCAACGGGCCGTGCGCGGCCAGCGAGGCGTTGGTGAGCGTCGCCGTCACGAACGTCCCCACCCCTGGCCGGGCGGCGACCAGGCCCTCGTGCTCGAGCTCCCGGTAGGCCTTCAGGACGGTGTTGGCGTTTATCGCCAAGTGCGCCACGACCTCCTTGACGGTCGGCATCTGATCGCCCTCGCGCAGCACGCCGAGCCGTAGCGCGTGCCGTACCTGCTGAACCAGCTGCAGGTACGGCGAGACACCCGACCTGCCGTCCAGATAGAACTCGATCACTGAGCGCTCCAAATATCTAGGCTCCTAGCACTTTAGGCTCCCAGATGTTAGCGGATCATAAAGACCGTCTCGGCTACGACCGCTCGATATCCGAATCGATATGGAAACACGATTGATATCGATATTGGACATCGCTGGGTGGCTTCTGGTCTTCTCTTCGGCATGACACGACATATCCGCCTGCGACCGGCGGTCGTGACCTTGACCACTTCTGTGCTGCTGGGCGGCCCCGCCTACGTGGCACATGCCGCCACCGGCGAGACGAACACCGCCAGCGCTGCCGCCCGGACGGCAGACAACGCCCCGTCCGACTCCGACCTGACCAAGACGCTGCAGGAGCTCGAGAAGTCCTACGACGGGCGCATCGGCGCGGTGGGCATCGACCTGGGGACCGGGAGAACGGTCGGCTACCGGGCCGACGAGCGCTTCCCGTTCAACTCCATGTTCAAGGTGTTCGCGTGCTCGGCCGTGCTGCACAAAGCGCGCACCAGCGACCCCGGACTGATGGACAGGGTGATCCACTGGAAGCCCGCCGACATGGCCGGGCTGACCGCGAACTCCCCGGAGACCACCGAATACACCGACACCGGCATGACACCCGCACAGCTGTGCCGCGCCGGGATCACCAAGTCCGACGGCTTCGCGGGCAACACGCTGCTCAAGCAGATCGGCGGACCGCGCGGGCTGACCGATTTCTTCCGCGCCACCGGTGATCGGACGAGCCGTCTGGACCGACCGGAGCCCTACCTGACCGAGTGGGAGCCCGGCGAGGAGCGTGACACCACCACTCCCGCGGCGGCCGCGCAGACCTTCACCAAGCTCACCACCGGCAGGACCCTGCACACCCTCGACCGAGCGCGGCTGGTCGGCTGGCTGAAGGCCAACCGCACCGGCGCCAACCGGATCCGGGCGGGACTCCCCGACGACTGGACGATCGGCGACAAGACCGGCACCGGCGGCGCGAGCAACTACGGCACCGCCAACGACCTGGCGATCGTCTGGACACCCGGATCGAACGCGCCGATCATCCTGTCGGTGTTCACCAACCGCAACGTCAACAACACCCCGAACGATGACAAGGTGATCGCTTCCACCGCGACCGCGCTGGCCAAGGCGCTCGGCAGGTTGTGACCGGTGTGAGCTGCGCCCCGGCCGCGCCGGTCCGGGTTCAGGCGGCGCGGCCGGCCTTGAGTGCGGCGGCGGTTTCGACGACGCGGCGGGCCTGGTAGCGGGCCGCTTCCAGGGACACGTCGCTGGGCGGACCGTCGCCGGCCACGTGGGAGGTGCCGTAGGGATTGCCCGACTGGAACTGGACGGGGTCGGTGTAGCCGGGCGGCACGATGATGCCGCCCCAGTGATAGAACGTGTTCCCCAGCGCCAGGATGGTGGATTCCTGTCCGCCGTGGGCGGTGTTGGAGGCGGTGAAGGCCGAGTACACCTTGTCGGCGAGCCTGCCCTGGAACCACAGAGGGCCGGTGGTGTCGATGAACGCCCTGAGCGCGCCGGCCGGGTTGCCGAAACGGGTCGGGGTGCCGAACAGCACCGCGTCGGCCCAGTCCAGGTCGTCGTGGACGGCCTCGGCGACGTCGGCGGTGTCCTGGCGGTGCTGGACCCAGGCCGGATTGGCGCTGATCGCCTCCGGTGGGGCGTGATCGGTTTCCTTCCGTAGGGTCCGTCTCGGCAGTACGACGACACAGCCCTGCGGAATGTGAGGCGATTCGCCGGCGATTCCTTTGCGGGCCGGCTCCAGGTAGCTCCCGTGAGGCCGGTGCGGTCATGGTGATCAGGTGGCCTTGCCGCGGGCGATGTAAAGGTTCATGCCGGTGAAGTCGACGGTGATGTTGTAGGGCTTCCAGAAGCAGTGGGAGAACCAGCCCATCGAGTCGAACCCTGTCCCATAGGGCCAGGGCACGTTGACCGGCTGGTTTGGGTTCGTGTAGCAGTAGACCTCCTTGGCGACGGCGTTGCCGAGGCGGATTTCCTTCGGGTAGCAGGGGTGGACGACGGCCGGGTGGCTTTGAGCAAAAGTCCCGATCTGGCGGTCGTAGTCGGTGCGGATCCCCAACCGCTCGGCCGTTTCCCCGCGCACGCCGGCGGCGATCTCGCCGACTCCGCCGAAGTTCACGCCCACCACCCCTGTGCCGGAGCCGGCGACGCCGGCGAAGCTGCCCGTGCTGTGCAGGTATTGCTCACGGGCCAGCCACAGCGGCAGGGGCTCGGCGCCCGCCCGTGTGGCGGCGGCGTGTGCTTTCCTGGCCGTTTCGGAGGTGCGGCGGCGCAGGATCAGCTGCCGGCCCGCGTAGTCGAAGGTGGTCAGCAAGTGGTAGAAGACCCACGTGCCGATCAGGCCGTCGCTGTCGGTGCCGACATCTTCCCCCGACTCCGTCGCCGACCAGCCCACCGGGACGTTGCGCAGTTCGATGCCGCCCAGCTGGAAGGAGTCCAGTATTCCCCAGTACGCCCAGATGGTGCCGCCCTCGAAATCGGTCTTCTGACTGGCGACGGGGCTCAGCCCGGCCTCCTTGGCCACCGACGCGCGCATGCTCAGATTCGGGGCGCCGGTGTAGAACGTGAAGCGCTTCGTCGGTCCGCCGTTGACCGAGGCCTCCACCAGCGGCATCGGATCCATCTGCAGGAACGGCACCCGCGCGGTCTCGCCGTGGACCTGATACGCCTCGCCGCTGACCGCCGCGAACCACTTGGCGTAGCTGTCCTCGCCGGCCGCTTTCCAGTGGGGTGCGGACAGGGAGAACTTGTCCTGCCGGATGTAGCAGTCGGCCAGGTAGTAGTGGGTTTCCTTGTCACCGGGCGCCAACTGGAGAGCCATCTTGAGGTATTTCTCGGCCTCGGGGAACTTGTTGGCCAGGAGCCCGACATAGCCGCGCCGACGAGCCGCGTGCAGGTTCTTGGGGTCCTTTTTCAAGATCTCCTCGTACGCACGGCCGGCCTGCTCGAACTTGCCGGCCTCGAACAGCGCGTCCGCGTCACCGCCGGCCAGCGCCGTGGCCGCCCCGCCCAGCAGCGGCGCCGTCGCGGCGGCACCGGCCAGCACGGCGGCACCCTGCAGCAGCGAACGCCGGCCCCACTTTCCGTCATCAACCAAAGCCTTCTCCCTTTCGTGATCACCTTCGCCGGAACCTTCATCCGACGGACGGTCACAGCAGCCCCGGCCGGCCCAAGGTCCTCCCGCACGGCCGGGTCATGCCCGATCGACAACACTCACGCCGCTCGCTCGGTAGCTCACCCGCTGTTCGCCCGCCGGCCCCCTTCACTGTCGGCCAGCCTTGTCCCCGCCTCGTCCGCGCCGTGTCACGGTCGCGCCACAGCCACAGCCAGCGAGATCGCCTGGGCGGCCCGCGTCTTCCTCGGCTCGGGCGGCAGGTCGGGGACCGGCGCGCCGGGGGAGTGGGTGGGCAGCTGAGCGCCGGCTTCAGGCGGGGGTGCTCTCCACCAGGCCGGCGGCGGCCGTGGCAGCGGACATCGGTGGTTCCGATCGCATGGTGACTGGCGAAGCAAGCGGTGACAGGCAAGCAACCATCAGGCGGTCGGGCAGGCGGTCAGCGCAGGTGGCGGAGGATGGCGTGGCGGATCTGGTCAGGAGTCATCGGGTCGGTCGACAGGGCGCTGTGCAGCACGAGGCCTTCGATGAACGCGTCGAGTTCGCGAGCCGTGGTGGCGTCGAAGTGGCGTTCCAGCGCCTGGCGGCTGCGCCGCATCCACGCCTGGGTGACGGCTCTCAGCGCGGGGTTGCGGGCTGCCGCCGCGTACAGCTCCACGGTCAGGACGAGGTCGTGCCGTGAGCCGAGCAGGTCGTCCGACACCAGCGTGATGACGGCCTCGGTGGCGGCGGCGCGGTCCTGGGCGGCGCTCAGGCGCTCGTCGAAGACGCGGGCCACCGAGTCGGCGTGCCGGGTGAACGCCTCGGCGAGCACCTCCTCCAGGGACGTGAAGTGGTAGGTCATCGACCCGAGCGGCACGTCGGCGACGCGGGCGATCTCCCGGTGGGTCGTGCCCGTCACGCCGCGCTCGGCGATGACGGTGAGCGCCGCCTCGATCAGCCGGTCCCTCCGCTCAGGGTCGTGGCGCCGCGGCCGCCGGGCGGTGGGGCCGCTCATGCCGTGCCGGGCTCCATCGTGCGGACCACCCGGGCGGGGTTGCCCACCGCGACCACGTTCGGCGGCAGATCACGCGTGACCACGGCGCCGGCGCCGACGACCGTGTCGTGGCCGATCGTGACCCCGGCCAGGACGATCGCCCCGCTGCCCAGCCAGACGTTGTCGCCGATGGTGATCGGCTTGGCGGCCTCCCACTTCGCCCGGCGAAGCTCCGGGTCCACCGGGTGCGTCGGCGTCATCAGCTGCACGTTGGACCCGATCTGCACGTCGTCGCCGATGGTGATCGGCGCGACGTCGAGTGCCACGAGCCCGAAGTTGGCGAACGACCGGGCGCCGATGCGGATGTGGCTGCCGTAGTCCACCCGCAACGGCGGCCTGATCTCCGTGCCCTCACCGACCGCTCCGAGCAGCTCGGTGAGCAGCCGGCGGCGCTCCTGCGGATGACGGGCCGAGGTCGCGTTGAACGCCTCCATCAGGTCCATCGCTCGCAGGTTGTGTTCCGCCAGCTCCGGGTCGTCGGCGATGTAGAGGTCACCGGCGAGCATCCGCTCACGCATCGATCGGCCATCCGGTCCGGGCATCATGCGTACGAGTGTACATATTTTGTGTACGCATGTACGTATCGAGCGTCCCGGCTGCCCCCGGGCTCAGGCGCCGGTGACGCCGTCGACGCCCTGCCGGATCAGGTCGGCGTGGCCGTTGTGCCGGGCGTACTCGCCGATCATGTGGTTGAACACGAGACGGAGCGAGACCGCGCCCCAGTTCGGCACCTCGAACGTGGTGTCCAACGAGACCCCGGCCGACGCCTGCCGGGCCAGCTCCTGCTCCTCCAGCAGCCGCGCGTAGTCGGCCTCGGCGCGGGCGGGGTCGAGGTCCTCGAAGTCGGCGTCCGGCCGCTCGGGCGTGGAGTACAGCTTCGGTACGTCCTCGCCGCCGAGGTACCGGCGGAACCAGATGCGCTCCACCTTCGCCAGGTGCCGTACGAGGCCCAGCAGTGACAGGTTGGAGCCGGGGACGGGCGCGACGGCGAGCTGCTCGCCGGTGAGCCCGGCGCACTTGTGCAGCAGGGTCGAGCGGTGCCAGTCGAGCAGGCCGCGCAGCAGCTCGGCCTCGGGCGCGACGAGCGACCCTTCGGGGCGGGTCACCTCGGGAGCTGTCCAGGTCATCCGGACATGATCCCACGGGCGGCGGGACGGTCGTGTGACCAGGGGCGTGGGGAGGGCGGACCTCAGCGGGGCAGTGCCGGCCTGGGCAGTGCGGGCGCGCCGACCTCCATGGTGAGCCGGAGCAGGCTGGGCGTGTGCCGAGTCCCCAGCATGCCGAGGTTCGTCACGAGAAGGCCGTCTTCGACGACGGCGACGGCCGTGGGGCCGTCGAGTCCGTCGTCGGCCGTCGCCAGGACCGTCGTGGTTCCGTCGGGGGCGATGCGCCGCAGGGTGTTCTCCGGGTGCACGGCGAGATAGAGATGGCCGGAGGCGTCGAAGGCGAGATCGTCCGCCGGGATGTTCGCATGCACCTCGGTGACCTTGCCCGGCCGGCCGTCCCGGATGTCGACGCGCAGGACGGTGGCCTGCGCCGTGTTCGTCACGTAGAGGCCGTCGTCCCAGATCTTCAGGCCGTTCACCCCCGTCGAGGCGACGGGGTCGTGCGGTGATGTCGGTTTCATGCGGGCGTCGTCCAGCCAAGGCCGCAGGGTGTCGTCGCCGGGCGGCAGAAAGAGGATCTCCCCCTTGACGGAGTCCGCCGCGAACAGGGTGCCCGCCTCGTCGAAGGTGATGCCGTTGAGCCCCGTCCGGATGCCGGCGGCGGCGAACCGGGCCCAGCCGCCGGTGGCCGCGCGCCTCCAGATCCCCGCCACACTCGCGTCCTCGCTGCGCACGGCGACGTAGAGCCGATCGTCGGCGTCCGAGGCGATGCCCACCGCCATCGCGTCCGCGCCCGGTCCGGCGACCCGCTCCACGCCGGTCGTCGAACGCCAGACGGTCCCGCCCGCCAGCAGCGTGGTGCAGATGGTGCCGTCCGTCAGGACGACGATGTTCTCCGGCGTCTCACCGGCGCCGAAGTCGAAGGACGTCACCGTGGTGATGTCCTTGACGAGGTTCGACGATGTCATGTCTCTCCTTCAGCCGGTCATGACGCGCACCCGGGTGGTCGAGGGCGAGCGCGGCCCGCGGCCCGACTCCGGGTACGCTACCCGAGCTGACCATGGCCGGTGAAGCGCGCGTGCGCGCCGAGGTCGCCCAGCCGGTCGAGCGCGGCCAGCCAGCTCGCCCCGGCCGCCCCGTCGCGCGCGGTGACCACCTCGCGCTCGCCCAGCAGCGCCATGACCGCCGCGCGTACCGGGCCGTCGGCGGTCAGCACGCCGCCCGCCAGCACGATCGGCCCCTCGCCGGACACGCGGCCCGCCGTCGCCGCCAGCCGCCGCGCGGCCTCGCCGACGATCCGCGCCGCGGCCCCGTCCCCGGCCGCCGCCGCCTCGGGCACGAGCGGTGACGCGGCCGCCACCAGCATCCGGTCGGCCTGCGCCAGCCGTACGATGCGGTCGGCGCGCCGCCGCGGCTCGCCGGTCACGCCGAAGTGCGCGCTGACCAGCTCCGCCAGCGGCCCGGACGGCAGGCCGCGATCGAGCGCGTGGACGGCCGCGCGCACCCCGGCCCGGCCGATCCAGAACCCCCCGCCCTCGTCGCCGAGCAGCCACCCGAGCCCGTCGGCGACGGCCGTCACCGCGCGGCCGGAGAAGCGGGCGGCCGCCGCCCCCGTCCCGGCGAGCAGCAGCGTGCCGGAGGGCGCCGGGGTGCCGGCCGCGTAGGCGACGTCCACGTCACCCACCAGCCTGGGCGGTGACGCGATGCCGCACGCGACCCAGACGCGTCGCAGCACCTCGGCGAAGCCGTCGTCCGCGCCCGCCACCCCCGCCACCGAGGCGGCCACCAGCGACGGGTCCAGGCCGTCGAGCGCGCGGCGCAGGGCCTGCTCGATCGCCGCGCCGGCCGCCGGGGCGCCGTGCGCGGCCGGGTTGCCCGGGCCCGCGACGCCGTGTCCGAGCCTGGTGCCGTCCGCCGCGTGCAGGGCGGCGCGGGTGGTGGTGCCGCCGGCGTCGACGCCGGCGAAGAGGATCACCGGACCAGCCGCGCCGCGCCGGGCGCGAGGGTGAACGTCGTGCCGCAGGGCGTGTAGGTGCCGGTCGCCGGGTCGAAGGCCTCGGTGACCCGGCCGAGCCTGATCCCGCCGAGCGTGATCCCGTCGAGCGTGACCTCGGCCGGCTGGTCGAAGCCGGCGTTGCAGACGAACATGACCTGCCAGGCCAGCTCGGCGGCCGACGGCTCGCGGTGCCCGTCGTAGGCCAGCGTCTGCACGTACATCCAGGCGGGCAGGCCGGCTCGGCGCGCGTGCTCGCGCACCGTCGCCAGGTCGGCGAGGTAGTCCTCGTCGAAGCCGTCGGCCAGGAACGGGTAGCGGTCGAAGGAGAGCACGTCGGGGCGGACGAGCCTGGTGAACTCGCCCACGTACGCGTCGTAGGGGCCGGTGGCGTGGCTCGGCAGGAGGTTGGCGTAGGCGAAGGCGCCGGCGGCGCGCACGGCGGCCACCCCGGCAGCCACCCGGGGGAACTGCTCGGCGTGCGGCTCGTCCATGAGGCTGAGGCCGCGGAAGGAGCGGAACGGGCGGTAGTCCTCGACCACCTGGGCGAGCAGCGGCGCGGGGTCCGTGTCCAGGTCGCGCATGAGCACGTCCACGCGCGGGTCCGAGGCGACCAGCACGCCGAGTCCCGCCTCCTCGGCGCGGGCCAGCGCGTGCCGCAGGATGACGCGGTCGTTCAGGTAGTTGCCGGTGATGACCAGGTCGATGCCGGCCTCGGCGATCTCCCGGTAGCGGGCGGTCGTCGTCTCGTGGGGAGGCGGCGGCCAGAAGGCGGCGATCGTCAGGCTCACAGCGCCCCGGTCCTGATCCGCCCGGCGTAGCGGGCCACGAGGGCGTCGACCCGGCCACCGTCAAGCTCAACGGGACCGTCGTCGACCCGGCCGCACAGTACCGCCTGACCGCCAACTCCTTCATCGCGAACGGCGGCGACGGCTTCTCCGTGCTGACCGAGGGCACCGACCGGGTGGAGAAGGTACGCGACATCGACGCCTTCGAGTCCTACCTCCGGGCCAGGAGCCCGCTGCCGGCCCCGGCCCTGGGCCGCGTCACCCGCGTGAACTGAGCCCTGCACGCCGCTTCGAGGTCGTCGTCGATCGTGCCCGGGGCGCCGGCTGGTCACCCATCAGGCGCGCGAGTTCCGCGTGGTCGGTGTCCGGGAGCCAGTCGCGCTCCGGTGCGTAGTCCAGCCAGCGCCGGGCACGGCCCACCTCGGCGAAGCCGCGCAGCAGGGTGTCGAGACGCGGGTGGCGGCGGGACTCCTGCCACGCCAGCGACCACGCGTACAGCGGGGTCGGCGCGGTGAGCGGGATCGAGCGCAGATCTGCGTAGCCGGGCAACGGCGCGTCGCTGGGAAAAAGCGTGAAACACGTCGGATCAGTGCGAATGTGCTGGACGAGGTGGTCCGGCCCCAGGTTGGGGCCGTCCTGGCGACGCGTGATCCCGAACTCGTCGGCGAAGCGCCGCAGGAAGTCGAGGCGGGTCAGCTCCGCCGGGCACCACAGGGTGCTCTCGCGCAGGTCGGCCGGGCGCAGCTCGGCCGCGTCGGCCCACGGGTGGGAGGCGCTGACGACCGCGTCGACGGGCTCCAGGCGGACGAGCCGCTGAGCGATGCCCGCGTCGCGGCCGCCGGGCAGCGGGTGCACCCGGCCGAAACCCAGGTCGGTGTCACCACGCAGCAGCGCTTCGGCGGCCGACGGCCAGTCGCGGGCCGGGCCCGGCTCCAGGCGTATCGCGTCGAGCGTCTCCACCGCCTGCGCGACGGTGCGCATCGGCGCGTAGAGATGGCCCCACACGTCGAGACGTACGACCTGCCCGGCGCCCAGCGCCGCCGCGACCGCGCGGTCACCCGCCGCGAGGGCCTCCCGCGCGGCCGGCTCGAATCGCTCACCGGCCTCGGTCAACCGCGTGCCGCCCTCCCGTTCGAACAGGCGGACACCGAGCAGCGTCTCCAGGCGCGCGATGCGTTTCGACAGCGCCTGCTGGCTGGTGTCCAACTGGTCGGCGGCGCGCCCGAAGTGCAGCGTCTCGGCGGTCACGGCGAACGCGCGGACCAGGGCGAGATCGAGATCCATGCCGCTGACCATATGCGACAACCCGGCGTTGTCGGCCTGGAAGCTCCGTTGTTGGCCTAGCCGCCGCCTCACCCGGTGAAGTGTTCCCAGGCACCCACCCAGGAGGCGATGACCATGAAGGCTTTCGTACCGACCGGAGATCCCGCCGAGCCGGTCGTGCTCGCCGACGTCCCCGAGCCCACGCCGCGCGCCGACGAGGCGCTGGTGAGGGTGGAGGCGTACTCGGTGAACCGCGGCGAGACGTTCAAGCTGGAAGCGCCCGTGCCCGGCGAACGGCCCGGCAAGGACATCGCGGGGCTGGTGGTGCAGCCGGCCGCCGACGGCAGCGGGCCGGCCGGTATCGCGCGCGTCGTCGGTCACCCCATGGCGGGCGGCTGGGCCGAGTACGCGGCCGTGCCGACCGGCGCCCTCGCGGTCCTGCCGGACGACATCTCCGCGGTCCAGGGCGCGGCACTGCCGCTCGCGGGGCTCACCGCGCTGCGGCTGTTGCGCGCGGCCGGGCCGGTACTGGGCCGGCGGGTGCTGCTGACCGGGGCGTCGGGAGGCGTGGGGCACTATGTGACCGAGCTCGCCGCCGCCGCCGGGGCGGAGGTCACGGCCGTGACCCGGGACGCCGAGCGCGGGGCCCGGCTCACCGAGCTCGGTGCGACCGAGATCGTCCACCACCCGGCCGACGCGCGCGGACCGTACGACGTCGTGCTGGAGTCGACGGGCGGCGAGGCCCTTCCCGTCGCGCTCGCGCGGCTCGCCAGGCGCGGCACGCTCATCTGGTTCGGGCAGGCCAGCCGGACCCCGGCGAGGCTCGACTTCTTCGACTTCTTCCAGGGGCCCGAGTCGGCCGTCATCCGCCACTTCCACTACCTCGACGCCGACACCGGTCTCGGCGAGGACCTCGCGGCCCTCGTGCGGCTGACCGCCGAAGGCCGCCTGCACCCCGAGATCGGCCGCGTCGCGGACTGGTCCCAGACCGCGACCACCCTCACCGACCTGCGCGACCGCCGCATCCGCGGCAAGGCCGTGCTCACCCTCGCCTGAACGACCGGATCCCCGAACGACCGAACGACCGGAAACCAGGAGAAGGAGTTCGACCATGACCGCGACCACCGAGCCCAGGGAGGACCGGCGACCCGTCCTCAGGGCCGGCGGCGGTACTTGCCGGGGGCGATGCCGTACTGGCGTTTGAAGGCGTTGGCGAAGGCGAACTCGGAGGTGTAGCCGACGCGGGAGGCCACCTCGCCGAGCGGGGCGTCGGAGGCGCGCAGGAGGCCGGCCGCGACGGTCAGGCGCCACCAGGTCAGGTAGGTCAGGGGCGGCCGGCCGACCAGGGCGGCGAAGCGGCGGGAGAAGGTCGCGCGGGACATGCCGGCCTGCGCGGCGAGGGTCTGGACGGTCCAGGGGCGGGCGGGAGCGCGGTGGAGGGCGTCGAGGGCGGCGCCGACGGCGGGGTCGGTCAGGGCGGAGGCCCAGCCGGTGGCCCCGGCCGGCGCGGCCGGCTCCTCCAGCCAGGCGCGCAGGATGTACAGCAGCAGCATGTCGAGCAGGGCGAGCACGATGGTGTCCGCGCCGGGACGGGGGTTGCCGACCTCGTTGCCGAGCAGGTCGACGGCAGCGCGCAGCTCGGGATGGCGGCCGAGCCGGGCGGGCAGGTGAATCGTCTCGGGCAGCTCGCGGAGCAGCGGGTGGGCGTGGCGGGCGTCGAGCCGGTAGCCGGCGCACAGGGTCACGGTGGTGGGCCCGTCGTGCCCGACGGAGTCGGAGACGAACAGCTCGGCGTCCTCCAACGGGTCGCAGACGGGCTCGGCCAGCGGCGTCGAGGGAGCGTCCGCGAGGCCGTACCCGTGGCCGTGGGGGAAGAACACCACGTCCCCGACGCCCAGGGCGACAGGGCCGCCGGAGGGCGGGACTAGCCAGCACGAGCCCTGCAGGATCACCTGGAAGCCCGCCGATCCGGGCACCGCGGGAAACCGCTGCCCCCAGGGGGCGCGCCAGGCGACGCGGGCCGAGCGGGGCTGTCCGGAGCGCATGAGCGCGACCACGTCGCTGAGCACATCCACGAAGAGAAGCTAACATGAGACGTTCGCGTATAAAACGCAGACAGACAAGCATTGGCCATCGCACCCACCCCTCCTACGGTTGACCATCAGTGCAATCTACGGAGGGAGACGTCGGATGCCGCGACGGGTTCTGGTCACCGGGGCGACCGGCAGGGTCGGCCGCCACGTGACATCACAACTGCTGGAGGCCGGGGCCGAGGTCCGCGCGTTGACGAGGGGGCCGGCCGATCTGCCGCCGGCCGTCGAGGGCGTGCGCGGTGATCTCTCGGCGCCCGCCTCGCTGGACACCGCCGCCGAGGGCGTCGAGGCGGTGTTCCTGGTGTGGCCGTTCGCCTCGGCCGAGGGCTTGGCGGCGGTGCTGGAGGTGATGGCCGAGCACGTCCGCCGCGTGGTCTACCTGTCGTCGGCGGCCGTGCGCGACCATGAGCGGCAGGCCGAGCGGCTGATCGCCCGCTCCGGGCTGGAACGGACGGTCCTGCGCCCGCACGCCTTCGCGGGCAACGCCCTGCGCTGGGCCGAGCAGATCCGCGCCCAGGGCGTGGTGCGCGAGCCGTACGGCCAGGCGGCCATGTCGCCCGTGCACGAGCGCGACATCGCCGCGGTCGCGGTACGGGCGCTGACCCGGGACGGACATGCCGGCACCGTCCACGAGCTGACCGGCCCGCACTCGCTGACCCAGGCCGAGCAGGTGCGCGTCATCGGCGAGGTGATCGGCCGGCCGGTGCGCTGGGAGGAGGCCTCCCCGCAGGACGCCCGGCGGCAGATGCTCGACCGCGGCTGGCCAGCCGAGGCCGTGGACGGCATCCTGCGCGCCCAGGCCGAGATGACCGCCGGCCCGTCGCCCGTCACCGCCACCGTGGAGCAGGTCACCGGCAGTGCCGCGCGCACGTTCCGCTCCTGGGCCGCCGAGCACGCGCACGCCTTCGGCACCACCATGCCGGCCGCCGCGCGCATCCACACCTCCTGAAGCCTCACCCCTGAAAGGCACCATCACCATGACCAGAATCGCGATCATCATCGGCAGCACCCGCCCCGGGCGCAAGGGCGGGGTCATCGCCCGCTGGATCCACGACCTGGCCGCCAAGCGCGGCGACGCCGACTACGAGATCGTGGATCTGCAGGACTTCGGTCTGCCGCATCTGGACGAGATGATGCCGGCCAGCGATGGGGCAGTACACCCACCCGCACACGAAAGCCTGGTCGGAGAAGATCGCCTCCTTCGACGGCTACGTGTTCGTCACCCCCGAGTACAACCACTCCACCTCAGGGGCGTTGAAGAACGCCATCGACTTCCTGCACCACGAGTGGAGCAACAAGGCCGCCGGGTTCGTCGGCTACGGCAGCGCCGGCGGCGTCCGGGCGGTCGAGCACCTGCGGCTGGTGCTGGGCGAGCTCCAGGTCGCCAACGTACGGGCCCAGGTCGCCATGTCGCTGTTCACCGACTTCGAGCACTTCAGCGTCTTCAGACCGGCCGCCCACCACGAGGAGGCCGCCGGCACGATGCTCGACCAGGTCGTCTCCTGGAGCGCGGCCCTGCGACCGCTGCACACGTGACGCCCGCGCTCACGCCCGCCGGGTGACGCGGATCTTCGACTGCTTGTGCGGCAGGCGTTCCCAGTCCTCCATGAGGACGGCGTCCAGGCCGTACCGGTCGGCGAGGGCGACGAGCGTCTCGGTGCGGTAGTAGAAGTCCTCGCGCAGCACGTGGTGCTCCTCGCCCTCCGTACGGTCGAAGGTGAAGTCGAACCAGCCGTCCGGCCGCATGACGCGGCCGACGTGCGCGAAGCACTCCTCGATGACGTGCGGCGGCGAGTGGGAGAAGACGCTGTGGGCGTGCACGACGTCGAAGTGCTCGTCGGGCAGGAACGCGAAGCGCAGGTCGCGCACCGGCGTCAGGTGCGGCAGCTTGTCGCGCAGGCCGTGGGCGACGAGCGTGTCCTGCGCGGCGATGAGGATGTCGGGGGAGATGTCGACGCCGTAGTAGTTGCCCGCGTCCAGGTAGTCGATGAACAGGCGTCCGGCGCGCAGGTTACCGCAGCCGATCTCCAGCATCCGCAGGTCAGGCTTGAGCCCGTGCTGCTTCAGGTAGTCGAACTGCATGCGCCCGAGCGCCAGCCAGCGCTTGTGCGAGTGCGAGCCCACGGCCCCCTCGGGGCTGCGGGCCGTGTCGGACCTCATCACGGCCCGGTAGTACGCCACGTGGTCGCGGGTGCGCAGCCGCAGCCACGTGTCGCGGGCCAGCCGGCGCAGGTGCGGGGCGATGCGCTCCGGGTGCGTCAGGGCGTAGCGGGCTTGGTGGGCGATGCTCGACCGGTTGTGCTTCACGTCGGGACCACCAGACGGGTGACGGTTGGGTCATGGAATCTAGACGCCGCCGCCCCTGCGCTCAACGACCGGCGCGCACAGGGCGTGTCCGGATACGGCAAAGCCTCCCCGGGCGCACGCTCGGGTGGCCGGTGTGTAAGGAGAGGGTTGACCGGACTTGACGGTTAGTGGATAACGGAGTTCCGGCACGGGCAGAACACCGCACGGTTTCGGAGCCTCCGATGACGAGTCCCGCCCCGCTTTCGCTGGTCGGACGTGACACGCAGCTCAGAGCGCTCCTCGACGCGATCACCAGCCCGCCCGCGGTGGCCCTGGTGCAGGGCGAGGCGGGGATCGGCAAGACCCGGCTGGTACGGGCCGCCGTGGAGCTCCTTCCCGACGGGGAGCGAACCGTGCTGGTCGGCCACTGCCACCAGCTCAGGGAGCCCTTCCCCTACGGGCCGGTGTTCGACGCGCTGCGCCACGCCGCGCCCGCCCTGCCCGGCAGGGCGGCGCTCAACCCGGTGACGGGGGCGCTGCGCGGTTACCTGCCGGAGCTGGCCGAGCACCTGCCGCCGTCGCCGCCACCGCCGCCGGTCGACGACCCGCGCGCCGAGCGTCACCGGCTGTTCCGCGCCGTCCACGCGCTGCTGTCCGCCGCGGGGCCCGTCGTGCTGGTGGTGGAGGACCTGCACTGGGCCGACGACGGCACGCGTGACCTGCTGCGGTTCCTGACCGACCAGCCGCCGGCGGGCCTGGCCCTGGTGGTCACCTTCCGGCGGGAGGGGCTGCCCGTGCCGGAGCTGCCGTTCGGCCACGCCTACCGGCATCCGCAGGGCGTCAACAGCGAGGTGGTGGCGCTGGCGCCCCTGGACGTGGAGGGCGTCAGGCGCATGGCGGGCACCCTGCTCGGCCGGGCGGAGCTGTCGGCCTCGTTCGCGGCCATGCTGCACGAGCACACCGCCGGGGTCCCGTTCGTGGTGGAGGAGGTCGTCCGCTCGCTGATCGACGACGCCGGCCGGCTCTCCGGTCCCGGGGAGGGCGGTGAGGCGGAGCAGGCGGCCCTGGAGCGCATCGCGGTGCCGCTGCTGCTGCGCGAGGCGATGGCGGAGCAGCTCGCCGGGCTGTCGGCCGACGCGCTGCGCGCCGTGCACGCGGCCGCCGTGCTCAAGCTGCCGGCGGACGAGCCGCTGATCGCCACGGTCTCGCGGGTCTCCGGCGTCTCGGACGACATGGAGCTGCGCGAGGCGCTCAAGGCGGGCGTGCTGCTGGAGCAGCCCGACGGCCAGTACGGCTTCCGGCACACCCTCGCCCAGCAGGCCGTCTACGACTCGATCCCCGGCCCCGACCGGCGGCTGCTGCATGGGCGGGCCATGGCCGCGCTGGCCGCGCTGGACCAGCCGCCGCTGGTCCAGCTCGCCTACCACGCCCGGCGCGCGGGCGACTTCGACGCCTGGCGGCGGCACGGCGCCGCCGCCGCCGAGCAGGCCGCGGCGCTCGGCGACGTCCCGCTCGCCGTCGAGCTGCTCGAAGGGATGCTCGCCGACCCCAAGCTGCCGCGCGACGCGCGCGGCCCGTTCGCCCTGCAACTCAGCAGGCTGGCCGCGGTCGGGCTGTCGCACCGGCGCGTCGCCCGGTTGCTGCGGCACCTGATGTCGGACGACTTCCTGTCGCCGGAGGTACGCGGCGAGGCCCGGCTCAACCTGGGCGTGCTGCTGTCGAACCAGGCGGGCGCCATCGCCGAGGGCCGCCAGGAGGTGCTGGCCGCGCTTCCCGACCTGGCCAACCGGCCCGGCATGGCCGCCAGGGGGCTGGCGCTGCTGGCCATACCGGCGTGGGGCGGCGAGCCGATCGCCACCCACCAGAAGTGGATGGACCAGGCCGAGAGCCTGGTCGTCGCCGAGGAGGACGTGGAGCTGGCGGCGACCGTGCACGCCAACAAGGTGGCCTTCACCATGCTGGTCGGCTCGCCGGAGGCGTTCGCGCTGGCGGACACCCTGCCGGACAACCACCCGTCCGCCGGGGTGCGCCGGCAGGTGGCGCGCGCCTACTCCAACCTGTGTGACGCGGCGATCCCGCTCGGCCACTACGCGGCGGCCGGCCGGTACGCCCTTCTCGGCCGGCGGATCGCCGAGGAGAGCGGCGCCATGTACCCGGTGTACCTGGTGGAGATGTCGTCGATCAGGCTCGACTGGCTGACCGGCCGCTGGGACGGGCTGCGGGAGCGGGCGGTCGCGGCCGTGGAGATCATGCCGGAGGCGCCGCTGCTGGGCGTGGACGCCCAGCTCGTCCTCGGCATGCTGGCGCTGGCCCGCGGCGAGTGGGAGGAGGCCGGCCGGCGCCTGGAGGCCACCGGGGTACGGGCGGGCGACTCGGCGTTCCTGCCGGTCGCCGCCACCGCGTCCGGCGGCCTGATCGAGCTGTGCCTGATCCACGGCCGGCTGGAGGCCGCGCTGGCCGAGGCGGGCGGCGCAGTGGCCCGGCTGCGCCGCAAGGGCGTGTGGGTGTGGGGCGACCAGCTCGTGCCGGCCGCCGTCGGCGCGCTGCTGCCGGCCGGGCGCCGTGAGGAGGCGGCCGAGCTGGTGGCCGAGTTCGCGGACGGCATCGAGGGCCGCGACGCGCCGTCGGCCATGGCGGCACTGGAGGTGGTCCGCGGCGCGCTGGCGCGCGACGCCGGCCGGCTGGAGGAGGCGGTGGCGAGCCACGGCCGGGCCCGGGCGGCGTACGAGGCGATGCCGCGGCCCTACGGCGCGGCGCGGGCGGCGGAGGCCGAGGCGGCCGCGCTGCTGGAGCTCGGCGAGCGGGAGGAGGCCGCGCGGATCGTGGCCGACGCCGCCGAGCGGTACGCGACGCTCGGCGCCACCCACGACGCGGCGCGCTGCCGGCACAAGCTGCGGCAGATCGGCGTCGGAGCGCCGCCGCGCAAGGCGCGCAAGGCGCCCGGCGGCGGGCTGTCACCGCGGGAGCGGGAGGTGGCCGGGCTGGTGGCGCAGGGCCGCACCAACAGGGAGATCGCCGAGGTGCTGTTCCTGTCGCGTCGCACGGTCGACACGCACGTGGCCAGGGTGCTGCAGAAGCTCGGCGTCCGCTCCCGCAACGACGTGATCCTGCCGTCCTGACGGGTGAAGGCCCCGGCCGGGATTCCTCCCGGGCCGGGGCCTTCGGTGTGCGGGTCAGACGGTGATGCTCCAGGAGTCCAGGAACCCGGTGTCACCGAGGTACTCGTCGGTGACCTCAAGGGTCCAGGTGCCCGCGGCCTGCTGGCTCACCGGCACCGTGTACGTCCTGGTGCCGTAGGAGGTGCAGCTCGTGCCGCCGTACCGGTCGACCGCGTACCACTGGCCGCTCGGCCCGCGCAGCCAGATGTCGAGGTCCTCGGCGCAGGTGTGGCTGATGGTGACGGACAGCTTGACCGGCGAGGTCGCGGTGCCCGTCGCCGTGGAGCTGATCGGGCTCTGCACGGTGGAGTAGTCGGAGATCGTGTAGTTGGTGCCGTTGGTGAACGTCCGGCCGCCCGAGGTGCTCTGGACGGTCAGCGCGTACGTCACCGAGCGGGACGCCGTCTCGCCGGTGCCCGTCACCGTCACGGTGTAGGAGCCGGCCGGGGTGGTCGGCGCCGTCGTGATCGTCAGGGTGGACGAGCCGCCCGACGTCACGGAGGCGGGGTTGAAGGCGGCCGAGGCGCCCGTGGGCAGCCCGCTCGCCGACAGGTTGACCGCCTGCGCGGCGCCGGCCGTGGTGGTGGTGGCGATGGTGGTGGTGGCCGGCGAGCCCGCCTGCACCGTGCCCGAGCCCGGGTTCGCCGAGATCGAGAAGTCGCGGGTCGGCGTGCCGGTGCCCACCTGGAGGGTGTAGATGGCGGTGTGCGTGGCCGAGCCGGTACCGGTCACGGTGATGCGGTAGCTGCCCTGCGCCGCCGACGATCCGACGGACAGGGTGAGGGTGGAGGAGTTGCCGGAGGTCACCGACGACGGGTTGAAGCTGGCCGTGACGCCGCTCGGCACGCCGGTGGCGGTCAGGTTGACCGTCTGCGCGCTGCCGGAGGTGGTCTGGGTGGCGACCGTGGTGGTCACCTGCTGGCCCGGCTGGGCGGTGCCCGAGGAGGAGCTCAGGGTCAGGGAGAAGTCGTTGCCCGGAGTGCTGCCGCAGGCCGCCTCGCCCGACTGCGCCGGCACGGCGATCGCGCTGAACGACGCCTTGGTGGTGTTGCACTCGACGCTGTTGGCGCCGAACAGCTCGACCGCGGCCGCGACGGCGGCGGAGCGGACGGTGGCGTACCGCCAGGACGAGGTCTTGCGGTTCAGGGCGCCCATGAAGATCTTGCCGGCCTTCTCGATGCCGATGCCGGTCACCGAGGAGGGTCCGCCGGAGCAGATCGGGCTGGACGGCTTGCCGCCGCCGGGGTTGCTGCCCTCGGCCAGCAGGTAGAACCAGTGGTTCAGCGGGCCGGCCGCGGCGTGCACCTCGGTGCTGGGGATCGAGGTGGACCAGCAGTTGGGGTCGCCGAGCGCGCTGGGGTTGTACATGTTGCGGATCGGGCCGTCGCCGACGAGGTCGACCTCCTCGCCGACCAGGTAGTCGGGCGGGTCGTTCGGGTTGTTGGCGTAGTGCTCGGTGATCACGCCGAAGACGTCGCCGGTGCCCTCGTTGATGCCGCCGTTCTCGTTGCCGGATCCGGCGCCGCCGGGCGTGGTCTGGAAGATGGCGTGGCCGAACTCGTGCGCCACCACGTCGATGGGCGTGGCCTGGCGGGTGTTGGCCTGGTTGTGGCCGAAGTTGGTGTAGCTGCCGTTCCAGTAGGCGTTGACGTCGGCCAGGCCGACGCGGACGGGGAAGCCCTTGCCGTTGCCGTCGATGCCGTTGCGGCCCAGCCAGTCGCGCAGCATGTCCCACTCGCGCTGGACGGCGTACAGGGCGTCGACGCAGGCGGTCTCCAGGTTGGTGCCCTGGCCGTTGCCCCAGGCGTCGTCGGTGCCGGTGTAGGCGGAGCCGTTCTGCCCGCCGCACTTGATGCCGGGCCTGGTGGTGTCGGTCATGGAGTACGAGCTGCCGGAGCCGCTCGTGCCGATGGTGACCTGCCCGTAGTAGTAGCCGTTGCCGGTGCCTTCGCGGACCTGGTCGTAGGAGTCGGCGATCTCGCCCGTGCGGGCGTCCACGAAGACGTGCTGGATGCTCGGCCGGCCGTCCTTCAGGCCGCTGACGACCGTCTCCCAGGTCAGCCGCAACTTGTCGCCCCAGGTGAGGACCACCAGGCGGGGGGCGGCGCTGTCGTCGACCCGGGTCAGGCGCGTCCTGGCCACCTCGGTGGCGCGGGCGGCGTCGATCTCGGGGGTGGTCGGCACGTCGCCACGGCTCGGCCCGGACTCGGCCACGGTGTCGCGGACGCGTCCGGCGGAGTCGGTCACGACGACGGCGTCGCCGCCGACCATCGGCAGGCCCTTGTAGGTGCGCTCGTAGGAGACGAAGAACATGTCTCCCGCGCCGCGGACGACCTTCAGGCGACGGTACGCCTCGTCGGGGCCCTTGACGAGGTTGTCCATGCCGCTGGAGACCGCCTGGTCGGCGACCGCCGCGGCGAGCGACTCGGGGTCGGCCGCGGCGGCGCGTGCCTGCGCGCCGGAACTCTGCCGGGCGGGGGTCGCCCCGGGCGGGGCGGCGTACGCGGGTAAGGCGGATAACACCATGGCCGCGGCCGTGGCGAGTCCCACGGTCGCGGCAGCCAAGCCCTTGCGTCTCACGCTGCGCTCCTTTCGGCTGTTCCCGGCCGGCCGCCCGGGTGGGCGCGCGCCGGCCCGCGCCGAAGGGTCGCCTCGGTGTACGGGCCTGGCCGGGAATCGGGGGGTGTATCAAGGGGTGCGAAGGGTCACTGCCGCCAGACGGTAGGCGCTGCCCTCAGACCTGCATATCCGTAGGAATATCGGTATGCATACGGATAATTCGGGACACGGGCGCTGAGGACGGCCCGCGACGGGGGAGAGCGAGCCGCCCCGCCTGCTGAAGGTGTCCTGGGTCATGGGCGAGAGCCACGGCCTGTCGGAGGTCGAGGTCCGCCTGACGCCCGACGCCTGCTCGGCGGCTCGATCGGCGACCCCGAGGCCTGGCGGCGCAGCGAGGAGGCGCGCCAGTCCATGACCGCCGGCGGCGAGGCGTCGGGCGAGGCGCACCGGGAGGCGGGGGAGTCGCCGGAGATCGTGTCGGCCATGGTGGCGAACACGCTCGGGTTCTACATCCCGGCGTAGCCCGCCTCGGGCGTGCGTGGCCGGCCCCGCGCATCGGGCCGGATGGTGTGCGAAACGAAATGCTAGAGCTCGTCGAGGTCCAGCCGGGCCAGCTCCGTCCGGGAGACGACGCCCAGCTTGGGGAAGGCCTTGTAGAGGTGCTGCCCGACGGTGCGCGGGCTGAGGAGCAGGTGGGCGGCGATGTCGCGGTTGGTGGCCCCGGTCGCGGCCAGCCGTACGACCTGCAGTTCCTGGGCGGTCAGCCGGCGGCCGGGATCGACGCGGCGGCGGGTGGGCGGCGCTTCGCCGGCGGCGCGCAGCTCGGCGGTCGCCCGATCGGCCCAGGGCTTGGCGCCCAGGCGTTCGAAGGCCTCCCGGGCCTGGCGCAGGTGTGGGCGTGCCTCGGCCTTGCGGCGGCGGCGGCGCAGCCACTCCCCATAGGCCAGGTGCGTTCTGGCCTGCTCGTACGGCTGGTCCGTCAGCCGGTGCAGCTCCAGCGCCCGGATGAAGTGCTCCTCCGAATCATGGATCAGCCCATGGCAGCGCGCGACCAGGGCGCCCGCCCACGCCTCGCCCGACAGCGCCGCCCAGCGCCGGAAGAGCGCCAGCGGCTCCAGCACCCGGTCCGGCGTGCCGAGCCGTACCGCGGCCTCGACCTCGTCGGCGACGATCCTGGTGGAGAAGTGCGATGAGCCGCGGCGGCGCGCCTGGAGGCGGTCGAGCGCCGCCTGATCACGCCCCTGCGTCAGGTCCAGCATGGCCAGCGCCCACGTCGCGAGCAGGGCCACGGCCCGGCCGCTGTGCGTGAGCGCGAACCTGACGCCGTCCTCGGCCATGGCGCGGCAGCGCTCCTCGTCGCCCTCGACGGCGGCCAGCCAGGCGAGGATGCCTCGCAGTCCGGTGGCGTGGTGCGCCTGGCCGGTGTCCAGGGCGATCTGCAGCCCGTCCGCGGCGTTGTCGCGCGCGTCACGGTGGCGCCCGGTCAGGAGCCGGCTGTAGGCGAGCTGGTCGAGGACGAAGGGCAGCAGCCGGATGCGGCCCTCGGCACGGCACCGGGCGACCAGGGAGGCGGACAGGCCGAGTGCCTGATCGAGACGTCCGGCGACGAAGACGAGGTGGGCGGTGGTCAGCTGCTCCTCGATGCCGGACGGCGACGCCTGGCGGAGGTGGTCGCTCAGCAGCGGGTAGCCGGTCTCGAGATCACCTCCGAGGACGAGAGCGAGCCCGCGGGTGACGCCGGCCAGGTCGTCCCCCGGCGGCAGGGCCACCCGGTCGAGCTGCTGCGCCGCCTCCGCGCTCAGCGCGGCGTCACCCGCGAACCAGGCGTTGTGCGAGGCGGACACGAGCATGCGGGCGGCCGGCCGGGGGGCGACCTCGGCGATGCGGGCCGCCCCTTCGATGAGGACGCGGGCCGCTTGCCGCGGCGAGCCCTCGTCGAACGCCGCCGCCGCCCTGACCTCGGCGAGCCGGGCCAGGGTCATCGGGTCGTCGGTCAGCTGCGCGGCGCTGTCGCCCAGCTCCGCCGCGCGGCTGGACTGGCCCGCTTCGCTGGCCGCTCCCGCCGCCGCGGCGAGCCGCCTGGCCCGGTGCTCCTGATCGGCGCTGAGCTGCGCGGAGCGCTCGTAGGCCGCGGCCATGGCCGCGTAGCCGTTGCGGGCCGCGGCCTGCTCGGCCGAACGTTCCAGGGCGTCGGCGATCTGCTCGTCGGGCCCGGTCGCCGCCGCGGCCAGGTGCCAGGCTCGCCGGTCGCTGCTCACGGACTCGGCCAGCGCCCGGTGGATCGCCCGGCGCTGCGAGGAGGGCGCCGCTTGATAGGCGGCCGAGCGCAGCAGCGGATGGTGGAAGCGCACGACGCCGCCGGTGACCCTGACGAGCCCGGCCAGCTCGGCCGGCTCCAGCGCGTCGGCAGGCAGGCCGAGCGTGCCGGCCGCGGCCAGCACGATCCCCAGATTCCCGGTGTCCTCGGCGGCCACCACCGCCAGCATCCTCCTGGCCGGTTCCGCCAGCCGGTGGACCCGGCCGGCGAAGGCCTCCAGGAGCCGGTGCGTGAGCGGGAGCGGTCCGCCGAAGTCCAGCTCGCTCTCGCCGACCGCTCTCGACAGCTCGATGAGGGCCAGCGGGTTGCCGTCGGCCTCCTTGAGCACCTGCTCCCGCAGGTGGGCCGGGAGCCGGTCGCTGAGCAGGCGCTCGGCCTCCTCGCGTGCCAGCCCGCCGAGGCGCAGCTCGGGCAGGCCGGCCGCGGGGAAGGCGTCCTGGTCGTCGCGCGCGGCGACCAGGAGGGTGACACCCTCGGAGCGCAACCGCCGTGCCGCGAACAGCAGGGCGGAGGCCGAGGCGTGGTCCAGCCACTGGGCGTCGTCGATGAGACACAGCAGCGGTCGTTCCTCGGCCAGCTCCGACAGCAGGGTGAGCGCGGCCAGCCCGACCAGGAACCTGTCGGTCTCGGTGACCGCTGCCAGCCCGAACGCCCCGTGCAACGCCGCGGCCTGCGGTCCGGGAAGCGTCTCCAGCCGGTCGAGCACCGGCCGCAGCAGCAGGTGCAGGGCGGCGAAGGGCAGCTCGGCCTCCGTCTCCACGCCGACCACGCGCAGCACGTGTGCCCCGCCGGCCGCCTGTGCGGCGTGGTCGAGGAGCGATGACTTGCCCATGCCGGGCGCGGCCCTGATCACCAGGACTCCGCTGCCGCCGGATCTCGCCTCGGCCAGGAGGGCCTCGATGACGCGGATCTCCTCCGCCCGCCCCTGCAACATCGCACGTCCCCATGTACCTATGACAGATCGTGAGTCACTTTACTCATTCCTCGCGCCGCGGCCGGATCTAGCGTTTCCGTACACCCTCTTCGCGGGCCTCGCGGACGGACCGGCCGGACGGCACGATCACCGCCACCAGCCACTGGACCGACCCGACCGCAGGACCAGCCGCGATCGCCACCCCACCGCGAGACAAGGCACCGATGATGTCTCCTGATGTACCCGACCTCCGCGAAGGCGCCCGCCGGCGCGCCGCCGTGCGTCCCCGGGGCCCCGCACTGGCACACGTGGAAGACCTTCACGGGCCCGGCGGGCTCCCGCTCCGCCACTACCGGCCCTGCGAGCAGGCGCGTCCCCTCGTGGTGTTCGCCCATGGCGGCGCGTTCGTCATGGGCGACCTGGACACCCACGACCGCACCTGTCGGCGCATCGCCGACACCTGCCACGTGGAGGTGCTGGCCGTCGACTACCGGCTCGCCCCCGAGCACCCCTACCCGGCAGCCGTCAAGGACGTAGCCGCGGTCCTGCGCTGGTCGCGCCCGGCTGCGGTGGCGGGCGACAGCGCGGGCGGCTACCTGGCGAGCATGGCCTGCCTACGACTCCGCGACGCGGGCGACGCCTTGCCCGCCGTACAGATCCTCATCTGTCCCAATACCGACCTGACGCTGTCCCGGCCCAGCGTCGTCGACAAGGGCACCGGGCACGCGCTGGACGCCGACTTCCTCGCCTGGGCCATCGCGCAATGGGCGCCGGATCCCGCGGCCCGCGTCCAGGCCAGCCCACTGCTGACACCAGATCTGCGCGGCATGCCCGACACCCTGATCGTGACGGCCGAGCACGACGCGCTGCGCGACGAGGGCGACGCCTACGCCCATCGCCTGGCACAGGCAGGTGTACGGGTGACGCACCGGCAAGAACCCGGCCTCATGCATGGCTTCATCCAGAACATGGACCTGACCTGCCCGGAGGCGGCCGCCGCCCATGACCGGCTGTTCCGCGACATCGCATCCCTGATCCGCGGGTGAGGGGCCACCGGGACCGTTCGGCTCCTGATCGTGTCAGCGGGCGAGTCAGGCCGGCGACGGCCCGGTATCAGCGCGGCCGGCGATGGTGGATGTCATGAACGGCGCAGCGATCGCGGCCTCGGGGCCGTGAACTGGGTCATCGGGTTTCGCGAGATCGATCACTGTAGGTAAGGAGATTCATGATGGAACACGGCAACAGCGGTCTCTCAGCGACAGGGCTGCGCAGGCTGCGTGAGGTGCTGGCGCGGCATGTGGAGTCGGGGAGGATTCCCGGGCTGGTCGCCCTGGTCGGCCGCGGCGGCCGGACGCACGTCGAGGCGCTCGGGACGATGCGGCATGACGGTGGCGCGCCGATGCGGCGGGACACGATCTTCCGGATGGCCTCGACGTCCAAGCCGGTCGCGATGGCGGCGGCGATGGTGCTGCTGGATGAGTGCCGGCTGCGGCTGGATGATGTGGTGGATCCGTGGCTGCCGGAGCTGGCTGACCGTCGGGTGCTGAAGCGGATCGACGGTCCGCTGGAGGACACCGTGCCGGCGCGGCGGCCGATCACCGTGCGGGACCTGTTGAGCTCCACGTTCGGGCTCGGCATGGACATGACGGCGTTGGGCAGCCCGATCATGGGCGCGATCTTCGAGCAAGGGCTCACGCCTGATCTGCCGGAGCCGATGCCCGAGCCGGATGAGTGGATGCGCCGCCTTGGCACGCTCCCGCTGATGCATCAGCCCGGACAGCGCTGGCAGTACCAGATCAGCCACGATGTGCTCGCCGTGCTGGTGGCCAGGGTCACCGGCCAGTCGTTCGAGGCGTTCCTGCGCGAGCGCATCTTCGAGCCGCTGGGCATGAAGGACACCGGCTTCCACGTCCCCGCCGAGAAGATCGACCGGCTGCCCGACCTCTACGCCCCCGACCCGCAGACCGGAGATTTCCACGTGTGGGACGAGGCGAAGGGCGGACGCTGGAGCCGGCCGCCGGCCTTCCTGGGCGGCGGCGGCGGGCTGGTCTCCACCGCCGACGACTACCACGCCTACTTCCGGATGCTGCTCGACGGCGGCGTGCACCAGGGGCGGCGGATCCTGTCGCGGCCCGCCGTCGAGCTGATGACCACCAACCGGCTCACTCCCGAGCAGCAGGCCGCCCGGCACGCCATGGCCGTCAACAACGTGCACATCTCGCACGGCCAGGGCCAGCACGGCGGCTGGGGCTTCGGGATGGCGGTGCGCACCTACCGCGGCGACTACGCCCCCGTCGGCCAGTTCGGCTGGGACGGCGGCAGCGGCACCTCGACCTACGCCGACCCGGCCAACCAGCTCACCGGCATCCTGCTCACCCAGGTCGGGATGTCGGTCCCGGATCCGGCGCTGCTCATCCACGACTTCTGGACCACGCTCTACCAGGCGCTCGACGACTGACACCGAGCCCGCGCCCGACAGACCACGTCCTCCACCCACGACACCCCAAGGAACACGCCACCATGTCGCTCACCCTCACCGAGCAGGACCAGCTCACCCTGCGCACCGCCGCCTACGGCGCCGTCACGCTGATGGCCGCCGCCGATGCCGCCGGCTCGCCCCACAAGGCCGCCACCGAGGGCTCCATCGCCCTGGCCTCCGCCACCGGCCTGGTCGGGCACGTGCTCGCCAGATATCCCAAGGACATGAAGCTGGACAACAAGTCCGTCGCCGCGATCGCCGACCAGGTGCTGCCCGCCCTGACGCAAGCCATGAGCCTGCTCAAGAACCAGGATCCGGCCGAGGCCGACAACTTCCGCAACACCGTCCTCGTCGCCGTCGCCGCAGCCGCCCGCACCCACCAGGGCCGGCCCGGCCCCACCGTCGCCGACATGACCCGAAAGATCACCGAAGCTCTCGACGCCGCCTGACGAGATGCCGGCCGTACGGCAACGGCTGTGACCGGGGCCTGTCCGGCACCCGCGACACGGCGGCGAGGCAAGGCCTCATCCGGCCGGCGCACCCCGCACTGACAAATGGAAACACCGCATCGTGCCACGGCGCCTCACGGCTGCCATACCGATGCCACCGATACCCATGACCAGCCCAGAGGATGGCGCATGTCCAGTTTCAAGCGGCGAGGGTTCCTCGCCGCGGTCTCGCTCGTGACCCCGCTCGTGGTCACCGGTGCTCCCGCGTCCGCGACGGCGGAGCCGCGGATCGACGTCTCCGGCGGGCTGACGCAGCCGGTCTTCTCCTACCAGGACGCCATCCGTGAGCATGTCCGGGTGGAGTCGCCGGTGGACAGCGACGGCGATGGCAAGAAGGATCTGGTCCGGGTGGACATCATCCGGCCGAAGGAGTCCGGTTCCGGACTCAAGGTCCCGGTGATCATGCAGGAGAGCCCGTACTACGACGATCCCGGAGTCGGCTACGAGATCGAGAAGAAGACCTACGACGCGAACGGGAACGTGACGAAGTTCCCGATGTATTACGACAACTACTTCGTGCCGCGCGGGTACGCGTTCGTGTCCGTGGACATGATCGGCACCAGGCTGTCCGACGGCTGCCCGACCTCCTACGGCGCCTCCGACGTGCTGGGCGGCAAGGCGGTCGTCGACTGGCTGAACGGCCGGGCCCGCGCCTACGACGACCAGGGCGATCCGGTCGAAGCCACCTGGACCACCGGACGCACCGGGATGATCGGCCACTCCTATGAGGCGGCTCTCGGCGCCGGCGTCGCCGGCACCGGCGTGCAGGGGCTGGCGACGATCGTGAACATCTCCGGCTACACCAGCGGATACGAGAACTCGCGCAACAACGGCACCATCACCTGGTTCAAGGGTGCGGCGGCCTGGCAGTCCAGGCGGGTCGACAAGGACCCGGACGAGAAATGCGCGGCGGTGCGCCAGAAGCTGGCCGAAGACTCCGACGACGCCACCGGCAACTACAACGCCTACTGGCACGAACGCAACTACCGCACCGGGCCGATCTCCAAGGCGCGCGACGTCCGCGCCAGCGTCTTCTCGGTGATGGGCATGCAGGACCGCAACGTGGTGGGCAGCCAGTTCGCCGAGTGGTGGGCCAAGCTGCCCCGCAACGTGCAGCGCAAGGCGTGGGTCACGCAGTACGGCCACCTCGACCCGTTCTGGGCCCGCCGCGAGGTGTGGCTCGACACCCTGCACCAGTGGTTCGACCACGAACTGATGGGCGTGGCCAACGACATCATGCGCCGGCCGCGCGTCGACGTGCAGCTCGGCCCGGACCGGTGGATCACCCAGGCCGACTGGCCGGCACCGACGCGGACGACGACCCTGCGGCCACAGCAGGACGGCTCCCTGGCCCGCAAGCCCTCGACCGGCACCGGCAGCTACCTCGACACCGCCCAGACCGAGATCGCGATGGCCGACACCCCCGCCACCACCCACCCGAACCGGCTGGCCTTCCTGACCCCGCCGCTGAAGAACGCGACGCGGCTGTCCGGAACGCCGTCGGTGAGCCTGCGCCTCACACTGGACAAGCCGACCGCCAACCTGGGCGTCCTGCTCGTCGACTACGGCACCGACACCCGCATCAACTACCGCGAACGCGGCGCGACGGCCGCGGAAGGCCTCAAGTTCACCGGCGGCGAGGACTGCGTCGGCCAGAGCACGGCCGCCGACGACGGCTGCTACTTCAAGGCCGGCGACAACACGGCGACCTCCGGCTTCAACGTGGTCACCCGCGGGATCCTGGACGCGCAGAACCACAAGTCGCTCAGCCGCTCGACACCGCTGACGCCGGGCAGGCCGTACCAGATCACCTGGAAGATGCTGCCGCAGGACTACGAGTTCAAGGCCGGGCACCGGCTGGGCCTGGTGCTGACCGGAGCCAACGACGACTTCAACCTCAGCGAGGCCGGCACCGGCACGGGGGCCGACGCCGAACCCGGCACCGGGGCCAAGGTCACCATCGACCTGGCCGGCACCTCGATCTCGCTGCCGCTGGTCAACGGCACTCCCATCAGGTAAAGAGCAAGAGCGTCATTCGCGGGCGGTCGCGGCCAAGGTGGTCGCGGCGCCCTGCGGGAGCTGCTGACCATCAAGTCCGACGACGTGCTGGGCCGCGTGAAGGTCTACGAGGCCATCGTCAAGGGCGAGAACATTCCCGAGCCCGGCATCCCCGAGCCCTTCAAGGTGCTCATCAAGGAGATGCAGTCGCTCTGCCCACGGCTACACGGTCGCCGTCCGTGGCGCCCCCGCCACGGACAGGCCTTCCCCGCCGGTGCGCGACCGGCCGGGACGGCCTGGCGACGTCCGCCTGTGACCGGTGCGGCGCGTGGTCGAGGCGGCGCTCCAGGACGCGCCGCGGCGCGGAGCGATGCCCCCACCTCGGGCCTCATCCTCGGATGGTGCGGGTGACCTTGCCGGTGGCGTCGAGGAACTGGATGCGCGGGGAGCCGTCGTGCCCGACCCGCAGCACCAGCCGGGGCGTGCCCTTGGCGTCGGCGAGCGTCACCACCGACGCCCGGTCGGGGCGCTTGCCGGCGAACATCCGCTGCGGCCCGGCGTACTTCTGCCGGAACTCCGCCTGGGCCCGGTCCCGCTCGGGGCCGGGCGGCATCGCCTCGATCCTGCGCATCTCGGCCAGGAGCTCGTCCAGCGGCGTGTCCACCCGGTCGTGCACCGCCAGCCCCACGCCGCGCGCGCCGTCCTGCTCCGTGTAGCGCAGCACGAGCGTCTGGTCCTGCTTGTACTGGTCGAACGCGAGCTGCCCGGACGCCCACGGCCTGCCCTCGTCCACCCCGCTGTCGGTGCCCATGCCGCCGGACTCGTCCCCTTCGGCGTTGTAGAGGGTCAGGCCGGGCCGCCGGCCGGCGTTGCCGAGGTCCACCCCGTTGACGACCGCGCCGGGCGACCTGACCTTGTTGCTCAGGACCAGGCGTGGCCTGCCGTCGGGCTCGACCACGTTGATCCGCTGCACCTCGATCTCCTCGAACCTGGCCTTGCCGCCCGGTCCGCCCCCTCCGTCCGCGGCGACCGCGTCCCTGCCCCCGGCCAGCAGCGCGCCGACGGCCACCGCCGCGGTCACCGCGCTCGCCAGGAGCACCCGCATGCGGCGCAGCTGTGCCTTCACCTGCTGGAGGTCGGTCTCGATCCGTGCATGCTCCGTCATGCTCCTACGGTCCTCCGCGCGGGGGCGGGGGCGCGATGGTGCCTCCTGGTGACTCGCGCGGGGGGTTGTCCCGAGGACCTGTTCACTCCGCCTGTGCGTGCGGCAGGCGCAGCCCCGCGATGAGCAGCTCGACCAGCCGGCGCGCGTCGTAGTGGGGGTTGTTCTCGCTGCCGATGCACAGGTTGCCGACGCCGCGCATGAGTTCGAGGGCGGACATGTCGGAGCGGATCTCCCCGGCGGTCGCCGCGGCTTCGAGCAGCCGGCCGCACACGGGCACGAGCCGGTCGAGGAAGTAGGCGTGCAGCGCGTCGAAGCCGGCCTCGTCGGACTGCAGCACGGCGGCGAGACCGTGCTTGGTGACCAGGAAGTCGACGAAGAGGTCGATCCATCGCCCCAGTGCGGCGTGCGGGGTCGCGCTGCCGGCCAGCAGCGCCGGACCGGCCTCGACGAGGGCCTCGATCTGGTGCCGGTAGACGGCGATGATGAGATCCGCGCGCGTCGGGAAGTGGCGGTAGATCGTGGCCGTCCCGACGCCGGCCCTGGCCGCGATGTCGCGCAGCGGCGCTTCGACGCCCGAGGTCACGAAGATGGCCGCGGCGGCGTCGAGCAGGGTCTTCTCGTTGCGCCGGGCGTCGGCCCGCTTACGGGGGGCCGCCTGCGTTCGGTCGTCCTGGCCGTCTCTCGCCGCCTGGCTGTCGCTCACCGCGCCGTTCCCTCCGCTGCCGTGATTGCTAAACGGGACAACGTCCCGTATTGTCAAACGGGACGATGTTCCGTTTGCTCCATCATGTCAGAGCAGGGGACCGACGACCAAGCCATGCCTTCCCACGGAGGAGACACGCTCATGCAGTACCGCACCTTGGGCCGCACCGGTGTGCAGGTCAGCGCGCTCGTACTCGGCGCGATGAACTTCGGCGCGATCGGGCGCACCACTCAGGACGAGGCCACCGCCATCGTCGACGCCGCCCTCGACGCCGGGATCAACCTCATCGACACCGCGGACATGTACAGCGACGGCGAGTCGGAGGAGATGGTCGGCAAGGCCATCGCCGGCCGCCGCGACGACATCGTGCTGGCCACGAAGGCGAACATGCCGATGGGCGAGGAGCGCAACCATCGGGGCAGCTCGCGCCGCTGGCTGGTCACCGAGCTGGACAACAGCCTGCGCCGCCTCGGCGTCGACCACGTCGACCTCTACCAGATCCACCGGTGGGACCCGAGCACCAGCGACGAGGAGACGCTGTCGGCTCTGACCGACCTGCAGCGCGCGGGGAAGATCCGCTACTTCGGCTCCTCGACCTTCCCGGCATACCGCATCGTGCAGGCCCAGTGGGCCGCCCGCGAGCATCACCTGAGCCGTTACGTCACCGAACAGCCCGGCTACTCGATCCTGCAGCGCGGGATCGAGACGCACGTGCTGCCCGTGACCGAGGAGTACGGGCTCGGTGTGCTGGCGTGGAGCCCACTGGCCTCGGGCTGGCTGTCGGGCGCGGTCCGCGAGGGCCGGGACATCGCCACCAACCGGTCGGCGCTCTTGCCGCAGCGCTTCGACCTGTCCCTTCCGTTCAACCGCGCCCGGCTCGACGCGGTCGAGCAACTGGCCGAGGTCGCCGACGAGGCCGGTCTGACGATGATCCAGCTCGCGCTCGGATTCGTGACCGCGCACCCCGCCGTGACCAGCGCGATCATCGGTCCCCGCACGCTGGAGCACCTGCACGCGCAGCTCGCCGCCGCGGACACGGTGCTCTCCGCCGACGTGCTCGACGCCATCGACACGATCGTCGCACCCGGCACCGACCTCGCCCCGCACGAGAAGTTCGACACCCCTCCCGCCTTGCTCGACCCACGTCTGCGGCGCCGCTGATCGTCTCGTCCCCGTCAACCGGAAGAACCCCCCAGCCATGAACGCGCCTGCTCCGGTGAAGCCCGGCGATCCGTACATGTCCGAAAATGGCCAGCCTGCGGGGGCGGAGGTCCGTACGGTCGGTCCCATGACTGAACGTGACACCCCCGAAGAGCCGTTCGACCGCGACCGGCAGGCGCGGCTGGCGGAGAAGTTCGCCGCCCTGCACCGGCGCGGCGACCCGCTGCTGCTGCCCAACGCCTGGGACGTCGCCTCGGCGGCCGTGATCGCCCGGGCCGGAGCCGCCGCCATCGCCACGACCAGCGCGGGAATGGCCTGGTCACTGGGTGTTCCCGACGCCGCCGACCTGGGCGCCGGGCGCGTGGCGGCGGTGGTGCGCGGCATCGCCGGCGCCGTCTCCGTTCCCGTCTCGGCCGATGTGGAGGCCGGGTACGGGCCCGCGCCCGAGGACGTGGCCGCGACCGTGGCCGCGGTCGTGCGGGCCGGGGCGGTGGGCGTGAACCTGGAGGACCGCTCCGGCCGTGCGGACACGCCGCTGTTCGAGCCGGAGGAGCAGGCAGGGCGGCTGGCCGCGGCCCGCGCCGCCGCCGACCGGCTGGGCGTACCCGTGTGGATCAACGCCCGCACCGACGTCTTCCTGACCGGCGCGCCGGCCCGCGAGGGGGTAAGGGAGGCCCTGCGACGGGCGGCCGGCTACGCCGAGGCGGGCGCGGACAGCCTGTTCGTGCCGGGGCTGACGGACCCGGAGGCGATCGCCGAGCTGGCCGCCGGGCCGCTGCCGGTGGCGGTCATGGTGTGGGCCGGAGCTCCGCCGGTGGCCGAGCTGGCCGCGGCCGGAGCCGTGCGGGTCAGCCTGGGCGCCGCCATCGCCCAGGCCGCCTACGCGCTGGCCGCGCGCGCCGCCGGGGAGCTGCTGACGGCCGGCACGTACGACGGCACCGCCTCGGGCGGCGAGGCCGACGGCCTGAACGAGCTGCTGGCCCGCCCCTGACCGGAGCCCGGTGGCGGGCGGGGCGTCAGGCGTGCATGCGGCCGGCCAGGAAGTCCAGCACGACCGCTGTGGCGTAGTCCTGGAACTCCTCGAAGTAGGCGTGCCGGGCGCCGGCGATGAGGATCATCCGCGCGCCCGGGATGCGCCCGGCCAGCAGCGGCGCGTTGTCCGCCGGGGTGAGCAGGTCGTCGGTGCCGTGGAGCACCAGCGTCGGCGCGGTGATGCCGGGCAGGGCGTCCCAGGCGTCGTGGCCGTTGCTGGCCGCCAGGTGCCGCCGCCGGGCATGCGCGGGCATGCCCGGGTCGCCGGTGGTGTGGTACGGGCCGGGATGGGTCTCCAGCCAGCGTGGCGTGTACATGAGCTCGGCCAGGGCCCGTCCGGCCGCTGCCCGGTCCGGCTGGGCGAGCGCCCGGCGTACCGTGTTGTCGCGTTCGACTCCGTGCTCGCCGCCGGGCGAGGTGCAGCCGAGCACGAGCGAGGCGACGCGCCCGGGGTGGTCGGCGGCCAGCCACTGGGCGACCCGCCCGCCCATGGACGTCCCGTAGACGTGGGCCCGCTCGACGCCGAGGTCGTCGAGCACGGCGACCACGTCGGCGGCGAGCGCGCGGGTGCTGTAGGGCTCGTCGGGCTTGCCGCTGGCGCCGGTGCCGCGGTAGTCGAGCGTGATCGTGCGATGGGTCTCCTCGAAGCCGGCGCGGACGCCGTCCCACCAGTGGTGGCTGTTGGCCTGGCCGGACAGCAGGACGAGGGGCTCGCCGCGGCCGCCGACCTGGTAGGCCAGGCCGACGCCGTCGGGACCGGTGGCGATGCCGGTGGTGGCGGTGAGCGGGGACGTCGTGTTCATCAGCGGGGACCTCACGGGGTGTCGAAGCGGCGGGCCAGGGCGACGAGCAGTCCGGCCGCGGCGGTCAGGACGATGGCGCCGGTGATCACGCTGGACCAGCCGGCGCTCTGCCACTGGTAGGCGGCCAGCGCGCCGAACACCGAACTGCCGGCGTAGTAGGCGAGCAGGTACAGCCCGGCGGCCTGCCCGACGCCGACGCCGACCCGCTGCGCCCGGTCGGAGACCCAGCCGCTGACCAGCGAGTGCGTGCCCAGGAAGGCGAACGTCAGGACGCCCAGCCCGGCGACGATGGCAGGCAGCGCGCTCATGCGGGTCAGCAGCACACCGGCCCCCAGCAGGGCGACGCCGTGCAGGGCGGCCGGGCCGCGTCCGCGCCGCGACGCGAACCGGCCGGCCGCCAGCGGAGCCGGTATCCCCACAGGGTAGGCGAGGAAGGCCAGCGCGGCGGCGCCTCCCAGCAGGTACGGCGCCGCCTCCAGGCGGAAGGCCAGCGCGTTGCACAGGCCGACGAAGGCGCCCATGGTCGCCGCGCCCACCAGGCACAGCACGACCAGGGTCGGGTCCTTGAGGGTGCGGCCGGTGTTGGCCAGCAGGCGGCTCAGCCGGGGGCTGGAGCGGTGGAAGCGGCGGGAGGGCGGCACCAGCGCCCACAGACCGGCCCCGCACACGAGCGTGATGACGCCGACGGCGGCGCCGGCTCCCCGCCAGCCTCCCAGCTCGTACAGCGGACCGGGCAGCAGGCGGCCGGCCGCCCCGCCCAGGGCGGTGCCCATGATGTAGGTGGCGTTGGCGCGCACGTGGGAGCCGGGCGGCGTCTCCTCGCGCAGGTAGGCCAGCGCCACGGCGGGCAGCCCGGCCAGGGCGACACCTTGCAGGCCGCGCAGCACGAGCAGGCTGTGCCAGGTGGGCGCGAACGCCGTGGCCACGCCCAGCACGCCGGAGCCGGCCAGCGACAGCCGCATGATCCCCACCCGGCCGACCATGTCGGAGATCGGACCGACGAACAGCAGCGCGACCGCCATCGTGATCGTGGCCAGCGACAGCACCGCCGTGGACTGGGAGGCACTCACGCCGAAGTGGCGCGCGACGCCGGGCAGCAACGGCTGGACGTAGTACAGGGCCAGGAAGTTCGCCAGACCGCCGCACATCAGCCCGTACCTGATCCGCCGGTGGACGCGCTCCTCCGCCCCGAGTGAGGAGGACACGGCTTCGAGCGTGCCTCACCGGGAATGATGCGCAAAATGCAGCGTTTGACGTAGCTGATGCTGCACGCGCATCATCGCTGGGTGGACGTGCAGACGCTGCGCTGGTTCCTGTCCCTGTGTGACACAGAGAACATGCGCGACACCGCGGCCCTGGAGGGCGTCAACCAGTCGACGCTGTCGCGGGCCCTGGCCCGGCTGGAGGCGGACCTGGGGGTGGAGCTGTTCCACCGGCGCGGGCGGCGGCTGGCCGTCAACCGCTTCGGCGCGCTGCTGCGCGAGCACGCCGCCCGCGCGGTGGCCGAGCTGGACGACGCCCGCCGCCGGGTGGACGCGCTGGCCAACCCCGACACGGGGCTGATCCGCCTGGGGTTCCTGCACTCGGTGGGGCGGTGGCTGGTGCCGGAGGTGCTGCGCGACTACCGCGCCGTCACGCCGGGCATCCGCTTCGAGCTGCGCCAGGGCTTCGCCCGCGAGCTGCTGGCCTGGCTGCACGCGGGCGACATCGACGCCGCGCTGGTCACCCCGCCGCCGCCCGGGAGCGGGGCGCGCTGGCACCGGCTGCGCGAGCAGCGCCTGTGCATCGCGCTGCCCGCCGACCACCCGCTGGCCGCCGTCGCCGCCATCACCCTGCGCGACGTACGGACCGAGCCGTTCATCGCCTTCGCCCCGACCACGGACCTGCGCCGGGTCATCGACGGGCTGTGCCGGGAGGCGGGGTTCGAGCCGGTCATCGCGTTCGAGAGTGAGGAGATCGCCACGGTGCGCGGCCTGATCGCCGCCGGGCTGGGGGTGGGCATCCTGCCGCTGCCGGCCACGCCCGAGGTGGACGACCCGGTCTACCGGCCGCTGGTGCCGGCGCAGCACCGCCCCATCGGCCTGGTGTGGAACCCGCCGCCGCACCCGACGGCCGCCGTCGCCCGCTTCGTGGAGCACCTGACCGGCGCGCCACGGGGTCAGGGGGCCGTGGTCGGCACGCAGTAGCGGCGCTTGTGCTCGGTGACGTCGATGAGCCGTCCGCCGTTGGCCTCGATGACCCGCCGCGAGGCCGTGTTGGTCAGGTCGCACATCACCAGGACCTCGGACAGGCCCAGCGACCGGGCGACCGGCAGCGCCGCGGCGAGCATGGCCGTCGCGTGCCCCCGGCGCCGGGCGGAGGGGCGCACGTCGTAGCCGATGTGGCCGCCGAGCTGCTCCAGCGCCGGGGTGAGCCGGTGCCGGATGGCCATCCTGCCCAGGAACCGGTCGCCGTCGGCCCACCACAGCGTGGTCATGGGGACGAACCCCTTCCGTATGCCCGCCTCGGACCGCTCGCCCAGCACCCGCGCGACGTACGCCTCGAACGCGTCCGGGTCGGTCAGCGCGGGCGGATCGACGTCGCCGACGAACCAGGAGGGCGGATAGTCGCGGTTGGCCCGGAACTCGGCCACCGCCTCCAGGAACGACGCGCGCAGCCGGGGTGTCGGGTCGGTGAACCTTGCCATGATCCCCATGGTGCCCGCTGCCGCTGGTTCCCGCTGCCGCGCCCGCCGCTCAACCAGGTTCGAGGCCGGCGTGCGGCGACCGCCCCGGCCGGGAACGCTCTATCGGGAGGACGACGACGGACGGGGAGGAGCCATGGCAGCCATGGCCGGGGTGCGGATGCGGCGGGTCTACGAGGAGCCGGCGGGCGACGACGGGACGAGGGTGCTGGTCGACCGGGTGTGGCCCCGGGGGCTCTCCAAGGCGGCGGCGCGGCTCGACGAGTGGTGCAAGCAGGTCGCGCCGTCCACCGAGCTGCGCCGCTGGTACGGCCACGACCCCGACCGGTTCGCCGAGTTCACCCGCCGCTACCTCGCCGAGCTGGAGGAGCCCGAGCGGGGGGGGGGGGGGGTGGGGCCCCGGGCCCCCCGCCCGGGCGGGCCCCGCACCCCGCTCGACCCCCCCCCGGGCCGCCCCAACAACCCCAACCCCCCCCGGCGCCGCCGCCCCG
>NZ_JBFAHO010000016.1:19321-160603 GCF_040654215.1 Nonomuraea sp. NPDC050733 | reverse complement strand
GGGGGGCGGGGGGGGGGGGCCCCCCGGACCGCCCGCGGGTGGCCCGCCGGCGTACGGTCAGCCGGCGTACGGTCAGCCGGGGCCGCCGGCTCCGGGCCCGTGGGAGGAGCGGCCGCCGGTCGCGCCCGCCGAGCCGCTGCGGCCGACGCCGGGCGGGTTCGCGCCTCCCCAGTGAGCGGCGTGCCTACTGCGTCTGCGGGTTGAGCGCCTTGAGCCGCTTCCCGGCCGCGGACGCCGTGCGCGGGTCCTTGATGCGCAGCACGTCCAGGCCCATGCGGATGTCGCTGCTGTAGATGTGGCCGTTGTAGTAGTACGCCGACCAGGAGCCGCCGAAGTCACGCGGCGAGACCGGGCCCCGGTCGAAGTAGGCGATCTCCTGGGGCTTGGCGGCGTCGGTGAAGTCGAAGACCGACACGCCGCCCTGGTACCACGCCTGGACCATGATGTCGCGGCCCTTGGCCGGGATCAGCGAGCCGTTGTGGGCGACGCAGTTCTCGCCGGTGCCCTGGTGGCGCGGGATCTTGTAGTAGCCCTGCTTGACGAGCTGCCCGTTCGCGACCGTGTAGATGGCGTCCGCGCCGCGCTGCGGGCCGACGGCCTTGGTGCAGACGGCGCCGAGGCCGCCGCCGAGCTCGTCGGTGAAGACCACCTTGTCGCCCTTGGCGTTGAACGTGGCCGAGTGCCAGAAGGCGAAGTTCTCGTCGGTCACCCGCGCGGTGACCTTCGGGTGCTCCCGGTCCGAGATGTCCATCAGGACGCCGTCGCCCATGCAGGCGCCCGCGGCCAGGTTCTTCCCGGCGTACACCGTGATGTCGTGGCAGCCGCTGGTCGGCGCGAGGAGCGTCTCCTGCTTCTCGTTGCCGCCGTCGGGGAAGAGCACCGGCCTGGAGACCACCTTGGCGGCCTTCGGGCGGTCCAGCGGCACCTTGACGACCGAGATGCCGTCGTGGGGCGGCTTGCAGCCGGGGAAGTCGCTCGACGGGCCGTACGAGGACACATACAGGTAGACCGCCTTGCCCGTCTTGTCGGGCACGAGCGTGTGCGTGTGCGAGCCGCACGCGGTCCTGATGGCCTTGATGTACTTCGGGCGGGACTTGTCGGAGATGTCGAAGACGCGGATGCCCTCCCAGGCGGACTTGAACGCCGCCGACGTCGGCCCCGCGTCGCACGAGTCGCCCTTGAGCGGCTCGTCCACGGACAGGAACAGCAGGTCGCCGTGGACCGACACGTCGTTCTGCGCGGCGGGGCACGAGACGCGGCTCACCACGGCCGGCTTGGCCGGGTTCCGGATGTCGTAGACGGTGAAGCCGTAGTAGTTGCCCTGGTAGGCGTAGTTCCCCTGGAAGGCCAGGTCCGTGCTGAAGGCGTCGGACGCGGCGAACGGGCCCTTCTTGGGGACGGTGGTCACGTGCTCGATGTTCGAGCTGGCCTTGCCACCGTCGTCGCGGGCCTGGGCCGGGCCTGTCACGAGAGCCAGCACCGCTCCCGTCAGCACGAGGACGCGGCCGATTCTGGACGGCACTGAGGACCTCCTGGTCGGGGATGAAGTCAGCGGCCCCACTATGGCAGGAAATATCACCCTTCGCGGCGCACCTGCCGGAAGACCGCGAGGGCCGGCCCGTGGAGGAGACGGGCCGGCCCAGCGCGTGGGGGAGACGGTCAGTCGTGGCCCCAGCCGCCGCGGTAGGACTCCTGGCTCTGGACGTTCAGCCGGTCCGTGCGGACCCGCTGGGCGCCGTCGGTGAGCGGGTCGTTGATCTTGAGGACGTCGAGCCCCTGGTGGAAGTCGGCCGCGTAGATGTGGCCGTTGTAGTAGTACGCCGACCAGACGCCGCCGCTGCTGCCGTCGGCGCGCGGGCCGCGCTCGAAGTAGCCGATCTCCTTGGGCTTGGTGGAGTCGGTGAAGTCCCAGATCGAGACGCCGCCCATGTACCAGGCCTGGACCATGATGTCCTTGCCCTTGACCGGGATCAGCGAGCCGTTGTGGGCCACGCAGTTCTCGCTCTCGGCCTGGTAGCGGGGGATCTTGAAGTAGCTCTTGAAGACGAGCCGGCCCCGGGTGATCTCGTAGATGGCGTCGGCGCCCCGGTTCGGGCCGATGGCCTCGTTGCAGGTGGCCGCGCCGCCGCCGCCGAGCTCGTCGGTGAAGACGACCTTCCTGGCGTCGTTGCTGAACGTCGCCGAGTGCCAGAAGGCGAAGTTCGGGTCGCTCACCCGGGCGGTGACCTTCGGGTTCAGCCGGTCGGAGATGTCGAACAGGACGCCGTCACCCATGCAGGCGCCGGCCGCGATGTCCTTCTCGGCGTACGCGGTGATGTCGTGGCAGCCGCTGGTCGGCAGGAGCAGGCCGGGCTGGGTCTCGTTGCCGCCGTCGGGGAAGACGACCGGCGTGGCCGCCACGGCCGCCGCCGTGGGGTTGCCCAGCGGCACCTTGATGATGGAGATCTTGTCGTGCGGGGGCTGGCAGTCGGGGAAGGTCGCCGACGGGTTGTACGACGAGACGTACACGTAGACGTTGCGGTTGCGGTCACGGCCCTTGCCCGGGACGAGGGTCAGGGTGTGGGAGCCGCAGTTCGTCTCGACCGACTTGACGTACTTGGGAGCGGACTTGTCGCTGATGTCGAAGATCCGGACGCCCTCCCACGCCTCCTTGTGGTCGGCCGAGAGCCCGGTGCTGTTGCACGAGTCGTCGCTGCGCGAGCTGTCCACGGCGGCGAAGAGCAGGTTGCCGTGGACGCTGACGTCCATCTGGCTGCCGGGGCAGACGACCGAGCTGACCGGCTTGGCCTGCTTCGGGTCGCGGACGTCGTAGATGGAGAACCCACCGTAGTTGCCGACGTACGCGTAACCGCCCTGGAACGCGATGTCGGTGTTGATGGTCCCGGCGATGGGCGCCGGCTTCGGGATGTTGAGCACGTGGGAGACGTTGGGGCTGGTCACCACGGTGTCAACCGGAGGGATGTCCGCGGCGGACGCGGGCAGCGCCATCGCGCCTAAGGCGACGGCCGCCGCCACTGCGACGAGACTCCTTCGCAGGGTGGGCACTCGGGCTCCTCTCGGAGGATAAAGCCTATATAAATAGACGATTCTGACTCGTCTTGTCATATGTCGCCTAGCGGGCAGTGTGTCAAGAAATTTGCTGACTTGAGGTGTTTACGGCGTGTTGCCGGACCGTCTACAGTGCAACGTCGCAACGTCCCGCGGTCAAGGAGGTCGGGTGCGCAGCGTACTCATCGTCGGCGCCTGCGCCTTGCTGCTCGTCGCCGGCTGCACGGACTCCCCTGCCGCCGCTCCCCCGGCTCCCACGGCCACCGAGACGGCGCCCGTCATCGCCCCCGGCCGGCCGGGCGAGGAGGCCCGCACGCTGTCGCCCAGCGAGGCGGCCACCGTCGTGCCGCCCCAGAAGGCCAACGCGGCCGACGTCCGCTACCTGCAGAACATGATCGTGCACCACCGCCAGGCGCTGGACATGAGCCTGCTGGCCGGCTCCCGGGCCGCGAGCGAGGCGGTCAGGCGGCTGGCCTCCCGGATCAACGACGTGCAGGGCCCCGAGATCGCGATGATGACGGACTGGCTGAAGGCGGAGGGCCAGCAGGTCCCCGACCACCACGCCGCGCACGAGGGCATGCCCGGGATGGCCACGCCCGAGCAGATGGAGTCGCTGAAGGCCGCCCAGGGCGCCGCCTTCGACCGGCTGTTCGTCCAGCTCATGACCGCCCACCACCAGGGGGCCATCACGATGTCGACGGAGGTCCTGAAGCAGGGCTCGCACCTGCGCGTCCAGGAGATCGCCGAGGACATCTCCGTCAGCCAGGCCGCCGAGATCCGCCGCATGTCAGCCATGCGCTGACCGGCGACCTCCGGCGGCGGGCCACAGGGGGTCAGGAGCCGGCGCGCCAGGAGTGGAGGTAGGACTCCTGCTCCTCCGTGAGCTCGTCGATGCCGATGCCCGTGGCCACCAGCTTGAGCCGCGCCACCTCCTGGTCGATCGACTCCGGCACGTCGTAGACCCCGGGCGCGAGCCCGGCCCGCTCCCCCGCCAGCCAGGCGACCGCCAGGGCCTGCGCGGAGAACGACATGTCCATGACCGCCGCGGGATGCCCCTCCGCGGCCGTCAGATTCACCAGGCGGCCCTCCGCCAGCAGCAGCAGTCTCCGGCCGTCCGGCAGGACGTACTCGTCGGTGTTGGGCCGTACGCCGCGGTGCACCTCGACGGCGAGCTCGTCCAGGGCCCGCACGTCGATCTCCACGTCGAAGTGCCCGGCGTTGGCCAGGATGGCGCCGTCCTTCATGACGGCCAGGTGCTCGGCCCGGATCACGTCGCGGTTGCCCGTGACCGTGATGAACAGGTCGCCCGCCTGCGCTGCCTCCGCCATCGGCCGCACCTCGTAGCCCTGCAGGGTCGCGTCGAGCGCCTTGACCGCGTCGATCTCGGTCACCACGACCCGCGCGCCGAACCCCTTGGCCCGCTCCGCGACGCCCCGCCCGCAGAACCCGAACCCCGCCACCACCACGGTCCGCCCCGCCAGCATGGTGTTGGTGGCCCGCATGATGCCGTCGAGCGTGGACTGCCCGGTGCCGTAGCGGTTGTCGAACATCCGCTTCGTCCGCGTGTCGTTCACCGCCACGACCGGGAACCTCAGCGCGTCCTCCGAGGCCATCTGCCGCAGCCGGATGATCCCGGTGGTCGTCTCCTCGCAGCCGCCGCTCACTCCGCCGAGCAGGTCGGTGCGCTCGGTGTGCAGCGTGTTGACCAGGTCGCAGCCGTCGTCGAGTACCAGGTCGGGCGCGATGTCGAGGGCGCGGTGGATGTGCCCGTAGTAGGTGGCCCGGTCAACGCCGGCCCGCGCGTGGACCGCGATCCCGTAGCCGCGCAGCGCCTCGGCCACGTCGTCCTGCGTGGACAGCGGGTTGGAGGCGGCCAGCGCGATCTCGGCGCCGCCCGCCTTGAGCGCGCCCATGAGGACCGCGGTCTCGGCCGTCACGTGCAGGCACGCCGCGATCCTCAGCCCGTCCAGCGGCCGTTCGAGCGCGAACCGCTCACCGATCGCGGTCAACACCGGCATCGAACGAGCAGCCCAGGAGATCTGCCGCTCGCCGCTTTCACTGACGTCCATGGGATGCCTTCAACCGAAGAACACGGCCAAGAACGCGCTCGTCACGGCGAGTGCTCCGTGAGCCCTCACGACCGGCCATGACAGACGGAAGCGACGTCGGCGAGTGCGGGTGACCTGGCCTGCCGTAAAAAATCATGAAACGAACAGCCCCGGAGGGAGAGAACACCCTCCGGAGCCTCGAACCGAAAAATCAGTACCGGTAGTGGTCGGACTTGTACGGGCCCTCGACGTGGACGCCGATGTAGGCGGCCTGCTCCTTGGTGAGCTCGGTCAGCTTGACGCCCAGGGCGTCGAGGTGGAGCCGGGCGACCTTCTCGTCCAGGTGCTTGGGCAGCGTGTACACGCCGATCGGGTACTCGTCGGTCTTGGTGAACAGCTCGATCTGCGCGATCACCTGGTTGGTGAACGAGTTGGACATCACGAAGCTCGGGTGGCCGGTGGCGCAGCCGAGGTTCATCAGGCGGCCCTCGGCCAGCACGATGATCGAGTGCCCGTCGGCGAAGACCCACTCGTCGACCTGCGGCTTGATGTTGTTCTTCACGATGCCGGGCAGCTTGGCCAGGCCCGCCATGTCGATCTCGTTGTCGAAGTGCCCGATGTTGGACACGATCGCCTGGTGCTTCATCTTCGCCATGTGCTCGGCGGTGATGATGTTGAAGTTGCCCGTGGCGCTGACGAAGATGTCGGCGATCCCGACGACCTCGTCCAGCGTGGTGACCTGGAAGCCGTCCATGGCCGCCTGCAGGGCGCAGATCGGGTCGATCTCGGTGACGATGACGCGGGCGCCCTGGCCGCGCAGCGCGTCGGCACAGCCCTTGCCGACGTCGCCGTAGCCGCAGACCACGGCCACCTTGCCGCCGATGAGCACGTCGGTGGCCCGGTTGAGGCCGTCGATGACGGAGTGGCGGCAGCCGTACTTGTTGTCGAACTTCGACTTGGTGACCGAGTCGTTGACGTTGATCGCCGGGAACAGCAGCTGGCCGTTCTTGTGCATCTCGTACAGGCGGTGGACGCCCGTGGTGGTCTCCTCGGTGACGCCCTTGATGCTCTCGGCGATCCGGGTCCACCGCTTGTCGTCGCCGACCGTGCGGGTCAGCAGGTCGACGATGACGTGCCACTCCTCCGGGTCCTCGGCGGTGGCGGCGGGCACGGCGCCGGCCTTCTCGTACTCGGCGCCCTTGTGAACGAGCAGGGTGGCGTCGCCGCCGTCGTCGAGGATCATGTTGGGGGCGTCACCGCCGGGCCAGGTCAGGGCCTGCTCGGTGCACCACCAGTACTCCTCCAGTGTCTCGCCCTTCCAGGCGAAGACCGGCACGCCCTTGGGGTCGTCGACCGTGCCCTCGGGGCCGACGACGACCGCCGCGGCGGCGTGGTCCTGGGTGGAGAAGATGTTGCAGCTCACCCAGCGCACCTCGGCGCCGAGCGCGACGAGGGTCTCGATGAGGACCGCCGTCTGGATGGTCATGTGCAGGGAGCCCATGATCTTCGCACCGCGGAGGGGCTGCGCGGCCGCGTATTCCTTACGGATCGCCATGAGCCCGGGCATCTCGTGCTCGGCGAGCCTGATCTCCTTGCGGCCGAAGTCGGCAAGTGAAAGGTCGGCGACCTTGAAGTCCATCTGTTTCCCCTCGCGTCGGGACGGTGTCGCCGACGAGTTTAGGCGCCCCGCGGGCGAGGTCGCATCCCGGCACCCCCGAAACTGACGTAAGAATGTAAGAATGCGTATCACGGAGGCCGCGCGGCGGCTCGGCATGTCCCCGCGGATGCTGCGGTACCGGGAGGCGCTCGGCCTGCTGCCCCCGGTCCGCGAGCAGGGCGCCCACCGGCGTTTCGGGCCGGAGGAGCTCGCGGCCGTGGCGCAGGGCGTGGAGCTGGAGAAACAGTTCGACGTCTCCCCCGCCGAGCTGGCGTTCGCGCTACGCGTGCTCAGCGAGCCGACGGTCGCCGCGGCCGTGCGCGACCTCGGGGTACGGATCGGGCGCATCCCGGTGCCACGGCGGGCGCTCGACTTCGAGAAGGAGAAGGCGCTGCGGCTGCTTCGAACCAGCACCCCCGTCCATACGTCAAAGAAATCATGAAAGAGCTCTTGATGGCCTCCGTGCTCGCGCTCTCCCCGGCGCAGGCCGCCTCCCCGGCGGCGCACGCGCCGGACTCCGCGGCCCAGGCCGCCCAGACCGGCGCGGCCGGTGAGCCCCGCGAGGTCAAGGTGTACTTCTCCAAGGGGCACGGCATCCCGGGCAAGGTGGTGGCCGTGACCCGTAAGGCCCCGGACCAGGGGGTGGCCAGGTTCGCCGTCCGGCAGCTGATCACCGGCCCCACCAAGGCCGAGCGCGGGCGCGGCCTGCACTCGGAGCTCACGGGCAAGCTGCGCGGCCGGTCGAACTGCGGCAGCGACTTCGCCATCAAGATCAAGAATGGCACGGCGACGCTGCGCTTCTGCCGCACCGTCGTGGGCGACGGCATCGGTAGCGACGCCCGGGCCCTGCGCACGATCGACAAGACGCTCAAGCAGTTCAGCGGCGTGCGCAAGGTGGTCACGCTCGACAAGAAGGGCCGCTGCCTGTTCGACCAGAGCGGGAGCGGGAGGTCCTGCCTGACGGCGCACGAGTAGGACATCCCGTGCGTGGCACCCCCGGGCCGGTCATCCGGGGGTGACGGTCACAGCCGGGGCCGCGCCGCCGCGGGCGTGGAGCTGGTGAGCGCGCTCTCGGCCGGCCCCGCCTCAGGCGCGCGCGTCTGAGGCGGGAACAAGCCGACGCCGCTCACCTGAGCCCCGGCAGCCGGGGCTCTCGTGCCGAGTCTCAGAGATCAGGCCGTGGTGGTACGGGAACGGTCGAGGTCGGGCTCCAGGTAGATGACCCGGGCGATCGGCACGGCCTCGCGAATGCGCCGCTCTGCCTCGTCGATGCCCCTGGCCACCTCCGACGCCGTGTCGTTGTGGGCCACCGCGATCTTGGCGGCCACCAGCAGCTCCTCCGGCCCGAGGTGCAGCGTCCGCATGTGGATCACCCGCTCGACCTCGTCCGCGGCTTCCAGCGCCTCGCAGATCTGGCGCTCCATCTCGGGGGTGGCGCTCTCGCCCAGCAGCAGCGACTTCGTCTCGATCGCCAGGATGATCGCGATCACCGCGAGCAGCAGCCCGATCATGATCGTGCCGATGGCGTCCCAGACCGGGTTGCCCGTGATGACCGCCATCGCCACGCCGAACAGCGCGAAGAGCAGGCCGAGCAGCGCGCCGAGGTCCTCCAGGAGGATGACCGGGAGCTCGGGCGACTTGGACCGGCGGATGAAGGTGAACCACGGCTGGTTCCCGCGCTGCGGGTTGGCCTCCTTGATGGCCGTGCGGAACGAGAATCCCTCCGCCACGATCGCGAAGATCAGCACGGCGAACGCCCAGATGGGCGACTCCACCCCCTCGTCGGAGGAGAGCTTGTGGATGCCCTCGTAGAGCGAGAACACCGCGCCGATCGTGAACAGCACCACCGCCACCACGAAGGCGTAGAAGTAGCGCTCGCGGCCGTAGCCGAACGGGTGCTCCCTGGTCTGCCCGCGCTGGGCCCGCTTGCCGCCGATCAGCAGCAGCAACTGGTTGCCCGAGTCGGCCACCGAGTGGATGCCCTCGGCCAGCATCGACGACGAGCCCGTGAAGAAGGCGGCCACGAACTTCGACGCGGCGATGGCCAGGTTGGCCGCCAAGGCCGCGATGATTGCCTTCGTTCCGCCGCTCGCGCTCACCGGTCTGCTCCGCTCATAAAGATCATGTACTCATTGCCCCGGGGAGGGGATCCTATTCCGCAATCCTGGCCTTCAGCTCCGTGATGGCCGACACCGGGGTGGGGTCGACGCCGTACCCGAGAGCGAGGTAGACACTCGCGTAGTCGGCGAGCCCGATGAGCGAGGCCATCCGCACCAGCGGATGCTCCCCCTCGGCGGCCAGCTCGCTGACCGGCACGCCGCGCTCGTGGGCGAGCCGCGCCGACGCCTCGCGGCGGCGCGTCACCTGCGGGTGCTCCTCGGTGTCGCGCAGCAGCACCAGCCGCAGACCGTGGCCGGGGTCGTCGGCGAACACGTCGCGCTGGGCCAGCGGCCCGTCGAGGGCGACGACCTGGTTGTGGTTGGCCTCCGGCAGCTCGCCGAAGACCGCGGGGTACTTCGCGTTCTCGTTGAGCTGGCAGGCCAGCCGGTAGGCGGCGACGGCCGACAGCGGCGAGGTGCCCCAGATCATCGGCACGGTCTCGGCCAGCTCCATGGCCAGCGTCTTGCCGGGGTTGATGAACGACTCGCTGGAGGGCCGGCACCGGTGGGAGATGGCCTCCAGCTCCTTGGCCACCTCCTCGAACAGCTCCGCCTCGACCTGGACCAGGCCGAGCGCGGCGGCGGCCACGATCAGCGGGACGGTCAGCAGCCAGACGTTCGCCCGGGGCTGCCCGGTGGCGGGGACCGCCACGAACGGCGCCGACGCCTGCCTGGCGACTGCCTCCAGCGGCGAGTCCGCGCCGCCCACCGCGAGCAGCTGGCAGCCGCGCCGCACGGCCTCCGTGGCCACGGACAGCGTCTCCTCGGTACGGCCCGAGCAGGAGACGGCGATGACCAGGTCGGCGGCGCCGACCCAGCCGGGAAGCTGGTAGGAGCGCACGGTGACGATCGGCAGGGGGACACCCCGGCCGCAGACCGCGGCGAGGATGTCGCCCGCGATGGCCGAGCCGCCCATCCCCGCGACCACGACGGCGCGGGGCCGGGCCTGGCCGGCGAGGCCCGGCAGGCCCGCCTCGACGGCGACGCGGTAGCCGGTGCGCACCTGGGCCGCCGACGCGGCGACCGCGAGCAGCATGCCGCCCGGGTCGGCCTCGGTGAGGTGGTGCTGGTCGTCGAGCCGCTCGGGCTCCCAGATCACGGCTTCCTGGCCTCGTCGACGAGCAACACCGGGATGTCGTCGCGGACGGGGTAGACGAGCCCGCAGCCGGTGCAGGCGAGCTCCCCGCCCTCACCGCCGGCCTCGCCCTCGACCCGCAGGGATGACTTGCACGCCGGACAGGCCAGGATCTCCAGCAGCCAGTCGTCGATCTTCACTCTCACACCCTTCTCACGATGGCGAGCACCTCGTCGGTGACCGCCTTCATCATGGTCTCGTCGGCCGCCTCGGCGTTGAGCCTGAGCAGCGGCTCGGTGTTGGACGCGCGCAGGTTGAACCACCAGCCGGAGCCGGTGACGGTCAGCCCGTCGAGCTCGTCGAACTCACCCCTGCCCGTGAACTCCTCGCGCACCCGGCGCAGCGCGGCGGCCTGGTCGCCGACCGTGCTGTTGATCTCGCCGGAGGCGTGGTAGCGGGAGTAGGACTCGACCACCTCGGACAGCGGCCGGTCCTGCTCGCCGAGCGCGGCGAGCACGTGCAGCGCGGCCAGCATGCCGGAGTCGGCGTACCAGAAGTCGCGGAAGTAGTAGTGGGCGGAGTGCTCGCCGCCGAAGACCGCGCCGGTGCGGGCCATCTCGGCCTTGATGAACGAGTGGCCCACGCGGGTGCGCACCGGCCGCCCGCCGTGCTCACGGACGATCTCGGGGACGCCGAGCGAGGTGATGAGGTTGTGGATGACCACGGAGCCGGGGTGCTTGGCCAGCTCCCGCGTGGCGACCAGCGCGGTCACCGCCGACGGGGAGACGGACTCGCCGCGCTCGTCGACGACCCAGCAGCGGTCGGCGTCGCCGTCGAAGGCCAGACCGAGGTCGGCGCCGCTGTCGACGACCGCGCGCTGCAGGTCGACCAGGTTGGCGGGCTCCAGCGGGTTGGCCTCGTGGTTCGGGAAGGAGCCGTCGAGCTCGAAGTAGAGCGGCACCGCCTCGATCGGCAGGCCGTCGAAGACGGCGGGCACCGTGTGGCCGCCCATGCCGTTGCCCGCGTCGACGGCCACCTTGAGCGGCCGGATCCCGGACAGGTCGACGAGGGTGCGCAGGTGGCCCGCGTAGCCCTGGAGCAGGTCCTTCTCGATGAGCGACCCGCTCGCCCCGCCCCCGGCCCCCCCGCCGCCGGCGAGCGCGCCGCCGGGCCTGGCGAGCAGGTCGGCGGCCCGGTCGCGGATCTCGGTCAGGCCCGTGTCGCCGCCGATCGGCACCGCGCCCGCGCGGCACATCTTCATGCCGTTGTAGCGGGCCGGGTTGTGGCTGGCGGTGAACATCACGCCGGGCAGGCCGAGGCTGCCGCTGGCGTAGTAGAGCAGGTCGGTGGACCCGAGGCCCGCGTAGACCACGTCGACGCCGCGCGATCGCGCGCCCCGCACGAACGCCATGCTCAGCGGCACGGAGGAGTCGCGCATGTCATGGGCGACCACGGCCGACTCCGCCCCGGTCACCTCCGCGAACGCCGCTCCCACGGCCTCCGCCGCCGGCTCGTCCAGCTCGTCGGGCACCACTCCGCGTACGTCGTAAGCCTTGAAGATCTTGGCGAGGTCGCCCACTCTCCAGCTCCGCCCCTAGGTCCGCTACGTCTGGACGAGCCTACCGGTCACGGTGCTGCTGGGCGGAACGAAGGACGCGCAGATGCCCGCGGCGGCCGACCTCGACGCCCTGTCCGACCGGCTCGCCACCGGCGGGGGTGGGCCGGGCGGCCTCACGGACGGCGTTGGCCAGCGCCTCAAGGTCGTCGGAGCTGGGCGAGGCGCCGTCCGTCGGCAGGCGCACCACCTCCCAGCCGCGGGGAGCGGTCAGCCGCTCGGCGTGTTCGGCGCACAGGTCGTAACAGTGTGGCTCCGCGTACGTCGCCAGAGGGCCGAGAACAGCGGTCGAGTCGGCGTATACGTACGTGAGCGTGAAGACGGCAGGCTGGCTGCAGGCGGTGCGGGAACAGCGGCGGACGGGGCTCACGGAGGGACCGTATCCGGTAAGGGGGCGGGGCGCCACTATCTGAGCGCTCTTAAAGAGCGTGTCGCCACAATTCGGACAGCTGTCGCAGCCTTTCCACCCACATGCACCGATGCCTGCCATCCTCTGCCCCCGCGCCGTGTCCCCTTAGACTTGCCGTGTGACACATGAGCCGGGCCCGAGGCGGCGCGAACGGCGGCGCGATCGGCACGGTCGCGGTCTGCGCGGACCACTGGCGCCGTCCCACGTGCCCATCGCCCGATCGCGCAGCGAGCGGTTCGACGACCTGGTGCTCGACGCGGTCGACCGGCTGCGCCCGCAGTGGGGCAAGCAGCTCTCGGCGGTGGAGTTCGCGGTGGAGGACGTGCCACCGCTCAACGAGCTGGGCGACGGTCCGGCGACGGGCGCCGAGCCGGTCCCGTTCGGCCGGGCGGAGCCGGCCAAGGGCGCCGACCCCGCGTCGATCGTGCTCTACCGGCGTCCCCTGGAGGCGCGCGCCCGCGACCGCGACACGCTCGGGGCGCTCGTCCACGACACGGTCGTGGAGCAGGTGGCCACGCTGCTCGGCCTGTCGCCGGAGACGGTCGACCCTGGCTACGACGACCGGCGCTGAGCAGGCGCGGCGGGCAGAGGCCGGGCATGAGAGCCGGGCATGAGAAAGGGTCACGCGGAGCTCCGCGTGACCCTTTCGACAGATATCCCTAAACGGCCTGGCGCTTGATCCTTCTGCGCTCCCGCTCGGACAGCCCACCCCAGATGCCGAATCGCTCATCATGCTCAAGTGCATATTCCAGGCACTCTGCACGTACTTCACACGACCGGCAGACCTTCTTGGCCTCTCGGGTGGAGCCGCCTTTCTCCGGGAAGAACGCCTCAGGATCAGTCTGCGCGCACAGGGCGCGCTCCTGCCATCCGAGTTCTTCAGCGTCAAGCTGATCCTGTGCGATGACCAGATCGGTCACTGCACACCTCCCTGCCGCCCGCCCGCAATGGAGCCCCCCATGAACGCCTCCCTTATTACCCACCCACGGAGAGGCGTAACAACATGGTGGTAATTACACGCGTGTGCTGTGCGTGACGTCAAGCGGCATGCCGGTATCCGGGGAAAGGCCAGCTCTCGCCCCGGTGTGCATGGCATGTGATGTTCGTACCTGACCTATCACCACGGGATCCATGGCGTTGGCCTGGCGTGTTCAACGCTGTCAGCGGTCGGAACCGTACCAGGGCGGTATAGAGCCCCGCCCGTGGCCCACCTACTCTCTGGCCTTTGCTTTGCCGCTTTCTTACCTGCGTGGCTCGTTGGGCGTGTAGATCGCCGTGGGGTCGATCGGGTCGTCGCCGTCGCGCGGCCGGTCGGTGCCGCCCGGGGCGTAGTGCTGCTGCTGGTCGAGCCGTACCGTCGACTCGGGGCTCGCCTGCTCCCAGCCCTGCGAGGGTGGCTGCTGCTGGTAGGGCTGCGGCTCGTAGTGCGACTGCTGGGGCTCGTAGCCCTGCGGGGCGGGCTGCCCGTACCCCTGCTGCGGGCCCGCGTGATGCGCGCCGGTCTGCTGCTGGGCCTGCTGGGGGTGGCCGAACAGGTCGTCGTACGGCTGCCGGGGCTGCTGGCCCGAGTGCTGACCCGGCTGGCCCGTGTGCTGGCCCGTGTGCTGGCCCGTGTGCTGGTACGTCTCGGCCTGCTGGTAGGCGTCGAGGAGCTGCTGGGAGCGCGGGTCCACGGGCGGGTCGGGCTCCTGGTAGGCGGGCTGGGCCGCGTACTCGTGGCCGGAGTAGCCGGTGAACGGCTGGCCGCCCTGCTGCTCGTACGCCGGTCGCTGCTCCTGGCCCGCCGGGGGGTACGGCACGCTCGGGGAGGTCTCGCCGGAGGCGTAGACGGGGTCGGCGGGGGCGTTGAAGGCGTTCGGCTGCTGGACCGGGGCCTGAGGCTGAGCTTGTGACTGGGCCTGGGGCTGGTACGCGGCGCCGGCGTCGTGGGCCGGGGGGTACGGCGCGGCGGGCTGGACGCCGCTCGGGGGCTGCGTGCCGTAGGAGCCGTACGGGGTGCCGGCCTGGGCGTCCGTGGCGTAGGGGTTCGCCTGGGAGTCGGGGGCCGGGGCGTAGGCGTCGGGCTGGGAGTGGGCGGGGGTGTAGCCGCCGGGCCGGGGGTCGGCCGGCGGGTAGCCGCCCGGCTGGGAGTCAGCGGGGGTGTAGCCGCCGGGCTGGGAGTCGGCCGGCGCGTACGGGGTGAGCGGGGTGTCCAGGGTCGGGTACGTGCCGGGGCCGGAGTCGGCCGTGGAGTAGACGTCCGGCGAGGAGTCCAGGGACGAGTAGGGACTCGACTGGCCGTAGAGGCCGGGGTGGCTGTCGGCCGGGACGTACGGGGCGGGCTGGTACTCGGCCGGCTGCTGGTAACCGCCGGGCGCGGTGTCGGCCGGGGTGTACGACGACGGGGTCTGTCCCGGCTGGCCGTAGGTCTGCTGGCCGGGCTGCGGGGGGAACGCCTGGGTGGGGCTGGTCTGGCCGAAGCCCTCCTGCTCGGCCGCCTGACCGTAGGGCGCCTGCTGCCCGCCCTGGCCCGTCTGCCCGTGGACGGGCTGGTCCTGACCAGGCTGGCCGTACGCGGGCTGCTGGTCGCTCTGGGCCGCCTGTCCGTAGACGGGCTGGTCCTGGCCGGAGGTGGCCTGCTGCCCGTGCCGGCCTCCGAACGCGGCGGGCTGCTCGGGCTGGCCGTAGAGGGGCAACTGCTCCGTCTGGTTGCCGAAGGGAGCCTGCGATTCCGGCTGACCGCCGTAGGAGGGCTGCTGGTCCGGCCGGCTCCCGAACGGAGGCTGCTGGTCGGAGGGGCCGTAGCCCGGCTGGGCCTGGCCGTGGGGCGGCTGCTGGGCGTCGCCCTGGCCGAAGGACCCGCCCGGCTGACCGAACGGCTGCTGCTGGTCGGCCTGCGCGTACGCGGGCTGCTGGTCCTGGCCTGCCTGACCGTACGCGGGCTGCTGGTCGCTCTGGCCGTACGCGGGCTGCTGGTCCGGCTGGGCGAAGCCCGGGTCGGACTGGGCGAAGCCCGGCTCGGGGTGGCCGTGCGGCGGGGTGTCCTGGCCGGCGTCCGCCCGGCTGTCGCCCGGCGCGGCGGGGAGTGCGGCCCGGGGCTGCGGAGCGTGCTGCTGCGGGCCCTGCGGCTGCTGGTAGGGGTCCTGCGGGCCGTAGGGGGCGCCGTCGCCGGGACCGCCGAAGCTCTGCGGCTGACCGCCGTAGCCGGGCTGCTGACCATGGTCCGGCTGCCGGCCGTACGGGCCGGGGCGGCCCTGCGGGTCGTACCCGGGGCCGAACGCGTCCGAGCCGCTGCCGTGCGCCGCGTTGCCGTACGACTGCGGCGCGAAGCCGGGACGTCCGCCCTGGCCGCCCGGGGTCGCGGCGAGGGCCTGCGGGAGCAGGTAGACCAGCGCGATGGCCGTCAGGCCGAGCAGCGGCACGCCGGAGAGCAGGAACTCCACCGTCAGGCGGGCCCCACTGCCCGAGAGCAGGCCCAGCAGCAGCGCGAGCGCGCCGAACAGCGTCGCGAGGCCGAGCGCGCCCGCCGCGCCGAGCGTGACGAACCGGGCCTTGGGCGACGGCGGCCCGAACCGGGTGACCAGCAGCACGGAGCCGACGAGCAGGGCCGCGGTGACCGGGCTGGTGAGGCTGGAGAAGTGGGTGAAGGCGCGGTCCATCAGGGACGAGCCGCCGCCGTACGCGGTCGTCGTGCCGATCAGCAGCCTGCCGATGGACAGCAGGACGTTGATCGCGCCCGCGGCCAGCATCAGCCAGGCGGCCGGCTCCCTCAGCCGAGCTGCGTCAAGTTTGCTCACAACTACTCCCATCGGACCCTTTAGCCCGAAGGGAGTTTGCCACATCACCGTCATGGATGACGGGAGTCCCGGCAACCACTTATCCCCCAAAAGCACCAGATCGCCTTCTATGGCGTGATTTTCGGAGGGTTGCGGATCGGCAACGCCGAGCCCGGCTCGGGCGTGTCACCGGCCGGTGGAAGACTGGTCCGCATGCACATCGTGTCCCTCGCCGGCGGCATCGGCGGCGCGCGCTTCCTGCGCGGACTGCGCGAGACCGCGCCCGACGCCCGGATCACCGTGATCGGCAACACAGGCGACGACATCACCCTCTTCGGCCTGCGGGTCTGCCCCGACCTCGACACGGTCATGTACACCCTCGGCGGCGGCATCGACGAGGAGCAGGGCTGGGGCCGGGCCAAGGAGACCCACGTCGTCAAGGAGGAGCTGGCCGCGTACGGCGTCGAGCCGCAGTGGTTCGGGCTGGGCGACCGCGACTTCGCCACCCACATCGTCCGCTCCCAGATGCTGGAGGCCGGCTACCCGCTCTCCCAGATCACGCGGGCGCTGTGCGCGCGCTGGCAGCCGGGCGTGGAGCTGCTGCCGATGAGCGACGACCGCTGCGAGACGCACGTCGTCGTCACCGACGAGCGCGGCCGGCGTGCCGTCCACTTCCAGGAGTGGTGGGTACGGCTGCGCGCCTCGGTGCCGGCCGAGTCGATCGCGCTGGTCGGCGTCGACAGCGCCAAGCCGGCCCCCGGCGTGCTGGAGGCGATCGAGGAGGCCGACGTGGTGATCCTGCCGCCGTCGAACCCGGTGGTCAGCATCGGCACGATCCTCCAGGTGCCCGGCATCCGCGAGGCGCTGCTGCCCAAGACCGTCGTGGGCGTCTCCCCCATCATCGGCGGCGCCCCCGTGCGGGGCATGGCCGACGCCTGTCTCACGGCGATCGGCGTCGAGACGTCGGCTCAGGCGGTGCTCGACCTGTACGGCCCGGAGCTCGTCGACGGCTGGCTGGTGGCGCCGGAGGACTCCGGCGTCCGGCTGGACGGCGTGCGTGTGGTGGCCGGGCCCATCCTCATGCGCGACCCGGCCACGGGGGCCGACGTGGCGGCCGACATCGCCCGCGCCGCGCTCGACCTGGCCCTGGAGCTGGCCCGATGAGCGCCGGACGGATCGAGGTCATCCCCGTCACCGGCCTCGGCGAGGTCCGGCCGGGCGACGACCTCGCGCTCCTCCTGCGGGACGCCGGTCTGCGCGACGGCGACATCGTCGTCATCACCTCCAAGATCGTCAGCAAGGCGGAGGGCCGGGTGCGGCGGGCGCCCGACCGCACGGCCGCCATCGAGGAGGAGACGGTCCGGGTCGTCGCCCGGCGCGGCGACACCGTGATCTCCCAGACCCGCCACGGGTTCGTGATGGCCGCGGCCGGCGTCGACGCCTCCAACACCGAGCCGGGCACCGTCCTGCTCCTGCCCGAGGACGCCGACGCCTCCGCCCGCCGCGTCCGGGCCGGGCTCGCCGCGCTGCTCGGGGTGCGGACCGGGGTGATCGTCTCCGACACGTTCGGCCGTCCCTGGCGCAACGGGCTGACCGACGTGGCCATCGGCGCGGCCGGGGTCGTCCCGCTGGAGGACTTCCGCGGCGGCGCCGACACCCACGGCAACCCGCTGAACGCGACGGTCACCGCGCTCGCCGACGAGATCGCCGCGGCCGCCGAGCTGGTCAAAGGCAAGCTGGCGGGTGTTCCCGTCGCCCTGGTGCGCGGCCTCGCGCATCTGGTCACGGACGAGGACGGGCCGGGCGTCCGCCCGCTGATCCGGCCGGCCGACGACGACCTGTTCCGGTACGGGTCGCGGGACGTGGTGTTCGCCCGCCGGACGATCCGCGCGTTCTCGGACGAGCCCGTGGACCCGGAGGCGGTGCGGCGGGCGGTCGCGGCGGGCATCGCCGCCCCGGCGCCGCACCACACGACGCCGTGGCGGTTCGTGCTGGTGGAGTCGGCCGCGGCGCGGCTGAAGCTGCTCGACGCCATGCGTGAGGCGTGGATCGCCGACCTGCGCGGCGACGGCTTCGGCGAGGAGTCGATCGCCAAGCGGGTCCGGCGCGGCGACGTGCTGCGCGACGCGCCGTACCTCGTGGTGCCGTGCCTGGTGATGGAGGGCTCCCACACCTACCGCGACGACCGGCGCAACGCCTCGGAGCGGGAGATGTTCGTGGTGGCGATGGGCGCGGGGGTGGAGAACCTCCTCATCCAGCTCGCGGTCGAGGGGCTGGGGTCGGCGTGGGTGTCGTCCACGATGTTCTGCCGTCCCGTGGTGCGCGAGGTGCTGGACCTGCCGGACTCGTGGGACCCGATGGGGTGCGTGGCCGTGGGCCACGCCGCCGCGCCGCCCCGCGACCGCGCCCCCCGCGATCCGGCCGACTTCATCGTGACCCGCTGAGTTCTGACACGGGGCGTCAGCAAGCATTTACCGATAGGAAAGTTTCCTTTACATTTGGGGCAACCCCCCACGTGAAGGAGCACTTCATGCGAAGGACGCTCACGTTACTGGCCGTGGCGGTGATCACGATCGCCGCCACGGTGTTCGTCGCCGAGCCCGCCATGGCCCACGGGTACATCAACTCGCCACCGAGCCGCCAGGCGTTCTGCGCCCGCGGTCAGGTGCCGAACTGCGGCGACATCGTCTACGAGCCGCAGAGCGTCGAAGGCCCGAAGGGGCTGCGCACCTGCCACGCCAACGTCGACCGCTTCCGGCAGCTCAGCGACGAGAGCAAGCCGTGGCCCGCCACCTCCGTCGGCAAGAGCGTGACGTTCACCTGGACGTTCACCGCCCGTCACGCCACCAGCACCTACGAGTACTACATCGGCAACACCAGGGTGGCCTCCTTCAGCGGCAACGGCCAGCAACCGCCCGCGACGGTCTCCCACACGGTGAACCTCTCGGGCTACTCCGGCAGGCAGAAGGTCCTGGCGATCTGGAACATCTCCGACACCGTCAACGCCTTCTACTCCTGCATCGACCTCCAGATCGGCGGCGGTGGCGGCGGCCCGACGCCCACACCCACACCCACACCCACGCCGACCGTCACGCCGACCCCCACCCCGCCGCCGACCTCGAACCCCGGCGGCACCTGGAAGGCCGGCACCGCCTACTCCGTGGGCGCCGTGGTGACCTACGGCGGCGCCTCCTACCGGTGCCTCCAGGCCCACACCGCGATCGCCGGGTGGGAGCCGCCCAACGTCCCGGCGCTCTGGCAGCGCGTCTGATCCAGCGGTCCCTCCCATGACGAGGCGCCGTCCCGCGCACCCGGGGCGGCGCCTTCCTCATGCGCCGCTCGGTCAGGGCGTCGGCTTGCAGGTGGGGTGGCACAGGCGGCGGGCCAGGGCGGCGAGGAAGACGTCGATGATCTCCCCGGGCTGCTGCGCCACGTGCAGGGAGCCGTTCGTCGCGGCCGTGATCCGGCCCAGGCTGTCGCGGTCCGCGCCCGCCCCGAACGCGATGATGACGATCTGCACGGGCTTGTCCGGCCGCCACTCGTCGTGCAGCTCGTCCACCAGGCCCTGGAGCGACGTGCCGTGCCCGTCGTCCTTGCCGGAGGTGATCACGAGGAGCGTGTTGTTCATCTCCTCGCGGTACTCCCCGGTCAGCGTGCGGAAGCCGCCGAGGATCGCGTCGTAGAGCGAGCTGTCGCGGTCGGGGTGCGCGGTGATGGTGCTGGTCAGCTCGTCGAGGACGCTGCGCCGGATCACCTGGCCGGTGTCGGGCCGGGTGATCGGCCCGAGCCCCACCCGCTCCTGGTACCCCTTGGGCCCGCCGAGCCCGTCGGCGAACTCCCACATGCCCATGTGCGTGGAGTCGGGGAACAGCCGCAACCCGATCTTGGCCGCCTGGAGCGCGATGGCGACCCGGGTGGTGTCCTTCACCCGCTCGGCCATGTGCCGGGAGGTGTCGGCCAGCACCAGGATGTTGGTCGGCGGGGCGAGCCTGCTCCACGCCTGGAGCGCGTCGTCGATGTCCTCGGGCGACACCGAGGGACGCGCCACCGGCGTCTCCGCCGGGAGCTGCGGCCCCGGCGAGACCGGGCCCCGGGCGCCGTCCCCCGACCAGAACCCGGCCCGCCGCACGAGGTCCTGCGCCTCCTCGCCGCGCAGCCAGTCGGCGAAGGCCCGCGACGCCTCCGCCACGTCCGGGTCGGTGGCGGTCACGACGTACGGGTAGTCGAGGATGATCGTGCCCTCGCGCGGGCGCAACGCGACGACCGGGTCCGGCGAGGACTGCTGGTTGTGGCTCCACACCGACTGCTCCGGCACGATGACGACCGGCCGCTTCCAGAACGAGCGGTCGTCCACGGCGGCCATCATCGTGCGGTAGTCGGGCGCGGAGCCGGCCTGCGCCCAGCGCACGAACGCCGTGAGCGCCTTGTCCGCCTCCGGACCGGTGCCGACGACGTCGCGGGCCGCGGCGACGGTGGCGATGCCCGCGCCGGCCAGCGACGGATCGGGCACACGGACGACGTCCGGCTCCTGGTCGGTCGGCAGCAGCCGCCCGCGCACGGTCGCGGGGAAGACCATGCGCCAGTTCATCTGCGTGCCGCCGACGGAGAACGTCCGCGCGAGCGAGGACCGGGTGGCGAACACCAGCGGCGAGGTCGCCACCACGCTCTCCCCGGCGGGCAGCGCGCTCGCGCCCTGCTTGCGGGCCAGCCGGATCCAGGCGGAGGAGTCGGCGATCCAGCCGTCCGGCCGCTGGCGCAGCACGCCCGCCTTGTCGCCGATCAGCGTGCGCAGCACCGTGGCCGGCGGCTGCTCGGTGACCTGGACGAGCACGCAGCGGCCGCCCGAGGAGGTCTTGGTCTCGTTGAAGCGGGAGGCCGCCTGCATCGCCACGGGGGCCACATCGACCGCCGCCGCGACATTGACCAGAACAGGCTCTCGCGTAGCGCACAGCGCCCCGCCCCCGCCGAAGAGCACCACGAGCGTGCCCGCGACAAGAGCCACGGCGGTGATCCCGGCCAGCGAACCTCGCTGGAGTGCCTTCCTCCGCCGCAGCTCAACGCCTAACGCGGCGCGGTGTCGACCCAACCGCACGGTGAACCTCTCTCCAGGGGAGTGACGATTCTCCCAGCGCCTCCGGGGCGAGACGCAAGTGCAATCTAGAACATGTTATATCTCCGCCATCGGCAAGACCCTTCGCACGCTCTGGCAGACGCCGTCGCTCGCCGCCGAGGCGGTCAGGCGCTCCTCGCCCGGCCGGCCGTACTCGGTGGTGCGCTGCCTGACCGGCCGCCCGGTCTCACCCGCCATCGCGCGCAACTCGCTGATGGTCTTGTACGAGCCGTTCTCCGACCCGGCCATGCGGCTGATCGTCTCCTCCATGAGGGTGCCGCCCAGATCGTTCACGCCGCCGTCGAGCACCTGGCGGCACAGGTCGTCGCCGAGCTTGACCCACGAGCACTGGATGTTGGAGATGGCGCCGTGCAGCAGAATCCTGGCCAGCGCGTGGACGGCGCGGTTCTCCTGCGCGGTGGGGCCCGGCCGGGCGATCCCGGCCAGGTAGATGGGCGCGCTGGTGTGCACGAACGGCAGCAGCACGAACTCCGAGAAGCCGCCGGTCTCCTCCTGCAGCCGCCTGATCAGCCTGATGTGCCGGACCCAGTGCCGGTGGGTGTCCACGTGGCCGTACATCATCGTGGAGGTCGTCGGGAGGCCCACCCGGTGGGCCGTGGTGATCACTTCGATCCACTCGGCGGTGGGCAGCTTGCCCTTGGTGAGCACCCAGCGGACGTCGTCGTCGAGGATCTCCGCGGCGGTCCCGGGCAGCGAGTCCACCCCGGCCTCCTTGGCGGCGTGCAGCCACTCCTCGATCGACAGGTCGGCCCGGCTGGCGCCGTTGACCACCTCCATCGGGGAGAACGCGTGGACGTGCATGTCCGGCGTCCGCTCCTTGACCGCCCTGGCGATGTCGAAGTACGCCGTGCCGGGCATGTCGGGGTGGATGCCGCCCTGCATGCACACCTCGGTGGCGCCCGCCAGCCACGCCTCCTCCGCCCGGTCGGCGACCTGGGCCAGGCTCAGGGTGTACGCGTCGGCGTCGGTGCGGCGCTGGGCGAACGCGCAGAAGCGGCAGCCGGTGTAGCAGACGTTGGTGAAGTTGATGTTCCTGTTGACGACGTACGTGACGTCGTCGCCGGCGCTGCGGCGGCGCAGGTCGTCGGCGATGGCGGCCAGCTCGTCCAGGGCCGGCCCGTCGGCCGACAGCAGCGCCACGGCCTCGTCCTCGCTGAGCCCGGCCGGGTCGCGCTCGGCCTGCCGCAGCGCCTGCCGGAGGCCGGCGGGCGTGGCGCCACCGCCGGAACCCGTCCCGGTTCCGGCCCCGGCCGTCGCCGCGGGTCCGGTCGCGGCGTCCGGGTCCAGGCGGTCGCGCAGGGCGTCCCAGTCCCCGTAGACGTGGTCGAAGTCGTCGCGCCGGTCGTGGGTGCGGCCCGTGGTGTCCACCTCGACGTGCAGGTCCACCCGGCCCGAGGCGGTGAAGCCGCCGTCCGGCTCCTGCCAGGGCAGCCCGCGCGGCGTCACGTCCTCGTGGGCCAGGCCGGTCTCCGGGTCCGCCAGCGCCTGGACGTGGGCGAACAGCCGCGGGTCCAGCCACGGCTCCCCCGCCAGCACGTACTCGGGATAGATGGTCAGCCGCTCGCGCAGCCGGAAGCCCGCCTCGGCCGTGCGGTCGGCGAGCGCGTCGATCTGCGGCCACGGCCGCTCCGGGTTGACGTGGTCGGGGGTCAGCGGCGACACGCCGCCCCAGTCGTCGATGCCGGCGCGGATCATCAGCTCGTACTCGGCGTCGACCAGGTTCGGCGGCGCCTGGACGCGCATGCGCGGCCCGAGCACCAGCCGCGTGACCGCGATCGTGGCGGCCAGCTCCTCCAGGTCGGCGTCCGGCATGCCGCGCATCGCCGTGTCCGGCTTGGCGCGGAAGTTCTGCACGATGACCTCCTGGACGCCGCCGTACTCGCGCGCCACCCGCCGGATCGCGAAGATCGACTCGGCCCGGTCCTCGACCGTCTCGCCTATGCCGATGAGGATGCCCGTGGTGAACGGCACGTTCGAGCGGCCGGCGTCCTCCAGCACGCGCAGCCGCACGGCCGGGTCCTTGTCGGGTGAGCCGTGGTGGGCCTGCCCCTTCTCCTCGAACAGGCGGCGCGAGGTGGTCTCCAGCATCATGCCCATGGACGGGGCCACCGGCTTGAGCCGCTGGAGGTCGCGCCAGCCGAGCACGCCGGGGTTGAGGTGCGGGAGCAGCCCGGTCTCCTCCAGGACGCGGACGGCCATGGCCCGCACGTACGACAGCGTGTCGTCGTAGCCGTGCGCGTCCAGCCACTCCCGTGCCTGCCGCCAGCGATCCTCGGGCCGGTCGCCCAGGGTGAACAGCGCCTCCTTGCACCCCATCGCCGCGCCCTGCCGGGCGATCTCCAGCACCTCGTCAGGGCTGAGGAAGGCCGACGGCACCTTGTGCGGCGCGGTCGCGAACGTGCAATAACCACATTTGTCACGACAGAGCCTGGTCAACGGGATGAATACCTTGCGGCTGTAGGTGATCACGCCCTGCCTGCCCACCGCCGCGAGTCCGGCGTCCCGTACCCGGGAGGCGTGCTCCAGCAGCGTGTCCAGGTGGTCGCCGCGCGCGTGCAGCAGCACGGCGGCCTCGGTGACGTCGAGGGCCTTGCCGTCACGGGCGCGGGCGAGCGCGCGGCGGAGCGCGCTGTCACTGACGAGACTCATACGAGGCACACTACGTCGGCCTGAGTTCGCGCCCCGCACCCAGGGGGCGCCCGCGCAGGTCAGAAGGACCGGTAGTCGCGGGCGGGCATCCTGGGGCCGCGCGCGGGCGGGCGCAGGCCCGTGAGCATGACGAGGACCGCGGCCCGGTGCCGGTGGCCGGCGTACGGCTCCAGCAGGCGCAGCATCCCGGGGTCGTCGGTCTTCTCGCCCGTCAGCGCGTAGCCGACGAGCGTGGCCAGGTGGAAGTCCCCCACGCTGACCGCGTCGGGGTCGCCGAGGGCGCGCTGGCGCACCTCCGCCGACGTCCACACGCCGATCCCGGGCAGCGCCCGCAGCAGCCGGTCCAGCTCCTCGGTGGTGGCGGCGGCCTCCAGCTTGGCGGCGTGCCAGGCGGCCGTGGCGATGGTCCGGGCGCGTACGGCCTCGGCGCCCGCGCGGTGCCAGTGCCACGACGGGATCTGCCGCCACACCTCGGCCTCGGGCACGACCCGCATGCCCTCGGGGGCGGGGCCGGGCGCGGGCTCGCCGTAGCGGTGCAGCAGCCATCGCCAGGCCCGCCACGCCTCGCGGCCGACGACCTTCTGCTCCAGGACGGCCGGCACCAGGGCCTCCATGACGCGGCCGGTGCGCCCGATGCGCAGCCCGGCGTGCCGGCGGGCGGCCTCGGCCAGCACCTCGTGCCGGGCCGCGAACCCGGACACGTCGTCATCGGCCCCCAGCCAGGCCGGGAGCATCTCCAGCAGCCATCCGGCCCCGGGGCCCCAGGCCCGGCCGAGCACGGCGCCGTCGGCGGCACTCATCCGCAGGGTGCCGGGGCCGTCGGGGGTCCTGGAGGTGCGCCACACGGCCCCGTCGGGGGTGCGCCGCCAGGCGGGGTCTCCGGAGCCGCGCCGGTGCGGGGCCAGCGCCAGCCCCACGTCCAGCGGCCCACCGGGCTCCCACCTGCGCTCCATCACGCATCCAGTGTGCCGCGCCGCGACACGCCCCCGCGCCCGGGGGCGCCGGTGGGCGACCGGTCAGACGTCAGGTGGAGCTGCGGCGGGGTCAGACGTCGGTGGAGTAGCGGACGGCGCGCTCGGGGAGCTCGACGCCCGGCCAGACGCGCACGCCGTGCTGGAGCTCGTTGCCCGCGCCCACCACGGCCCCGTCGCCGATCACCGCGTCGCGCACCACGGCGCCCGCGCACACCCGCGCGCCCTGCCCGATGGCGGAGTCGACCACCGTCGCGCCGGAGTGCACCACGCAGCCGTCGCTGAGCACGCTGCCCGACACCACCGCGCCGGCCTCGACGACCGTGCCGGCGCCGATCGCGGAGCCGCCGTTGACCTTGGCCTCCGGCGACACCTGAGCGCCGTCGAGGGCGAGGTACTCGCCGGGCGGTCCCGGCAGCGCGGGCGAGGCCAGGCGGCCGAGCACCAGATCACGAGAGCCCTGCACGAACGCGGCCGGGGTGCCTACGTCGAGCCAGTAGGTGCGGTCGGCGTAGCCGAGGACCAGCTCGCCCGACTCGATGAGCCCGGGGAACGTCTCGCGCTCGACGGAGACGACCTCGTCGCGCGGGATCCGGTCGATGACCGAGCGGGTGAAGACGTAGCAGCCGGCGTTGATCCGGTTGGTGACGGGGTTGGGGGTCTTCTCCAGGAACGCGGTGACCCGTCCCTCGTCGTCGGTGGGGACGCAGCCGAACCGGGTCGGGTCGTCCACCTCCGTCAGATGGAGCGTTACAGAGGCGCCCCTGGAGGTGTGGGTGCGCACCTGGTCGCCGATGTCGTGGCCGGACAGGATGTCGCCGTTGAGCACCAGCACGGGGTCGGAGGGACCGCAGGTGAGGGCCTCGGCGGCGTTGCGGATGGCGCCGCCCGTGCCGAGCGGCGTCTCCTCCGTCATGTACTCCAGGGAGAGCCCGAAGGCCGAGCCGTCGCCGAAGGCGGGCTCGAACATCGACGCCTTGTAGGAGGTCGCGAAGACGATCCGGCGTACTCCGAACGAGCGGGCGCGGGCGAGCTGGTGCGCCAGGAAAGGCACGCCGGCGGTCGGCAGCAACGGCTTCGGCGTGCCGAGTGTCAGCGGACGCAGGCGCGTGCCCTGGCCGCCGACCAGGAGGATCGCCTCGAGGTCTGGCAAAGAGCTCTCCATCACTCCGCGAGGTTACCGAACTATTCGACCGCGCGTTGATAGGAGGCGAGATGCGCCTCCGCCGACGCCTTCCACGTGAACTCGCGGGCCCGCGCGAGGCCCGCCTCCTGGAGCGCCCGGCGTCGCTCGGGCGAGTCGAGGAGCCGGCCGAGGGCCAGGGCGATGCTGTCGGCGTCCGGCTCGGTGTAGGCGACGGCGTCGCCGCCGACCTCCGGCAGCGACGCCGCGTGCGTGGTGAGCACGGGCGCGCCGCACGCCATGGCCTCCAGCACCGGCAGCCCGAACCCCTCGCCGCGCGACGGGAACGCCACCACGAGCGCGCCCCCGAGGAAGCCCGCCAGGTCCGGCATGCGCAGGAACCCGGGGCGCACCACCTTCACCGTGGCCTCGACCTCCCGGCAGGCTGTGTCGACGTCGTCCTCGTGGACGCCGCCGCCGAGCACCAGCGCGGGCGGCTCGTCGAGGTTCTTGACGGCGGCGGCGAAGCCGCGGATGAGGTTGGGGACGTTCTTGCGGGGGTCGAGCGCGCCGAGGAAGGCGACGTAGGGCCGGCCGTGCAGGCCGAACCGCTCGGCCGCGCGCCTGCGCTCCTCCTCGCTCGGCGGGTGGAACAGGCCCTGGTCGACGCCGTGGTAGGCGACGTCGATGCGGGTGGGATCGGCGGCCAGCACGCGGACCAGCTCGTCACGGGTGGCCTTGGACGGCACGATGAGGCGGGTGGCGTGGCGTACGGCCGTGCGGGTGGCCGAGCGGAAGAACGCCGCCTTGCTGGGGCTGTCGTGCTCCGGCTCGGTGAACCAGGTGACGTCGTGGACGGTCGCGACCGTGGGCAGTCCCGCGCCCAGCGGGATCGTGTAGTAGGGCGCGTGGATGACCTCGGCTCCCGCCTGGCGGGCGAGCAGCGGCAGGCCGGTCTGCTCCCAGGTGAGCCGGGCGGCGCGGTTGGTGAGCGAGACCGGACCCGGCCGGATGTCGGCCGAGGGCGCGAGGCGGCGGTACCGGTCCGCGTCGGGCCGCTGGCAGACCACCACGAGGTCCGCCCCCGCGGCGTCGAGCCCGGCCACCAGTCCGTCCACGTAACGGATGAGGGCGCCGCGGTCCGTGGGGACGGCCGCCGCGTCGACGAGCACTCGAGGCATTACGAAGATCTTCTCCCCTCAAGATCAACGTGGGAGCCCTGGCGTCCCCCTCTGGGTTCAGCTTATGACCAGCCTCCCCCAAATCGAGGCTCAAATCACACGCCGCCGCGCCGTGCAGCTATTCCCGCCAAACCCGCGCAGATCAGGTCCCCGATCACGATGATCATCCTGGAGCAGAGCGCCATCGCGATGGCCGATCCCTGGTCCAGCACCGGGGACAGCACGGCCACCATGGCCACCTCGCGCACCCCCGCCCCCGCCGGTACGACGAAGGTCAGGATGCCGAGGCACCACGACAGCGCGAACGCCCCGACGGCGAACAGCAGGCCGCCCTGCGGGACGAGGAAGTACAGGTGCAGGCCGTAACACGTCCAGCCGGCCAGGGCCCAGCCGAGCGCGGTGAGCATGCCGCGGCGGGTGAGCGGCCGCTCCAGCGGCTCCTTCCTGAGCCTGCGCAGCCCGAAGCCGATCACAGCGTTGATCACCTTCGGCTCCAGCAGCACCAGCAGCACCGGGACCAGCAGGAGCAGCCAGCCGAAGCGGTCCCAGCCGAGCGTCACCAGGGTGACGAGCAGGCCGGTGGCGAGCTGGATCGGCATCGTCAGGAAGAACGCGGCGGCGCTGCGCGCCCGGGGCACGCCGAGGTCGCGGCCCATCTCCATCTGGGCGAGCACCGGCCAGACCGTGCCGGGGATGTACTTGCCGAGCTGGCCGACGAAGAACACCTTGGCGGCCGGGCGGAACGGCAGCGGCGAGCCGAGGTCGGCCAGCAGGGTGCGCCAGGTCAGCATGCCCCCGAGCAGCGCGGCGACCACGCCGGCCAGCGAGGCGGCGAGCATCGGCCAGCTCAGCGTGGCCAGCCCGGCCACGACGTCGTCCCACCGCGAGGCCACGGCCCAGCCGCCGAAGCCGAGGGCGATCAGCAGGAACCCGAGGCGGACGACCCGCCGGGCGACCGGCCGCCGCCCGACGCCGGCCTCGGTGCTCACAGCGGCTGCGGGGGTTGCGGGAGCGCGGCGCCCGCCGGGCGGCGCGGCGTCTTGGTGGCCACCCACAGGTACGTGGGCACGAGCGGCAGCGTCAGCCGCAGCACCGCCCGCGGCGTGCGCGCGAGCACCGCCTGCGCCGCCCGCCCCACCGCGCCGGGGAACAGCTCCGAGCCGGCGAAGCGGGTGGGGGTGGCCAGCACCGGGAGCGTGTAGTCCCACACGTGGAAGGCCCGCAGCATCCGGCGCAGCCCCCGGCGGGTGCGGTAGCGCTCGTAGTAGTGGTCGGCCCGGCCGAAGGCGCGCACGTAGCGGTCGGCCAGCGCGGGCGGCAGGTAGGACAGGAACGGCAGCTTGTAGTGGGGCTCCATGATGCCGAGCCGGTTGCCCAGGCCGAGGTAGAGGACGCCCTTGTCGGACAGCACCCGGTGCATCTCGGCCACCACCGCGTCGGGGTCGACCACGTGCTCGTAGATGTGGTTGAACACCAGCACGTCGATAGAGCCGTCGGGGAACGGCAGAGCCGTGCCGTCACCGCAGACGAACGCCACCCGCCCGCCGAACCGGTCCGCCGCCCTGCGCAGCCCCGGCACGTCGATGTCCACCCCGAGCGTGTGCCCCGCGCCCGCGCCCGCCAGCTCGTCGGCGATGAACCCGGCCGAGCAGCCCACGTCACCCACGACCAGGCCGTCGAGCGAGCCCTGGAAGTGCTCCAGCACCGCGATGATCTTCGCGGCCTTGCGCCTGCGCTTGGCCTCGTCGAGCATGGCCGACTGGAACTCGGAGTACTCCAGCTGCGCGACCCGTTGCTTTCCCACGACTTGCTTTCCCACGGGGCCCAACAGTACCCGCGACCGGGCCGCCGATCGCCCGGCCGAGCGTGCCCCCTACCCGGTCCCGCTGATCACGCGTACCCTTGGCGGATGCTCCGCCGCCTGCTGCGCGTCGTGCTCGCGCTGGTCGCGCTCGGTTTCCTCGGCTACGGCCTGGCGCGCAACTGGGACGAGACCACGTCGGCCGTGGCGCGGCTGTCGCCCTGGGCGCTGCCCGGCGCGTTCGCCGCGGTGCTGGCCGGTCAGTTCTGCAGCCTGCTCGCCTGGCGCCGGGTGCTGGCCGGGCTCGGCTCGCCGCTGCCGCTGCGGGTCGCCGGCCGCATCATGTTCGTGGGGCAGCTCGGCAAGTACATCCCGGGCTCGGTCTGGGCGTACGCCGCGACGATGGAGCTGGGCCGCGACCACGGCAGCCCGCCGCGCCGGACGTTCGCCTGCATCTCGCTGTCGCTGGTGATCAACCTCGGGGTGGCGCTGTCGATCGCCGCCGCCACGCTCGCCACCCAGCAGGTCCTGCGCCAGGCGTGGTACCTCCTGCTGCTGGTGCCGGTGATCATCGTGTGCCTGCACCCGAAGGTGCTCACCTGGGGTCTCAACCTGGCGCTGCGCCTGGCCCGCAAGGAGCCGCTGGAGAGCGTGCTGCCCGGCCGCGCGGTCGTGGCCGCCGTGGGCTGGACGGCGCTCGGCTGGTTCGTGTACGGCATCCACACCTGGCTGCTCGTCGGCCGCTGGGACCTGTACGTGATCGCCACCGGGGCCTACGCGTTCGCCTGGGCCACGGGGCTGCTCGCGTTCTTCGTGCCCGCCGGGGTGGGGGTGCGCGAGGGCGCGATGGTGCTGGTCTTCACGCCCATCGTCGGCACCGGGCCGGCCCTGGCCGCGGCGGTCGTGTCACGGCTGGTGTTCACGCTGTCGGACGTGGCCGCCGCGGGGATCGCGTTCCTGCTGGGCCGTCAGAGCGCCAGCAGCTCCGAGGCGTACGCCGACCAGAACGGCTCGGGGTCGACCGCCTTGACGCCCGACCGCAACCTCTCCGGCTCGCCCGAGGCGTAGAAGCGCTCGATCGCGGCGCGCAGCGCCCCTACGTCGCCCGGCTCCACCAGCAGCCCGTCCACCCCGTCGGTGACGTGGTCGGCCAGCGCCCCCACCCGGGTCGCGATGACCGGCACGCCGTGCTCGTGGCCGAGCCACACGTTCTGGCTCGCGGTCGCGCTCCGGTACGGCAGGACCAGCGCGTCGGCGCGGGCGAACAGCCCCGGCACGTCCTCGGCCGCCACGTAGCCGGGCCGCAGCTCCACCCGGTCGCCGACGCCCAGCTCGTCGATCAGCGCCCGGGTCTCGTCCAGCCCGCCCCAGAACTCTCCGGCCACGGTCAGCGACACGTCCTCGGGCAGCGCGCGCAGCAGCAGGTCGAGCCCCTTGTACGGCCGCACCAGGCCGAAGAACAGCAGCCGCCGGTGAACCCCCGAGGACGGCTCGGCCCGGGTGGAGGGCAGGTGCGGCGGCAGCCCGGCCACACGCACCGGTGTGGCGGCCAGCGTCCTGGCCAGGTCCGCCTGCTGCCCGGAGTGGGCCAGCACGCCGTCCACCCGCCGCAGCAGCGCCCGCATCAGCGGCCGGTCGTACGGCTTCGACTCGTGGGGCAGCACGTTGTGGCACAGCGCGACGGCGCGGGCCCGGCGGCGCAGGCCGTACAGGATGCCGAGGTAGGCGGGCACCTGCACGGGGCTCAGCACGGCGAGGACGACCAGGTCGGCGGAGCGGAGCCGCCGGCCGGCGGCGACCCACCCGTCGGGGCGGCGCCAGTCGAGCCGGCGCTCGGTCCGGGGGTACGGCGTGCCCTCGGGGGCGTCGATCGTCTGGCGGCCGGGGTAGAGGAACGACGGGTACTGGGCCCGCCATGACTCGATGACCACGTCGTGGCCCAGCGCGGCCAGCCGGTGCGCCAGCTCGGTGGTGTGCTGGGCGCCGCCCCCCTTGTACGGGTAGGTGGGGCCGACGATCGCGACGCGCACGCTACTCGCCCCGCGACCGCACGATCAGGTCGGCCAGCAGCGCGACCGAGCCGATCAGCAGGCCCGACAGGAAGATCATGACGGTGTTCTCCGGGAAGTAGAACGGGTGCCGGACCATGTCCCAGATGCCCTTCACCAGCCCGATGGCCACCAGCCAGAGCGCCGGCGGCATGAGCACCTTGAGCGGGTTGAAGTACATGATCATCCGCAGCACCTGGAGGATGTAGCGGTAGGCGTCGGAGACGAAGCTGAACTTCGACTTGCCGGCCCGCTTGGCGTACTCGATCGGCAGGTAGTGGACGTCGTGCTGGTTCATCAGGAACGACAGCGTGATCGTGGTTACGCAGGAGAACCCGGGGGGCAGGAGCCGCAGGTAGGGCCTGGCCACCGACTTGCGGAAGGCCCGCAGCCCCGAGTTGAGGTCGGGGATCTTCTGGCCGGCGAGCATCTCGGCCACCTTGCGGATCACCCACTTGGCCGGCACGCGCAGGACCTTGTGGGAGCCCTCCTCGGTGGTGCGGGCGCCGACCACCTGGTCGATCGTGGCGTCCTTCTCCAGGAGCTGCACCAGCTCGGGGATGCGCTCGTTGGGGTAGGTCATGTCCGCGTCGGTCCAGACGACGATCTCGCCCCGGGCCTCCTGGGTGCCGATGCGGCGCACGGTGCCCGAGCCGCCGTTGCGGTGGAAGGCGCGGATCCTCAGGTGCGGGAAGCGGGGCGCCGCCTCCTCCAGCCGGGCCAGCGTGTCGTCGGTGGAGCAGTCGTCGACCGCCACCAGCTCGTAGGTGTAGCCGCTCGTGTCCATCGCCCGCGTGATGCGCTCGACCTCGTCGATGACGTGGTCCTGCTCGTTGTAGCAGGGCAGGACGATCGTGACGTAGGGCGCTTCATCCACGGTGGTTCCACTCTGGGCGATCTCAGGCGTGCTCACGTGCGTCGAGGGTACTCTGCCCCGAGGCGGCCCGGGTCCACATCCGCGCGCCCCGCCGCTGCTCCACGCGCCTTCCGGGAGCCCCTCGCGGTCAGCCGGCGGCCATCCAGGCCGTGATCCGCAGCGTCCATGTGGCGTCGGGCGGGCCGGTCAGCGAGCGCTCGTCCTGGCGTGTCTCCAGGCCCATGACCTGCGTCGGCGTGCCGTACGGCGCGACCTGGGCCGGGTCGGCGGCCAGCACGACCGGCACGCGCCCGGCCGCCCTGATCCTCGCCGTGAGCCGCCGCACCTCGTCCGCGGGCGCGGTGTCCTTCCCGTCCGTACGGCGGACCTCCGCGACCGGCAGGCCGCAGGAGCCCCGCACCACCTGCATGAGCCGGTCGCCGGTGACGCGCTCGACGACCAGCACCGACGCGTTCGCCGGGAACCGCGCGCACATGGCGGCCACGGCCGCCCGCTCGCCCCGCTCGACCGGGCTGAACGCCGTGCCGATGGACGTCACGACCGGCGGCACCAGCAGCAGGGCCACGCCCGCCGCGGTCACCCACCGGGGGCCGCGCGCGCCGTACCGGCGCCACCGGGGCCTGTCGCGCACCCACCGGACGCCCCAGAACGCGAGCAGGATCAGGCCGGGGATCACGACGGGCACGAGCCGGCGCGACGCCCACGGGTGGTCGGGGGTGATCTCCGGGCGCAGCAGCGTGGTGACCGTGGTCCAGCCGATCACCGCCAGCGGCAGCAGCCAGGGGAACGGCCGGCCGTCGCGCAGCAGCCGGCGCACCAGGACGGCGGCGGCCAGCGTCGCCAGCAGCACGGCGGGCACGCCCAGGTACCAGACGACCCAGTGCAGCGACTGCTCGAAGTAGAGGTGCTCGCCGTCGAGCGGCAGGCCGTTGCTGCGCTGCGTCTCCTCGATGAACCGCGCGGTGAGCCGGTCCTCCGGCGTCACGGGCACGCGCCGCACCGTCTGGAACAACGGCCGCGCCGCCAGCCCCGCCATGACGAGGACGGTCAGCGCGGCGCCCGCCATCGGCAGCCACCGCGCCAGCCGCTGGGGGCGCGGCAGGCGCGCCACCCACGGCGCCACCGCCGTGCCCAGCACGGTCAGCGCCAGCACGGCCGCGCAGATCAGCAGCAACGGCTGGACGGACCGCGACAGGTACGCCAGGTAAGGCCGGGCCAGCTCGTACGCCGCGTACAGCCCGAGCCCGGCGCCCACGGCGACACCGGCCAGGAGCGGCGGCCCCGCCACGCCCTCCGGCCGGCCGGAGCGGCGCATCGCCACCAGCAGCCCGGCGAACGCCAGCACCGGCAGCACGTCACGCAGCCCGTCCACCCGCACCAGCACGGCCAGCCCGAACACCAGCCCGGCCACCGCCGCCTCCGCCCACCTGCGGCCCGGCGCGCCCGGCGCGGCCACGGCCCGAGACAGCGTGTCGTGCAGCAGGGCCAGGCCGCCGAGCAGCAGGATCAGCGACGGGATCTCGCTCAGCGTGGTGCGCGAGGCGTAGAGCACCGGCTGGCACACCGCGAACGCCAGCGCGGCAGAGGCCGCCCACCGCGCCCCCACCAGCCGCGCCGCCACCCCGGCCACCGTGAGCACCGCGAGCGCCCCCAGCACGGCAGGGGTCACCAGCAGCCCGCCCGCCCACTGACCGGCGGCGAACAGCAGCGGCGGGCCGGGCATGAACTGCGGCACGACCGCGCCGTTCACCTCGTAGAAGCCCATGCTCTCGAACACCAGGGCCGGGTCCGGCCCGCCGAACGCCGCCAGCTGCGGAGGGATCGGGAGCGAGCCGCGGCCGGCCAGCCAGACGGCGTACTGGGCGTAGGTGGCCGGGTCGCGCCGGACCACGAGCTGCTCGGAGTGCAGGACGGCGTTGAACACGCCGGACGCGAGGGCCGTCCCGGCGACCCCGGCCACCTGCCACCGTCCCGCTCCGAGCCCGTCCTTGAGCCCTGGGCCGTCACCGGCCGGGGAGCGGAGGGCGGCCAGGCACAGCAGCGCGATCACGGGCAGGCCGAGCGCCAGCGCGGGCAGCGGCCGGTACACGCCGGCGAGCAGCAGCGGGAGACCGGCCAGCAGCCAGCCCGCCACGACCAGGGCGGGCAGCACCGAGGCCACGGCGAGCACCCTGCCCGCCGACGGCCCTCGCGCCTGGCCGAGCCCGCCGGATCCCATCGTGATCGCGAGGGTATCCGACCTGCGGGTACAACCGGGCCGGGTAGCGTACGCGACGTGCGTCATCGTCCAGCGTCCCACCGGCTCTCCCGCCCAGCGGCGCGCGGGGCCACGGTGGCCCGTCGTATCCCCAGGCACGGGTGGTTCCTCGGGGTGCTGGCCGCCGGCGCGGCGCTGCGGGTGCTGACCATGCTGGGCTACCGGCCGGTCCTGTGGTTCCCCGACTCCTACACCTACATCGTCACCGTCTTCCGTCCCCGCCCCGACCTGGTGCGCCCCGCCGGCTACTCCGCGTTCCTCAAGCTGCTGGAGCCGTTCCACTCCTTCGCGGCGGTGGCGGCGGCGCAGCACCTGCTCGGGCTGGCGACGGGCGCGCTCGTGTACGCGGTCGCGCGCCGGGCGGCGCCCCGGTGGGGGGCCGCCCTGGCGGCGGCGCCGGTGCTGCTCGACGCCTACCAGGTCGAGCTGGAGCACCTGCTGGTCTCCGACACGCTGTTCATGTTCCTGCTGGTCGCGGCGGTGGCGCTGGCCATGGGCGGAAGGCGGCGGGCCGTGGCGATCGGGCTGCTGCTGGCCGCGGCGACGCTGACCAGGACCGTGGGCCAGCCGCTCATCCTGGTCCTCGCGGTGTGGTTCGTGCTGGCCGGGCGGTTGCGGCGGGCCGCGGTGGTGCTCGCCGCCGCGCTGATCCCGCTCGCCGCGTACGGCGCCTGGTTCTACGGCACGTACCAGCGCACGGGCCTGGTCGGCGCCAACGGCGCGTTCCTGTACGCGCGGACGATGTCGTTCGCCGACTGCGCGAGGATGGACCCGCCCGCCGACCTGCGGGTGCTGTGCGACCCGCGCCCGCCGGAGCGCCGGCCGCCCTCGCAGGAGTACCTCTGGGCCGCCGACTCCCCGCTGGTCGAGCTGCCCGGCATCACGTTCACCAAGGCGAACGACGACCTGGCCGCGCGCTTCGCGACGCTGGCGATCCGCTCGCAGCCGCTCGACTACGCCGGCTCGGTGCTGTCGGAGCTGGGCCGCACGTTTGTGTGGGGCCGGCCGGTCTACCCCGACCAGGAGGTCTACGGCTACTACGAGCTGCCGTCGGCCTCGCCTCCTCCGCCGGGGCGCCGGGCTGCGCAGCTCGGCGTGGACATGGGCAAGAGGTACGAGCAGGGGCCGATCGGCACGGAGGTGGTCGAGCCGTACGCCGGATGGATGCGCGCCTACCAGGGGGCGGTCCGACTGCCCGGCGCCGTGCTGCTGGTGATCCTGCTGGCGCCGCCCGCCCTCGTCGCCGTGCGGGCGGCGAGACTCCGGAGGGGCGCGGCCGGAGATCCGGCGCCGAGGCGGTTGCCGCTCTGGGTGCTGCCCTGGTCGGTGGCCGTGGTGCTGCTCGTCGTGCCGCCCGCGGTGGCCGAGTTCGACTACCGGTACGTGCTGCCCGCCGTGCCGCTGGCCTGTCTGGCGGCCGCTGTCTCTACCCGCGATGAGCTGGCCAAACCCCAAGAGTTTGAAGATGATATTCCACGGATTGTCTAGCTCTGAGTATGCTTTTGGCCGGTAACATCACGCCCGGGTCACGGCGAATTCCGCCGGTCATGGCTACGGGTACGCCGTACGTGACCTAGTCTCGTGGCGCAGAACGACCATGCCGAAGCGTGAGGCGCGCAGACCAGGCGAGGGGGCGTATGAGTGACTACAGGAGCGTGTCCGTGCAGGACCGCAGGGTCGCCCCGACAGAGCTCGGCCACCGGATGTCCCGCCGAGCGGCGGCGGGATCCCCGCCTCCCCCTGCGCCGGGTGACGGTGACGAGCCTCCGCGCGGCGGCCGCAGGGCCGCCCCGGGCAAGGGCGGCGGCGTCAACAAGATGCGCGTCCTGGCCTGGATCAGCATCGGCGCCACGACGGTGATGGTCGCGGGCGCGCTGACCGGCTACACGGTCTACCGCGACGCCTTCGGCGACATCCACCAGAAGCCCGTCAAGATCCTCACCCCGCGGCCGCCGAGCACCGGCGCGCTCAACGTGCTCCTGGTCGGCTCCGACACCCGCGCGGGCGAGGGCAACGCGAAGTACGGCCAGAAACTGGCCCGCAGCGCCGACGCGGGCGGCAAGCGCACCGACACGATCATCCTGCTGCACCTGTCGCCCAACCGCGACAAGGCCCAGCTCATCAGCTTCCCGCGGGACTCGATGGTGCAGATCCCCACCTGCCAGAACGAGACCACCAAGCAGCCGATGCCGGGCTACCGCGGCCAGATCAACGCCGCCTACAGCTCCGGCGGCATCTCCTGCACGATGTCCACGCTGGAGACCCTCACGGGCATCCGCATCGACCATTTCGTCGAGGTCGACTTCAGCGGGTTCAAGAACATCGTCGACGCCCTCGGCGGCATCCAGATCTGCCTCAGGTCCGGCGTCGACGACAAGAACTCCAAGCTCAAGCTGCCGCCGGGCAAGAGCCTGCTGAACGGCGAGCAGGCCCTCGGTTATGTGCGGCTGCGCCACTACGGCGACGGCAGCGACATCCAGCGCATCAAGCGCCAGCAGATCTTCCTCAGCAAGGTCGTGGCGAAGGCGACCAGCGGCGAGCTGCTCACCAACCCCGTCAAGCTGACCGGCTTCATCAAGGCCGCGGCCCAGTCCGTGACCATGGACCCCGCGCTGGCCGGCGACACCGCCAAGCTCCTGGAGATCGCCCGGAGCGCCGAGAAGCTCACCGCGAACGGCGTCAAGTTCATCACGATCCCGTGGGTCCCGGACCCCGCGGACAAGAACCGGGTCGTCTGGAAGGAGCCCGACTCCACCGAGCTGTTCAACGCCATCAAGAGCGACATCGAGGTGGCCAAGCCGGAGCCGTCGACCAGCACCGGCACCGCGCCCAAGGTCGCGCTCAAGCCCGAGCAGGTCCAGGTCCAGGTGCTCAACGGCACCACCACGTCGGGCCGGGCGCGCACGGTCGCCGACCAGCTCAGCAAGCAGGGCTTCAAGGTCGTCGGCCTCGGCAACTACCAGGCCCCCGACGGCAAGACGATGGCCAAGACCGAGGTCCGCTACGCCAAGAAGGCCGCCGACGGCGCCGACTACGCCGGGGTGCTGGCCGGGATGGTCGTGCCCAAGCCCGCCCCCACGGCCGGCAAGATCAGGCCCACGACCACGGACGTCTACACCTCGCCGGTCGCGCTGCCCTCGGGCGGTGCCAAGGCCGCGGGCACGCCGGTGATCCAGCTGATCGTCGGCGAGGACTTCCAGGCGGTCAAGGTCGAGAATCTTCCTGACAGCGTCAAGAACAGCACCATCGTCGCCGCGGACCAGAAGAACGTCTGCACGTGACCTCCGAGTTCCCTGTGTAAGCGGGCCTTCGGATGCGTGTCGAGAGACAGGACCGTCCTGGCCGGGATATCGTGGTGCGGGTCGGCGACACCGCTCGTCCTCCACCGTCAGGGCGTCTGTAAGGCGTGGCGGCCGTCGCGTTCCCCCGGCCCCGAGCGAAGCTGAGCGACTCCGTAGTGTCTGAGACCAAGCCGTCCGCCCCGGTCACCACTCCCCCGGCTCCCGGGGGTCCCGGCGAGGCCGCCGGCCCCGCGAGCACGGGAGCCAGCTGGCCGCTGCCGGAGGAGACGTTCTGGAGCGAGCAGACCGATCCCCACGGTGTCCGCCCCGACCCGCTGGCCCTCGGAGCGGCGCCGCCCGCCACGGACGACCCGAAGACGGCTCCCCGGACCCCGAGCGCTCCGCCCAGCGCCCCGAAGGCGGCTCCGGGCGACCTGGCGGCGCCGGTGACGGCGGTGGCCGAGGCTCCCCGGGCGCAGAGCGCGCCGGAGCAGCAGCCCGAGCCGCCCCGCCGTAAGCGCGACCCTTACCTCGACAACGTCAAGTTCCTCCTGATCGCCCTGGTGCCCATCGGCCACTCCCTGGTGCCGACGCTCGACGCCGACTCCTCACGCGCCGCGTACATCTTCATCTACGTCTTCCACATGCCGCTGTTCGTGGTCATCAGCGGCTACCTGTCCCGCAACTTCTGGAACTCCAACGCGAAGACCAACAAGCTCGTCGACACGTTCGTCGTGCCGTACGTCATCGTGGAGGTCGGCTACGCGGTGCTGCGGTCCGCGCTGGGCCAGAAGTGGTCGCTGACCATCATCGACCCGGCCTGGCTCAACTGGTACCTCCTGGCGCTGCTGTTCTGGCGGCTGTCCACTCCGGTGTGGAAGCGGATGAAGTACCCGGTGCCGGTGGCCATCGCCATCTACCTGTTCTCCGGGTTCTCGCAGATCTCCGGCGACTTCAGCATGGACCGCTTCTTCGGCCTCATGCCGTTCTTCGTCATCGGCCTGGTCATGCAGCCCGAGCACTTCGAGCTGCTCGACCGGCGCTGGATCAAGATCGTCTCTGTGGGCGTGCTGGCCGCCGCCGCCGCGGTCGCCATCTACATCGCGCCGAAGGCGACGCTCAAGCCGTTCTACTTCAAGCACAGCTACGCGGACATGGACCTGTCCTGGTGGATGGGCCTCGGCGTGCGCATGGGCCTGCTCGTCTGCTCGCTCGCCGTGTGCCTCGCGGTGCTCGCGCTCGTGCCCCGGCGCGAGACGTGGTACTCCGACCTGGGCACCCGCACCCTGTACTGCTACCTGCTGCACGGCATCCCGGTGCTCATCGCCAAGGAGATGGGCTGGCTGGAGCTGCCGTGGCTGCACGGCCCGCTCGGCGTGCTGGCGATCAGTTCGAGCTGCTTCGCGCTGGCCATCGTGCTGTGCCTGCCGGAGACCCGCACGGTGTTCAAGTGGGTGCTGGAGCCGCGCCTGACCTGGTTGTATCGGCGGCCATCCGGAAGTTAAGCGGTAGTTCGGCCCGCATTAACGTCATTGACCTGGTCAGCACCGAGCATCGACGCATGCGGGTATGCGTAGCCACCACCGTCCACCATCCCGAGGACGCCCGGATCATGCACCGGCAGATCAGGGCGCTGCTCGACGCGGGCCACGAGGTGACCTACGTCGCGCCGTTCACCCATTTCAACGTCACACCGCCGATGGGCCTCGCCCCGATCGACGTGCCGTACGGCGGGCACTTCGGCCGGGCCGCCACCGCGCTCAGGCGCGGCCTGCGCGGCGCGGACCTGCTGCTCGTCCACGACCACGCGCTGCTGCGCCTGCTGCCGCACCGCCGCCCGCCGGTCGTGTGGGACGTGCGTGAGCCCGTCTCCCCCCGGCGGCTGGCGCGGGCCGGGCGGCGGCACCACGTCTGCTCCTCCTCCGTGGTGCCGGAGGCGACCGTGGTGTCCCCGAACCCGCCCGCTCCCGGCGACACCCGGGTGGTCCACCTCGGCCGGCTGTCGGCCGAGCGCGGCCTGGCGGAGCTCATCAGGGTGGCCGAGCGGCTGGTGCCGCACGGCATCCGGATGGAGCTGATCGGCGCCGCCGAGCCGGGCGTCCGCCCGCTGCTGCGCGACGCCCAGCGGGTCGGCCTGCTCGACTGGTACGGCCACGTCCCGAACCGGCACGCCCTGCGGATGGCCGAGGGCGCGCTGGCCGGCCTCTCCCTGGCCGCCGAGACGGTCACGGGGGTGCCCACCAAGATCCTCGACTACATGGGCCGCGGGGTTCCTGTGATCACCACACCGCAGGCGGCGCCGCTGGTGGAGGGGGTCGGCTGCGGGATCGTGGTGCCGCTGGACGTGGACGCGGTCGTGGACGCCGTGCTGGACCTCAAGGAGGACCCGGCGCGGCGGGTCGCGCACGGCGCGCGCGGTCACGCGGAGGCCCGGCTGCGGCACCACTGGCCGGACCAGGCACCGGCGTTCGTGGCCCGGATGGAGGCGTGGGCGGGGGTCACCGCCCCGGTCCGTCACTCCGCGGTCAAGATCCCCCTGTCGCGAGGGGCCTGACGGGACGGTCGAGATCGAAGGCCACGTCGGCCAGCCGGATGGTGCGCACCCGCGGGTCCTCCAGGAGCTTGCGCAGGTCCTCGACCGAGGCCAGGTCGTCCATGTAGGCGTACACGAGACCCTCCTTCGCGGCCTTGCGCAGCCGGGCCAGCGACAGGTCGAAGCGGTGGAGGTTGGCGTCGTCGTAGTCGCGCAGCATGCCGACCCAGCGGCGGAAGTTCTCCAGGTCCACCCTTGGCTGCGCGTCGCAGGGAGTCTCCTTCTCCATGTTCAGTGGAGCGCGGTCCCAGGTGGTCATGTCCCACGTAATGGGGACCGAGCCGGGACGCCGCTCGTAGACGACCCTCGCCGTGCACCCGTGGCCGAGCCTCCCCAGCTCCTCGGGCGTGACAGGACTGGTGAACTCGACGACGGCCATCGCGTTGAGGGCCGTGGGCAGCCGCGCCAGCACCTTGCGCACCTGCTCCTTCCCCGCAAGGTCGGTGCCGACCTCGCCCAGCGCGGAGCTGAGGCGGGTGTTCGCGTAGTTTCCGAGGGGCAGCCGGCCGACCCGGCCGAAGAAGTCCTGGGTGATGGTGTAAGAGCTGCCCGCATCGCCCTGGAAGCCGCCCTGGGCCCGTCTCTGGCGGGCGGAGACGGTGAGCGACATCGACAGCGGCGTGGTCTGGCAGCAGTCCTGGACGTCGATGGCGTACGCCGGGTTGTAGATCTTGAAGGCGGTGCCGAGCACGTCCCACATGCGCCGCTCACGGTCGCCGCGCTTCTGCACCGCCGCCGAGCCGAGCGTCGCGACGAGCGCGACCGCCACCAGCGCGGCCAGCACCACCGTCGCCGTCCTGACGATCCCCCGGCGGACCGACCTGCGGGTCGCCCTGGGGTCGAAGTCCGGCAGCTCCAGCACCGGCTCGTCCTCGCTCATCGCACTCCTCCGTACGTCTCGGCGAACGCGGCTCTCGCGCGCCACACCGCGGTCTTGATCGTCGCGTGCTTCGTGCCGGTCATCGCGGCCACCTCCACCAGCGAGAAGCCTTCGAGGTAGACCAGCGTGAGCAGCCTGCGGTGCCGCTCCGGCAGCCGGTCGAGGGCGTCGCGCACCTCCAGGGCGTCCACGTGCAGCGGCGGCGCGCCGAGCTCGTCGGCGTCGGGTAACGCGAGCTCCCGGCGCGAGCGCCGGACGTGGTCGATGAGGACGTTGCGGGCGATCGTGAGCAGCCAGGCGGCCGGGTTCTCGCCGCGCCAGCCGAGCAGGGCCCGGGTCGCCTTGACGAACGTCTCCTGGGCGAGATCCTCGGCGAGATGGGAATCGCGGGTGCGGCGCAGCAGGAACCCGCACACGAGCGCCCAGTGCTCGCGGTAGAGCTCCTCGATGATGACGGCCTCCGCGTGGTCAGGATGGTCACATCAGCACAGACGGTGCCCCCCCGGGAATGGTCACATCGCTTTCCGGTTGATGTACTGGACGCATGGCATCGCATGTGATCCAAGGGCGTACGGTCAGCATGCCTGTCGAGGTCAGAGACGCGACCGTCTGCAGCGCGATGTTCCCCGTGCGGGCCGACGCGGCCCGCGCGGTGATCGCCTACTCCGGGCTGGACGTGGCGGAAGTGCTCCCGGGCAAGGCCGTCTGCGTGTTGACGTTCGTCGACTACCGCGACGGCGACCTCGATCAGTACCACGAGTTCGGCATGGCCTTCATGGTCAGGCCGCCGGGCGTGGCGGGGTCGGCCGGGCTGGCCGACCTGAGGCAGGCGGGCGTGTTCATCCACTGGCTGCCGGTGGACCAGCGGTTCACGCTGGAGGCGGGGCGGTCGATCTGGGGGTTCCCCAAGGAGCTGGCGGACATCGAGCTGCGGCTGTCGTCGCCGTACAAGCGTTGCATCGTGCGCAAGGACGGCCGGCTGGTGCTCGACATGCTGCTCCGGCCGGGCCTGCCCGTGCCCGGTTCCGGGCCCATGACGCCGCTCGACGCCTACACCCACCACGACGGGCTGACGCGGCGCGTGCCCTGGTCGGTGCGCCCGCGCGGGGTCAGGGTGCGGCCGGGCGGGGCGCTGATCCGGCTCGGCAACCACCCCATCGCCAAGGAGCTGAGCGAGCTGGGCCTGCCCAAGCGGGCCCTGACCTCGACCACGGTGGAGCGCGTGGAGATGACCTTCGGCGAGGCGCTCAACCCCTAGGCGGACCGCGCCTCCGGACGGGGCTGAGGGCTGGTTCCTCAGGCCCGTCCGGAGGGCAGGTCAGACGATCGGGGGGCGGCCGAGCTTCACCATGCGCCAGGCCGTCCGCCACGCCATCGGACGGCGCTCGCCGGCGGACGTGCGCAGCCCTTCGAGGAAGCCGGCGAACCACGCCTTCAGCGCCTCGGAGGAGCCCCGCTCGCGGATCACGGTCAGCACGATCCAGTCGAGCAGGTAGAGGGCCGCCAGCGGCCACGGCAGGTTGCGGCGGGCCAGCCAGACCCGGTTGCGGGCGTTGAGCCGGTGGAAGTCGGAGTGCCGGGTCGGCGGGACCTGCGGATGGTACATGACCGTCTCGGCGTCGTACTCGATCCGGTAGCCTTCGCCGAGCAGCCGCCAGGCCAGGTCGGTCTCCTCGTGGGCGTAGAAGAACCGCTCGGGCAGCCCGCCCACCTGGAGGAAGGCCGAGCGCCTGATGGCCGAGGCGCCGCCGAGGAACGTGGTGACCGGCGAGGACCGCTCGGGATCGCCCGCGCGCAGCCGGGGCACGTGGCGGCGCTGGCCGGTGCCGCCCTCCGGGTCCATCACCCGGAACGAGATGACGGCGAGGTCGGGCTCGGTGGCGAACCGGTCGCGCACGTGGGAGACGACCTTCTGGTTGGCGTACCAGCCGTCGTCGTCGAGGAACAGCACGACGTCGCCGGAGCACTCCTCGACGCCGCGGTTGCGGCCGGCCGGGATGCCGGTGTTGCGGTCGAGCCGGATCGTCTTGACGATCGCGGCCGAGCCCTCGGGTGGCGTCGCCGACACCTCGGGCACGTCGGCGCCGTTGCCGACGATCACCACTTCGACGTCGCCGTCGATCTGGTTGAGCGCGGACTCGACCGCCCGGTTCAGCTCCGCGACCCGGTTGCCCATGGTGAGGATGACGCACGAGATCTTCAACGAATCATCGTCCTGACGCGTTGAGAGCACGAGCGGAGCATTCTTTCATGATCACCGAGTCTGCTGGTCGCATGGTCCTGATGTTGGTGGAGCTAAGCGTATCGGAACCGGTCGTGAACCCCCGCCGAACGACGGAGGTCCGATCAATACGACGGCCGAGACGGGCAACCGGTTCCGGGCTACTGATCAAGCAAGCCGCCTCGACGCCATGATGCTGACCAGGTGGAGCACGACCTGGAGGCAGGCCGCCACGAAGCAGGCGACGAGCAGCACCCGGGTGGCCGTGAAACCGCCGATCACCATGTCGATCACCGTGGTCACCACGACGAGCAGCGAAAGCTCGATCGGCTGCACGATCCGGTGGAACTTCGTGGCCCCCAGCACCCGCCTGCCCAGTCCCAGCAGCCCGGAGCGGAACTGCGCGACGGACGCCTCGGTGGCGGCCGGCAGGCCGCCCTTGGCCCGCGCCACGTCCACGAGGTCGGTCTCGGCCTTGATGAGGATCGCGCCGAGCGCGGCGGCGACCCCCAGCACGGTGTACCAGTCGGGCAGGACGGCCGAGACCCGCCAGCCGAGGCCGACGAGCACCGCGGCCTCGGTGAAGTAGGCGCCGACGCGGTCCAGGTAGACGCCGGTCAGCGAGGTCTTGCCGGTCCAGCGGGCCAGCTCGCCGTCGGAGCAGTCGAGCAGCAGGTAGACCTGCACGAGCAGGGCGGCGACCACGACGGCCCAGAACCCCGGCAGCGCCAGCACGACCCCGGCCGCGACCCCCGCCAGTGTCATCACCCAGGTGAGCTGGTTGGGCGTGACGGGCGTCTTGGTCATCAGCCAGGTGACGTAGATGGACATCCGGCGCATGTAGAGCACACCTGCCCAGTGCTCGCCGTTCCTGCGCTCCAGATGGCCCGCGGGCTGGGCCACCCGCCGCAGCTCAGCTACCGAAGGCCCGGACATAGTCCTCCACCCGATCGCGGATCTCGGACTCCCCCATGCGAAGGTGCTCCAGGATCGTGTAGCGGCCGGGACGCGTGGCGGGGGCCAGCGCGACGGCCTCGGCGAACTGCTCCGCGCTCAGCCCGATCTCGGCCGGCGACACGGGCAGCCTGTGCCGGCGCAGGCAGCCCGTCACCTGCGCGAGCCGGGCGTCGTCCTCCCTGAGGAAGAAGCAGAAGGCGGCACCGATGCCGGCGAGCTCGCCGTGGTTGGAGGTGCCCGGGAAGAGTTGGTCCACGGCATGAAGGATCTCATGGTCGCCGCCGCTCGAAGGCCGTGAGGACCCGGCGATCACCATCGACATCCCCGACAGGATCAGGGATTCGGCGAGGACCGTCAGGAACGCGTCCGACTCGATCGAGTCGGGGCGGCCGATCAGCGCCTCGGCGGAGGTACGCGCCATCGAGCAGGCCAGGCCGTCGATCGGCTCGCCGCGCTCGACGTTGCTGAGGATCCAGTCGTCGATGGCCGACAGGTTGCTCACCACGTCGCCCACGCCCGAGCGGACCAGCGACTCCGGCGCGTTGTGCACGAAGTCGAGGTCCACCAGGATCGCCAGCGGCATCGGCACGCCGAAGGAGCCCTTGCCGCCCTCGTACGTCAGCGAGGCCGTCGGGGAGCAGATGCCGTCGTGGGACAGGTTGGTGGCCACGGCGACCATCGGGATGCCCGCCAGGGAGGCGGCGTACTTCGTCGCGTCGATCGTGCGCCCCCCGCCGACGCCCACGACCACCTCGTAGGCGCCCTTACGCAGGTCGGCGCCGAGCGAGACGGCGGCCTCGACCGACCCGTCGGCGACCCGGAACACCTCGGCCTCGTCGAGCGTGGGCGCGATCAGGCCCTCGATGTGGTCGCCCTGGCCCGGCCCGACCGCCACCGCGACACGGCCGGAGGTCGCCACCCGGCTGTCGGCGAGCAGCGCGCCGAGCTGCGCCACCGCGCCCCGCCTGACCTCCATGGTCAGCGGCGCCGGCAGCATCCGCGCTAGCAACGGCATGCGGCCCCCTCAGGAGCGGCTCGAAGCGGCATCCGGGCCCCCTCAGTAGCGGACGGCGATGGTGCGGGCCTTGGCCAGGTCGTCGTGGTTGTCCACCTCGACCCAGTCGACCTCGCCGATCGGCGCGACGTGGATGCCCTCGCCGCGCTCGATCATCTCCTGGTAGCCGTCCTCGTAGTAGAGCTGGGGGTCGCGCTCGAACGTGGCGCGCAGCGCGTCGGCGAGCCGCTCGGCGGCGCCCGGCCGGATCAGCGTCGCCCCGATGTACTCGCCGTACGCCTCGGCCGGGTCCATGAGCTTGGTGATCCGCTTGACCGCGCCGCCGTCGAGGGTGACCTTCATCTCCTCGTCGGCCAGCTTCTTCACGTCGTCGACCGCGAGCAGGATGTCGCTGGTCTCGGGAGCCGACAGGAGCGTCTTCTCGACCGAGACGGGGTGGACGGTGTCGCCGTTGACGAGCAGCGCGCCCTGCGCGAAGTACTCGCGGGCGCACCACAGGGAGTAGGCGTTGTTCCACTCCTCGGCCTTGTCGTTGTGCACGAGGGTGAGCTTGACGCCGTGGCGCCGCTCCAGCTCCTCCTTGCGCTCGTGCACCGCCTGGGCGGCGTATCCCACGACGACCACGACCTCGCGCAGGTCCACCTCGGCCAGGTTGCGCAGCGCGATGTCCATGATCGTCGTCTCGCCGTCGACCGGCACGAGAGCCTTGGGCAGCGTGTCGGTGTACGGCCGCAGACGTCTTCCGGCTCCAGCGGCCAGCACCATTCCCAGCAACGTGCACTCCTCAGTCGAGCGTGACTCCGTACGGACGGGCCCCGTCCGCGGGGCGGATCGCTGAACGCGCCCCGCCGTACGCACGGACTCCGTCACGTGGTGGGTCGCCGGACGCGCACCACCGTAGGCCCAAAGGTTAGTTGGCTTTGGGCCCTGTGCGGGTAATCCGGCGTCAGTCTTGTGTTCCCATGTCGGCCGCCTCGGGCGCGGGCTCCGGTCCGGAGCGCGGCGCGGCGAGCCAGCAGGTGAGGCTCTCCCACCCGAACAGGCCCCACAGGTAGAGCGCGAGGAGCGCGTAACCGAACGTCATCACGCCGGCGACGCCCGCCAGCGCGATCACCAACATCCGCCCCTCCCACCCGAGCCCGAGCTTGGACAGCCACGGCGGCGGGTAGACCCGCTGCCGCAGCCGGTACACCAGGTCGTAGTGGTGGAAGGCGAGCGCGCCGAGCAGCGCCACGATCAGCACCGGGTGGACGCCGTGGGCGAACCCGCAGGCGGCGACGAAGGAGTACTCGATCACCCGCAGGATCGGCGGCACCAGCCAGTCGAAGCGGCCGTCGTGCGGGTGGGAGCTGCCCGGCCCGGCCAGCAGCAGCGTCACGGCCGGCGCGAAGAGCGCCAGCCCGTCGCTGCCGGCCACGCCCAGCATCAGCAGCACTCCGGTGACGAACGCGCCCGCGATGACCGGCGGCAGCGGCGGGAGCTGGCCCGCCACGAGCGCGCCCATGCCGCGCGAGAGCGACCCGTCGTCGCGGTAGGCGACGACCGTGCTCCTCGGCACCGGTGTCATGTGCACGGTGATCATCGCGTCGACCTCGCGATCCGCCCGGTGAGCTGGTAGAGGGCCGCGACGCTGCCCCAGGTGATGAGCGCCGCGAACGTGACGCGGGCGTTGAAGAAGGCGGCGGTCACGGCTATCAGGGCCATCCGCTCGCCGATGGGCAGGACGATCATCTTCTTCGCCCAGCGGACGATCGAGTCGCGCTCCAGCCGGTGGGCGATGCCCAGCGCTCCCGGCCCGGGAGCGCCGGCCCGCCCGTCGGTCTCCTCCAGCAGCGAGCGCACCGGCTTGGCCCACATCGCGCCGATGCGGTTGGCGTCCGCCACCGACCCCCCGAACGCGAAGTCGATCGCGTGCCGGACGACCTGGAGGATCATCGCGGCGATGGCGAGGTACCAGATGCCGTCGGGCCCGCCGTTCTGCCACGGCAGGCCGTCGGCGTAGCCGATGGCCAGACCGGCGTAGACGACGTACTCCTTCAGCCGGTCGGCCATCCCGTCCGCCCATGCCCCGAGCGGGGTGAACGCGCGGGTGTAGCGGGCGAGCTGGCCGTCCAGGCAGTCGAGCACGAACGACAGGTAGACCAGCGCGGCCCCCGCCACCTGCCCGCCGCGCGTGCCGGCCGAGAACCAGACCGCCGCGAGGACGGCCAGGGCGACGGAGCAGCCCGTGACGGTGTTGGGCGTGAGCTTGAGCCGGGCCGCGGGGCGCACCAGATGGCGTGACCAGGTGGAGACGAAGAACGTGGTGAAGAAGCCGTCGCGGTCCTTGATCGCGGTGTCGAGGCGCACCTGGTCCTCGTCCACCTCCGCGAGGCGGGCGATCGCGCTGTCGCAGGTGGACTGCCCGGCCACCCGGTCGGCGTGCAGCCGGCCGAGCCGGGCGGCGCGGACCCGCGCACCGGCCCTGACCATGCCCACCAGGAGCAGGTCCACGGCCTCGACGGTGCTGACGGGGCCGAGCCGCCCGCTCTCGGCGAGGTCGGCCAGCTCCTCCGCGACGTCGGCGAGCGAGGCGAGGTCGGCCTCGCCCGCCTGGAGCACGCCGCGGAAGGTGGCGTTGGCCTGCGGAACGGTGTGGAAGGAGCTGCCCGCGGCGACCACCCGGCCGCCCTCCACCCGTACGGGCGGGCGCAGCGGCCCGCCCTCCGCGTCGGACGAGACGAGCGCGGCGGAGCCACGCGCGGGGTGCTGGAGCAGCAGCCCCAGCGCGTCGGTGTGGGCGACGAGGTCGGCGGGCAGCACGACGACGGCGCCGGTCGAGCCGCGGGCCAGCTTGGCCACGGCCCGCAGGTCGGCGCCGAGCCCTCCGGCGTTGTCGGCATGCTCCGCGTCGGGCTGCTCTCCGTACGTGAGCAGCGCGCCGCCTGGCGTCAGCACCTGTACGTCGCGGACGGAGAGCGTCGCGAGCTGGTCGCCGAGCCGGTCGAGCAGCGTGCCGTCCGCGTAGGAGAGCCTGCATGCCGGGGTCGTGGCGAGCAGGACCACCGAGGCGGCCGAGCTCGCGCGGGTCAAGGAGTCGGTCAAGGCGCAGGTCCTCCCGGTAGTGAGGGAGTGCGTGGACTCAGCGTAGCGACAGGGCGACGGGATATCACGGACCCAGGCCGTTACGCTCCGGGTATGGATTCTGGGTTGCGCGCCGTCGGGGTCGTTCTGGCGGGCGGAGTGGGGCAGCGGATGGGGCTCGGGCGGCCCAAGCAACTCGCCACGATCGCCGGGCGGACGATCCTGGAGCACACGATCGCCCTGTTCGACGGCTCCCCCGACATCGACGAGGTCGTGGTGCTGATGACGCCGGGCCTCGCGGACGAGGCGAGGGCGCTGGTCGGGCGGGCCGGGTTCCGGAAGGTCAGCCAGGTGGTCGAGGGCGGGGCGAGCCGCACGGAGAGCACCTGGCGGGCGCTCCAGGCGATCGGCACGGAGGAGTGCGACGTGCTGCTGCACGACGCCGTCCGGCCCTTGCTGGAGCCCCGGATCATCACGGACTGTGTACGGGCTCTGCGGACCCATCGGGCGGTCGAGGTGGCGATCCCCAGCTCCGACACCGTCTTCACGGTCGACTCGGGCCCCGCCGGGGAGACTATTGCGGAGGTTCTGGACAGGTCGCGGCTGCGACGCGCACAGACGCCGCAGTGCTTCCGGCTGTCGGTCATCAGGGAGGCGTACGAGCGGGCGCTGGCGGACCCCCACTTCGGCAGCCGGCCGGCGACCGACGACTGCGGGGTGGTGCTGCGGTACCTGCCGGACGTGCCCATCCACATCGTGCCGGGCAGCGAGCGCAACCTGAAGATCACTCATCCGGTGGACGCGCGGATCGCGGCCGGGCTCCTCGCGACGTCGCCGGCGCCGGTGGTGCCGGAGGCGGGCCTGCGGGCGGCGCTGGCGGGGCGGACCGTGGTGGTGCTCGACGCGGGGACGGGTCCGGGGAGCGCGGGTCCGGAAGGCGCGGAGGCGCGGGCGGCGGCGGAGCTGACCGAGCTGGCCGCCGGGCACGGCGCGGTGGTGCGGGTCCTGTCCCGCGAGCGGGACGGGCTGCGGCTGGACGACCGTGCCGCCGTGGCCAAGGCCCTGGCCGGGGTGGGGCGGATCGACCATCTGGTCCTGGCCGTGTCCCCTGGACGGGCGGGGAGCCTCGTGGACGCCACGGACGAGAGCGTGGCCGAGGCGGCGGTGTCCGGCTACCTGGGGCCGGTCAACGTGGCGCGGGCCGCGTACCCGCGCCTGCGGGAGAGCGGCGGGGGGCTGCTCCTGTGGGCCCCGGCGCCGCCGGACGCCCCCGGCCTGGTGGACGCGGCCGGGGCGGTGCCGGGCCCGGGGGACGCGCTGCGGGCGCCGGCCGGGGCGGCGGTGACCGCGCTCGCCCGGTCACTGGCCGCCGAGTGGGCCGGCGAGGGCGTGCGGGTCAACTGCGTCACCACCGGCGGGACGGGCTCCGGGACAACCGGCGGGGCACCAGGCGGGACGGCGCGGGCGTCGCTGGCCGTACTGGCGTCGGGCCTCACGGGTCAGGTCGTGGACCCGTCACTCGGCGACGGCTGACGGCCTTCCGCGAGCGCCCGGCCGTCCGTACGGCGCGGACCGGCTCGTACGGGGCGAGGACGGCCCCGTACGGGCGCGGGTCACCTCGCGGTGCGCGCGCCCGTGACGGTCGTCAGTGCAGCTCCAGGTGGCCCTGCTGGGGCGACGGGCGGGCCAGCTTGCGCGGGCTGGTCAGGAAGCCCCAGCCCCACGAGAGGTGCATGGTGGCGTACACCAGCGGCAGCTTGGCCTTGACCGCCGCCGGATGGCCGCTGCCCGTCAGCACCGAGCCGACCACGAGGGCCAGCGCGTAACCGCCCGGGATCACCAGCCCGAGCGGGAAGAACGGCGAGACGACCAGCCCGAGCGCGATGGCCAGCACGGCGGCGGGCGGCGCGAGGTAGCGCAGGTTGATCGTGCCCTCGTGGGTGCGCGAGACTACGCGCCGCCAGCGGCCGTAGTGGAAGTACTGCTTGGCCAGCGCCTTGACGTTGGGCCGGGGCCGGTAGGACACCCGCATGCGCGGCTGGAACCACACCAGGCCGCCGCTCTGGCGGATGCGGTGGTTCATCTCCCAGTCCTGGGCACGCTGGAAGTGCTCGTCGTAGCCGCCGACACGGTCGAGGGCGGAGCGACGGAACACGCCCAGGTAGACCGTGTCGGCCGGGCCGGCCGTGCCGCCCACGTGGAAGGCCGCGGCGCCGACGCCGATCTTGGAGGTCATGGCGCAGGCGACGGCCTGCTCGAAGGCGGTCACGCCCTCGGCCGCCATGACGCCGCCCACGTTGTCGGCGCCGGTCTCCTCCAGTGTCTCGACCGCCACCCGCAGGTAGTCGGGCGGCAGCATGGCGTGCCCGTCGACCCGGGCGACGATGCCGTTGCGCGAGGCCGCGATGGCGGCGTTGAGCGCGTTGGGCGTGCGGCCGGTCGGGTTGGGCACCACGACGACCCGCCGGTCGGCCGCCGCGATGGCGTCGGCGACCTCCTGGGTGCGGTCTTGGGATGGCCCCACGGCGAGGATGACCTCGATCTCACCCGGATAGCTCTGGGCGAGGATCTGGGCGACGGCCTCGCGAAGATGCCGCTCCTCGTTGAGGACCGGCATGACGACGGAGATGGGCGGCCAGCTTCGGGTCTCCGCTGGCGCGTGCGGCGAGTCGGGGAACTGCTTCATGGCGGGGCTCACGCTACTGTACGGGCAGGGGAGGAGGGCAATCGAAGGCCCGATCCTCGCGGCGGCACACGAGGGGGACGGGATGCGCGACCCGGGCGAGGAGGACGCTGGGGTGCATGTGGGCGGAGACGCCTACGGCGGCGTCAGGCTCGCGTCCGGTCGCAAGCGCAGGCACGGCCGCGGCGCGCGGGCGCGGCGGCGCAACCTGGTCCTGTCGGGCCTGTTGTCGGTCGGGGTGCTGGTCGGCACCGGCGTGGTGTGGGCGACCCCCAGGCAGATCGGCACGGTCGACGCGGGCGTGACCGAGCCGGTGTCCCGCGGCGCCATGAACGTCCTGCTCGTCGGCGTCGACAAGCGCGACGACCTCACCCGTAAGCAGCAGAACCAGCTCAAGCTGGGCCGCGAGGTCGGACAGCGGACCGACACGATGATGGTCATCCACCTGTCCGAGGACCACCGCAAGGTGACCGTGGTCAGCCTCCCCCGCGACACCTGGACGACCATCCCCGGCAAGGGCCAGCACAAGATCAACTCCGCGTACCAGTTCGGCGGGCCGAAGCTCGCCAAGCAGACCGTGGAGCAGGTGACGGGGCTGTCCATCAACCGCTACATCGAGGTCAACGTCCTCGGCTTCATCGACGTCGTGGACGCGCTCGGCGGCGTCACGGTGTGCACCCCGGTCGCCATCAACGACCCCAAGGCGGGGCTCACGCTCACCGCCGGGACCCATGAGCTGCACGGCGCGCAGGCGCTCGGCTACGCCCGCACCCGCGCCACGGCCCGCTCCGACCTCGACCGCATCGACCGGCAGCAGCAGGTCATCTCCGCCCTGCTGAACCGCGCCCTGAGCGCCGGCACACTGGCCAACCCGGCCAAGCTCGCCTCGTTCGTCGACTCCACGCTGCGCACGATCAAGGTCGATCCCGACGACGGGCTGATGGGACTGGCCGCGCAGATGCGCGACGTCTCGCTGGACGACGTCGCGTTCGCGGACGTGCCGTTGAAGAACGCGGACTTCAAGGCGCCGACCGGCGAGTCGGCGGTGCTGTGGGACGAGGCGGCGGCGCGCGAGCTGTTCCGGCGGATCGGCGCCGACGAGGACCTGGTCAAGCCCAGCCCCTCGCCCTCCGCCTCCTCCTCGGCGAGCGCCACCGCCAAGCCCGCCGGCGAGGCGATCCCGCCGGAGCGCATCGCGGTCACGGTCAAGAACGGCACACTCATCACGGGCCTGGGCGCCCGGACCAAGGAGGCGCTGGTGGCGGCCGGGTTCCGCGTGCCGGACCAGCCGGGCAACACCCCGCGCAAGGACTACAGGAAGACGGTCATCCGCTACGCCGCCGACCGCGAGGACTCCGCCCGTACCGTCGCCGCCGCGATCCCCGGGGCGGAGCTGCGCGAGGCGGCGGACGTCAAGGGCGTCGAGGTCATCGTGGGCAGCGACCAGCCGAAGATCTCAAAACCGGCCCAGACAGCCACGCCCGAGGTGAAGTCCACGCCAACCGCTACACCGTCCACGAAAACGGCAACTCAGAACATATGCAAGAAATAGGTATAAGTATCCTAACTTCGGGCACTGGACCGTCATGGTGGTCAAGTACTGGCGGGAGGACCCCTGTACGGTTGTGCGCGTTGTCGGTGATCTCGACGTGGCCGGAGCCCCGCGTCTGCGGGCGGAGCTGGACCACATCCTCACCAGGACCGACTCAAGCAACGTGGTCATTGACCTGACAGCGGTCCCGTTCTGCGATTCGGTAGGGCTAGGCGTTCTGGTGAGCGCGTTCAACCATGTTCACCACGTACATGGCAGACTCATCCTCGTGCTGGCGGATGGCATGATCAGCCACCTCCTCACGATCACCAACCTCGACCGTCACTTCGAGACGGCCTCCTCGGTCGAGGAGGCGTGCTCGGCGGTGTCGGCGGCGGCCGCCTGACACCCGGCGGGGGCCTCCGGACGGCTGCGGCCTCCCGGCGTACTGGATACTCGGATGCCGATCGGCCGCTGCCCCCTACCGGCGGGCGGCCCGTGGAGGCGATCATTCCTGGGGGCGTGACACGCCCGCCGGACATGGTCGTGCCACCCGACGGTGACGACACAGGAGGCCGCTGTGAGGCTCGGAGTGATGTTCGACCGCGACCTGGCGCCGGAGCTGCTGGTGCCGTTCGCGCGGGAGCTGGACGGCCTGGAGGTGGCCGACCTGTGGGTCGTGGAGGATCTGGGGTGGACCGGCGCCGTGTCCTCGGCGGCGACCGCGCTGGCCGTGACCGAACGCCTGCGGGTCGGTATCGGCATCACCCCCGCTCCCCTGCGCAACCCCGCGCTGCTGGCGATGGAGCTGGCCAACCTGGCCCGCCTGCACCCCGGCCGGCTCGCCGCCGGCATCGGGCACGGGGTACAGGACTGGATGCGCCAGGTCGGCGCCGCCGTACCGTCGCCGCTGGCGCTGCTGGAGGAGACGATCACGTCCGTCCGGGCTCTGCTGCGCGGTGAGACCGTGACCCTGCACGGCCGGGCGGTGCACCTGGACGGCGTCTCGCTCGTCCACCCGCCCGCCGAGCCGCCGCCGGTGCTGGCCGGGGTGGTCAGCCCGCGCTCGCTCGCGCTGTCGGGCCGCGCGGCCCAGGGGACGATCGTCCCCGAGGGGCTGCGGCCCGACCAGTTGCCCGCCGTCCTGGAGCAGATCGGCGCGCCGGAGGGGCACGAGCTGGTGGCGTTCACGTTCCTGTGCGTCGGAGACGACGCCCGTGAGGTGATGCGGCCGGCGGCGGAGGGCCAGGCGGCGTTCCTCAACGTGGCGCCCGAGGAGGTCGTCATGGCTGCGGGCTCGCCGGAGGAGGCCGCAGCGCAGGTGCGCGAGCTGTGGAAGGCGGGGGCGACGACGGTCGCGGTACGGCCCATGGGCGCCGACCCGCTGTCCCACGTCCGCAAGCTCCTCGCCGCCCTCTGACCCGTTCGGCTCCGACCCGTGCGGCGGTGAGAGACGCGGCTGCCTCCGGTCACGGAGGGGAAATGCGGCCGAACGGCGGAGCCGGACTCGGCCGGATGGCCGATGGCGGGGCGATGCCGCCGGACGACGATCTTCCCATGAGACGCATCACGGGGACGATGGCGGCGATGGCGGTGGCCGTGCTCGGAGTGGCGACGGCCGGCTGCGGGATCGAGCTGGACGCCAAGGAGGTGCACGGCAGCCGCGCGTTCGCGCACCCGAGCGGGCAGCTCACCATCCGCAGCTCGACGGGCGGCCTGCGCGTCCTGCCCGGCGACCCGGGCGGGGTACGCGTGGACCGGTGGGTGCGCGGCAAGGCCGCCGGCGAGGGCAACGCGTCCTGGTCGCTCAAGGACGGGGTGCTGCGGCTGGGCGCCGACTGCACGACGGTGTTCGGTGACTGCGGCGCCCGCTACCACGTACGGGTGCCGCCCGGCGTGCGGATCGTGGTGCAGGCGTCGGACGACGGCGTGATCCTCGACGACCTCGCCCAGGACGTGGACGTGTCGACGCACGGGCCCATCACGGCGCGCCGGACCTCGGGACGGCTGCGGCTGCTGGGCACCGACGGGGTGGTCTCGGGCGAGGGGCTGAAGTCGGCCGGCGTACGGGTGCGGACGACCTCCGGGGCCGTCCGGCTGACGTTCGCCGCTCCCCCGACGGAGGTGGACGTCATGTCGCGTGACGGCTACGTCAGGACGACGGTGCCTCGGGGGCCTTACGCCGTGACGGCGCAGAGCCGGTACGGCGACGAGCAGTCGCAGGTCACGGACGTCCGGAGCGACCGGACCATCGTCGCGAAGAGCACCTCCGGCGACATCCGGATCCTCACCCGCTGACCGAATTTTCGAGGGGATTCCTCATCGCGCCGGAGTACGCCTCGGGCGCCCCGTCGAGGTGCTCGGCCACCTTGTCCATGAAGGCGCGCAGCAGCGGGGTCGCGTTGTGCCGGTCGAGGTCCTCCTGCGAACGCCAGACCTCGTAGAGGAAGAACCGGCCGTCCTCCTGCTCGTGGAGGTGGTACTGCAGGCTGCCCTCGTGCCCCCGGGACGGCTCGACCAGGTCCAGGAGGAGCGTCCGGAGCTCGTCGGCATGTCCGGGCTTGGGGGTCAGGAATCCGTAGAGCGAGACGGGTGCTTGTGCCGTCGATGTCGTTGTCATGCGGCCAACGGTAGGAGCTGACACCAATGTGAGCTTCAAGCCGCCCGCGCGTGAAGTAGGTCACACATACATCCCGGAGCACGCTCCGGCACCCGACGGGGCTCACGTCGAACGGTCCCCGCGGCTGGTGCAGCCGCAGGGACCGTCTCAGGGCCTGCTGTCTCCGCATCGGTCCGTGCCATGCCCGCCTGCCGGAGCTCCCGGCAGGGCCGGCCTACTCCACGGGCGGTGCGCTGTCGACGACGCTCACCTTCAGCTGCGCGCTCGACGACACCAGGCTCCCGACCGGAGCCTGGGCCTTCTCGGCGTCCACGACCACCCCCCGGCGGCCGAGGTAGTCATAGGTCTTCCGGTCGAAGATGTACTCCTCCCTGATCCCGCCGGGCGACACCATCGCCGCGGCTATGCCCTTGCGCCCCGCGGCGTCCTGCGACTCCTTCACCGTCACCACCCCGGGGATCGTGGCCGCCGCGCGGAAGAGCGCGGCCCGCTGCGCGGCGGGCAGATAGGCCTCCGTGAGCAGCCCGCCGACCCGGTTCCACGCCTCGAAGTCGCGCAACCCGTCGGCGGGCACCTGCGTGTAGAGGTGCCTGCGCATGCCTTCTGTGTCGGTCGGCAGCTTGCTGACGTAGGCGTAGTCGTTGCGCAGGTACTCGGCGCGGTCGTCGAAGTCGGCCGCCCGCTCCGGACCGCTGGGCTTGCCCACCAGCTCCTGCTCCGCCCGAGCCTCCGGCGGGAGCGTGCGCCCCGGATACGGAAGCGGCGCCAGGATCTCCTCCTGCAGGACTCCCTTGACGGCGTCGCCCTCCACCGGCAGCCAGATCCTGCGCTTGTGGCGCGACAGCCACGACTGCCCTTCCGATGCGGCCAGGTCCATGCTCTGCGACTCGTAGACGAGGAACTGGCCGGGCCTGGGACGCAGCTCCGGACGCCGGCCCGCGTGCTCGGCCGCCCGCGACAGCACCTCCACGGCCGCGACCGTGCGGATCATCGCCGCGGGCGGGACCGGGGCGGGCGAACTCTGGACGAGGAACACCGCCGCTCCTGCCACAGTCGCCAGGCCCCCTGCCAGGGCAGCCCGCAGTCCGATGCGACGAAAGTCCGGCCGGACCGGGGCCGACATGCCGGCCACCAGACGCTCCGCCTCGGCGCGCAGGTCGTCCTGCGCGGGCACCTCGGAGCGGAAGTCGTTGAGCTGGGCCAGCTCATCCATGGCGAATCTCCTCGACGACGAGTGCTGTGGGGTCGATCCCGCCCAGCTCCTTGCGGATCTTGGCGCGGGCGCGGTTGACGCGCGAACGTACCGTTCCGACGCGGATGCCGAGCGCCTGGGCGGCCTCGGTGTAGCTCAGGCCGCCCCAGGTCACCAGGAGCAGCACGTCGCGGTGCCCGGCGGGCAGCGCGGCAAGCGCCGCGGCCAGGCTCCGCTGTACGGCCTGGGCGCTCAGCCGGTCGTCGCTACGCGGGGTGAAGGGTTCGGTGACCGGGTCGACGCCGGTGCGGGCCAGGAGATTGAGCTGCCTGGCCTCGGTCCGCTTGTGGCGGCCGATGAGGTTGGTGGCGATGCCGTACAACCAGGGCAGGGCATCGTGCCTGGCCAGGTCGTACCGTCCGCGCTGACGGAAGGCGGCGAGAAAGGTCTCCGCCACCACGTCCTCGGCGACGTCGAGTCCGAGGCGGCGGACGACGAATCTCTTGATCTCGGGCGCGTGCCTGCGGAAGATCTCCGCGAACACCTCGGGCTCCTGCCGGGACCGCGCTATGACCGCGGAATCGGCCGGGCTCGTTTCTGACATGCTCTGGCCTCTCGGCTCACGGGTGGGACACCCCTACTTGCCCGCCCGCGGCCGACCGGTTCCCGCCATCCCGGACGTCGCGTAGGTCATCGTCCGGCAGGCGTTGATCCCGCTCTCCGGAACGATCAGTTTTGGAGAAGCACAGGTCACCGGGCCGCAGATAACGTGACAGCCATGGACATCACCATTCACACGACCTTCCTCCCCCATGACGACCCGGACGCCGCTCTGGCCTTCTACCGCGACACCCTCGGCTTCGAGGTACGCAGCGACGTCGGGCACGGCAAGATGCGCTGGATCACGGTCGGCCCGGTCGACCAGCCCGGCACGTCCATTCTCCTGGCGCCGCCGGCCGCCGACCCCGGCATCACCGAGGACGAGCGCCGCACGATCATCGAGATGATGGCCAAGGGCACCTACGGCTGGATCCTGCTGGCCACCCGGGACCTGGACGGCACCTTCGAGAAGCTGCAGGCCGGCGACGCCGAGGTCGTCCAGGAGCCGACGGAACAGCCGTACGGCGTCCGTGACTGCGCCTTCCGCGATCCCGCGGGCAACCTGGTCCGCATCCAGCAGCTTCGCTGAGCCCGCTCCACCCTCACCGGCGAGCACCTCGCCATGCGGCCCGGGTGCTCGCGCACATCCATGAAAGGAGTTCTCTCATGTGTCATCCCGCATGGGGACGCGCGCTCACCGCGGCACAGCACCTGAACGACCTCGCGCGACTGCGCCGCGTCCGCGATCGGATCGACCGGGAGTACGCGCAGCCGCTCAACGTCGAGGCGCTGGCCCGCAGCGTGCATGTGTCGGCCGGGCACCTCAGCCGGCAGTTCCGGCTCGCCTACGGGGAGTCGCCGTACGCCTATCTGATGACCCGTCGCATCGAACGCGCGATGGCGCTGCTGCGTCGTGGCGACCTCAGCGTCACCGAGGTCTGCTTCGCGGTCGGCTGCTCGTCGCTGGGCACCTTCAGCACCCGCTTCACCGACCTGGTCGGCATGCCGCCCAGCGTCTACCAGCGCCGCACCGCGGGCGCCGGGACGGGGATGCCGTCGTGCGTGGCGAAGCAGGTGACGAGACCGGTCAGGAATCGAGAAGCGCCGGTCAGCGAGCCGCAACCAGCGTGACGGATGTCTGCGGGCCTCGAAGGCGCCGACGACCGGCTTCCGTGGGTTGTGATGTCGCCCGGACCTGCCGCTGTTCTCCCCCGGGCGGCAACCGATCAGTTTTCGAGAAGCCGCCGGCCGCGGCGGATCCCTAGGATCAGATTGTCCGGATCAACCCGGTAAGTCGTTGTAAGTCTTGTAAGTCTTGTAAGAGAGGAAACCTGCCATGGAGAGCACGCAGACGTCCGCCAAGAGCACCGGCGCAGCCGCGGAGAAGTACGACGGGTTCACGGATGAGGAGCGGAGCGCGATGAAGGAGCGCGCCCGGGAGCTGAAGGCGTCCACGCGGCGCGGCTCGGGCGCGGCCAAGCCGGACCCGGAGAGCGAGGTGCTCGCGAAGATCGCCGAGATGGAGGAGGCGGACCGCGTCCTCGCCGAGCGGGTCCATGAGATCGTCAAGGCCAACGCGCCGGCCCTCTCTCCGAAGCTCTGGTACGGGATGCCGGCGTATGCCAGGGACGGCAAGGTCGTCTGCTTCTTCCAGAGCGCCCAGAAGTTCAAGGCCAGGTACGCCACTCTCGGCTTCAACGACTCCGCGAACCTCGACGAGGGCACCATGTGGCCGACCGCGTTCGCTCTGACGCAGTTGACCGCCGCCGACGAGGCACGGATCGGCGAGCTCATCAAGAAGGCCGCGGGCTGAGACGGCCCTGCCCGCGACTGCCGAACGACACCGGAGGGGCGCTCCCGGATCTTCACCGGCCCCGGTGGCGGGCTCTCCGCCGGGAACGCCGCCGAGCGCCGGAGCTCGGTTGTGGAGGCGTTCCTCGATGGCCTGGGTCGAAGACCAGATTCGTCATCCGGGGCGGTCTATCCTGACGATTACGCGCTCCGGAACCCGCCGCCTGCGACTGACGTGAGGACGCGTCCCCCTACATCAAGGCCTTGACCTGCAATTCCAAGCGGAAGGTGGGCTGTATCGGTAGCGTGAAGGTGTAGCTAGCTTGGAGGTCAACGGTGTCCACCCCGCATCAGGACAGCGAGGCGCTGATCCCTCGCCCACCACTGACGACCGCCGCCCTCAGGGCAGCAGTCGCCCAGATTGCTCCTGCCTACCTCAGCCAGTTCGTCGACCATCTCGACCAGGCGACAGAGCGGGCGGCGCGTCAGAGCACCGTGGCGCCTCTGCAGAGCTTCTTGCAGCAGTGGGGCGAGTTCGTGGCCATTCAGCGCTTCCCCGCCCAAGCGGCTCGCCTCCAGGCACTGCAGACGGAAGTCGCCACCGCGACCGACAGAGTCACGCTGGACTCAGCTCTGGCCGAAATCAGTGAGATCACGTCCTCCGCGCGCCGAGAAGCCATCGGTGAGTGACGCCTGGAACTGGGAGTACAACCCCGACGCGGAGCATGTCATCGCTGGGCTCCCTCCCACTGTCATCCTTGAGGTCGAGCGACTTGCCGACAGTCCTCGGGAGGGATGCGGTCCGTGCTGGCAGAGGCATGTTGCACGGGGGAGGTCTTCGGACGCTTGATCTGTTCGGCGGACGCGGGTTCGTCAACTTCATCGTCGCGGAGCATCTGCGCCTTGTGCTGATCGTTCGCGTTACCTGGATAAGTTGACGCGACCTCGCCTTCGCCTTGGGTGGCGATCGCCGGGAACACGCCGTTGGCAAGGGTGTCAGCAATATCTCAAGATTACCCTGACGAACAAGAAGGCCCGCTCCAGGTCATCCCTGGTCACGGGCCTTTTCGCTGTGGGCGGCACTGCTGTGAGCGGCACTGCTGTGGGCGGCACTGCTGTGGGCGGCACTGCTGTAGGTGGCCGAGAGGGTTCGGCCACCTGACCGAGTAGTACGTGGATGCCGCGGCAGCTCGCACCGCCGTCACGCCGGCTTCATCGACCCGGCTTCCTCGGGCTCGCCGGCGCTGTCCGCACGGGCGGGCAGAAGCAGGGCGGTGACGACCACGGCCAAGGACAGCACCGCGCCGATGATGAACGCCAGCCGCATGCCGTCGAGGTTGGCGAGCGCCTCGGGGGCACCCGCGGACTTCAGGGCATCGGCTCGCGCGCTCATCACGGTGACCACGAGCGCGGTGCCGAACGCCGCGGCGACCTGCTGCAGCGTGCTCAGGATCGAGCTGCCGTGAGAGTAGAGCTGCGAGGGAACCGCTCCGAGCCCGAGGGTGAACACCGGGGTGAAGGTCGCGGCCAGGCTCACCATCAGCAGCGCATGCAGGCCGAGGAGCTGCCAGTACGGCATGGTCATCGTGACCTGGGTGAAGCCGGCGAGCGCGAGTGTGATCCCGATCGCGCCGGGGATGACCAGAACCCGGCCGCCGAACTGGTCGAACAGGCGGCCGACGACCGGACCCAGCAGTCCCATCGCGAGGCCGCCCGGCATCACGAGGAGCCCGGTCTGCAGAGGGCTGAGCTCGCGGATGTTCTGCAGGTACAGCGGCAGCATGATCATCGAGCCGAGCATCGCCATGAAGGCCACCGACATCAGGATCAGCGCGACCGTGAAAGTGCGGTGGCGCAGAGTACGCAGGTCCATCAGCGGCACACCGCGCTTCTGCAACGCCAGCTGGCGGACGACGAAGACGGCGATGGCGACCAGGCCGGCCACCACGATCGCGGCGGCGACGCGGACGTCACCGCCCTCGAACCGGCTGAGCCCGTAGACCAGGCCTCCGAAACCGGCGGCGGCGGTCACCACGCTCAACCAGTCGATGGTGCTGAACTGGGGCTCTCCGACGTTCTTGAGCTGCTTCAGGCCGCCCCATGTGATCACGGCGGCGATGGGGAGCACCACCGCGAACAGCAGCCGCCAGGACCCGAACTGGAGGATCACACCCGAGACCGCCGGGCCCATCGCGGGCGCGACGGAGATGGCCAGAGTGACGTTGCCCATCACCCGGCCACGCTCCGCCTCGGGCACCACCTGCATCAGCGTGGTCATCAGCAGCGGCATCATCACCGCGGTCCCGGACGCCTGGATGATGCGGGCGCCCAGCAACACCTCGAACGTCGGCGCGACGGCGGCCAACGCGGTGCCGATCAGGAACAGACCCATCGCGGTGGTGTACGCGCTGCGGGTGGACACCCGCTGCAGGAACCATCCGCTGATCGGGATGACCGCCGCCATGGTCAGCATGAACGCGGTCGAAAGCCACTGTGCGGTCTGCTCGGTGATGTGCAGAGCGTCCATCAGCCGCGGGATGGCATTGATCATGATTGTTTCGTTGAGGATGACCACGAATGTGGCCAGCACCAGCAGCCGGATCACGGCCGGGGTGCGACCCGGGACGGCGGCCGCGGACTTGGCGGGTGAGTCGAGCTGTGGGGTGGACACGGCACCTCGATCGGGGTGGTCGGACAAGACGTGGTCGTGGCTGGCGTCACAGCCGTGGGTCTCACGAGAGGTTGTGGTCATCTGCAAAGAGTGACCGGCAGCACCGACAAAACTCATCGCCCATGCCCAGCATCCCGGCAGGCGATGCGAAATGCCACCCGGTTTTCACCGGTGGACAACGCTCTGCAGACGCGAGAAGGAGCGCCCGCACGTGCCGCTGACTCGGCGCAGAAGGGGAACGGCCAGGAGTATCACAGGTCACGGTAGCGGGGCGAGCGGCCACACATTCCGCCGGGACATCTGATCCGTTAGAGTTTCCCGACCGCCTGCTGTGAATCATGGCGTGGAGGAGACATCGCCGCCGACGATCCGTCCCTTGCGGGGGCGGCGCAGTTCAACCCGGAGATCTGCGTCAGCGCGGGGAGAGGCGTCCGGGAGGCCGCCGACGATCTGGCCCGGGGCGTGGACACGTTCTGCCGGGCGATGGATGAGCGGCCCTTCGGTCAGGACGATCTGGGCCGGGCGCTGTTCGAGGGCCATCCCGAGGCCGGCCTGCCGGGCTTCGCCCGATTGCGGGACGATCTGCTGAATGACCTGGTCGTGGCGGTGAACCTGTTACGCGGGATGGCGGCCGGGTTGGCCGTCGCCGGCGACACGTACGCCACGGCCGAGGCGGCCAACCTCGGCATTCCGTACGCGCAGCGGTGCCCGGGATGGCTGACCGATCCGGACAAGTACCAGCTTGAGGTGGGCCCGGGCGGCCTGCCGACGACCACGCCACCACCTGACTTCGTGCGCCAGGCGATCTGGTTCCTCGAGTCTGTGGGGTTCGGCTCCGCGTGGCCGGATGCCGATCTCGACGGTGTGACACGGCTGCGCGATGCCGCGACGGCGCTGGCACGCGTGGTCGGCGACGTTCAGGAGCAGATCGCCGGGCAGGGCGGGCGTGTGACCAGGGCCGGGTTCGGTCCGGCCACGGCCGCGTTCGGGCGGGCCGCGCGAGTGGTGCACGACGAGAAGGGGCCGCTGGCTGACCTGCGGCGGCGGTGCGAGCATCTCGCCTACTGCGGCCAGATCGCCAATGACGCGATCGTCAAGGCCAGGCGGCGATTCGTGACATCCGCGGCGTTCGTGGTGACGCTGATGCTCCTCGCAAGGCTACTGGCCCCCCGGCTCGGCCCGCTCCTCGACGTTGCGGTGCGCAGGCTTCTCCGAGCGGAGGGCCTGGCACTGCGGATCATCTTGCTGGTCATCCGGCAGGCCGCGCTGGGTGCGATGTACTCCGGCGGGCTGAGCGCGATCGATCAGTTGTTCACCACCGGCGACGTCGATGGGGCGGAGCTGGCTCGGGGCATGTTCCACGGAGCGCTCGCCGGCGGGCTGATGGCCGGTGCGCACGCCGCACTGCCCCCGCTCCTGCGCCGAGGCGGGCCCGCGCTGACCGGCCTGGCCGAGGCCATGGAGTCGGCCACCTGGGAGCGGGCATTCTCCCGGGTCATGGCCGGCGGGGCGGTGAGCACCACCGTGCTGGCGACCGCTGGATGGGCCGGTGGCGCCGGCTGGAACTGGAAGCACGCCGCCGAGATGGGATTCGGCATGGCTGTTCTCAGCACCGGCGCGGCACTCGCCTCCCGAGCCTGGCCCGTCCCCGGCTACGCGAGTCTGAAGGGCAGAGCCTGGAAGCAGAGTCCGGCCAAGCGGTGGCATGACGTCAAGTGGGCATCGGGGATACTCCTGGTCACCGCCCCCGCGGTCGCCGTCTTCGCGCTCGCGAAGTTCGCCGAGGACAGAAGGAATCCCTTCTTCCTGCAGAAACGAGTCGGCCAGTTCGGCGACGAGTTCGACCTCGCCAAGGGCCGTTCGATGAGCACGACCGACGGCAAGGACAGCAGTCTCGGCTCGTCGGATTCGCGGCGTACGAGGATCGGCGAACTCTGGGCGAAAACCAGCCTCGACGAGTTCGTCCAACTCGCCTACAACGTCCTCTACAAGGGTGACATGTCAGTCATCAACGACCGACCGCTCCTGAGTGCCACCAGACAGGAGACGATGAACGCCCTCGGCCCCACCTTGGGACCGCGTTGGAACGAGGCGGACCTGGCCGGAAAGCCCGGGCTGTTCGGCCCGTTCCCCAACAAGATCGTCGAGCTCGGTCTCAAGCCGAAGACAGAGGCGTTCGACCTGCAACGCGGCTACACAGGCATCTGGCACGACAGAACGGCGAGCCTGCATTCGGACCGGAGCATCCTCTGGGAGTTCATCTCCACCTACATGAAGCGCATTTCCTGACCTCCTTCTTTCGCGCGCCCAGCGGAACAAGGAGACGGAGCCCTGCCAGGCAGGCGATCGATTCCCGGCCGTTCCGCCCTCGGCCGTCGGCGTGGGCACCCAGGAGCTCGCGCTCGGCGGATCCGGCGCACCAAGCGGACCCGCCGAACGGCGTGGTCCGCTTCGCCCTGCCACGGCTGTCGAGCAAGAAGCCCTGGCCTACTTCAGCAGCTGCCTGGCCATCACCATGCGCTGGATCTGGTTCGTGCCCTCGTAGATCTGGGTGATCTCCGGCGCCCCAATCAGTCACCTGCGGACGCTCGGCAATCACGAGGCTGAGCAGGCATTACGACTATGGCCAGCTTTCATCATCTCTCGTTAGTTCCGGCGTCCTCACGGAACAGTGACGGAACGGGGCAGACCATGAGCGGGAAGGATGCTGTGCCGTTCCACACCGAGGCCGCCCACCGTCCGCTCGGTCTACAGAGCATCCGATCTCGATCGCATCAACACTGCCGCGCTGGACCGATCCAGAATGTATGCATGACCTCATGATCTGGTTACGACGACACCCTCACGCCGCCGCTGCGCTGGCACTGGTCGGCCTCCTCACCGCCTGCGGCGGGGCCACGACGAACAAGGACGCCGCTGCCATCATCGGCGCCCTCGGCACCAACGGGGTGCCCGCCAAGCTCGGCACCGTCTACAACGAGAACACTGACCCGAACAAGCTGCTTGGCCGCCCCAACGGCTACCTCAGCAAGGCTGAGTTCACCGATAGCAGGGTCAAGGCCGATAAGGCGGGCAGTGTCGAGGTGTTCGAGGACGCCGGCAGCGCCGAAGCCCGCGCCGAGTACATACAGGCGCTCGGGAAGACTCCGATGCTGGCCGAGTACACATATGTCAAGGGGAACGTCGTGGTGCGCGTGGACAAGGACATGGCCCCCTCCGATGCCAAGGCGTACGAGGACGCACTCAGCAAGATCATCGGATAGATCCGGAACTCACCAAACGGCCCCGTTTCCAGAAGAGGACGGGGCTGGAGCTGCTGGGCGAGCGAAGCCTCGAGAGTTCCGTGCGGCCAAGCTCTCCGCAGCGAAAGGTGTTTCGCTGGTGGAGCCTAGGAGATTCGAGTCCCTGACTTCCTGCTTGGGGTGCGTGAGTTCTTTGCTACGAGGCCGGCGCGGCCGTTCTCGATGAACTGACGCTTCCAGGTGCCGATCGACTGTTCCGAGACTCTGGCACGGCGGGCGGCCTGGGCCACCGTCATCTCTCCGGCCAGAATGCTCAGCACGATCCGGACCTTCTCATCGACCGGGATCGCAGGGGGTTGAGGCATCACGAACTCCTTGGTCAGAGGACAAGCATGGACCTCTGCCAGAAATCATGACGCGGGACACGCCGACGCGTTCTACGAGGCCGCGATCGACAAGGGGGCAGACCCGCCTTGCTCGGGATCTTGAGGTATCCCCTCGCAGTTCCTCCCTCCTGTTCATGAGGGCTTGCAGCCACCACCATGTCACCCAGCTCACACTCTCGAATCCGCGTCTCCAGCCCTACCAACTACGCGGAATGCGGCTCGCGGTAAGGCTTCTACCTTACGAGGTGTCCTTCGCAGTGTGCCGACGGCAGCATAAAGGGCACTCATTCTCCCAGCTCAAATGGCACCTCATGTGACTTTCAGGCTCGAACTTCGGGCTTCACGACGTGGAACCAGGCTAAGATGCTCCTATGGACATGTCTGGGTTGCCGGAAGGCGCGAACATCAACAATATCGAGATAGCCAATGATGATTCCTCGGCTGCTCCTCGCAACCTGGAGGGGTTCTCGCCCTACGCTGCCTATGTCGCCAGGAGTGAGGAAATCGAGGAACTCATCTCACTCACCTCGATATCATACGCGCTTTCCCAGCAACTCCTTCTTTCCACTCCGCCAGAACAGCTCGCCGATATTACGTTTGCCAAATCGACGCCTCAGCGCCGGTCGTTTTCAATGGCCGACGTCACTATTGGTGACATTCTTGAGATGTCGGCCGGCTGGCTTCCATATGAAGAATACGCTCAGAAAACGGGTCGAAATCTTCAGGATGTAGTCAATCAGGCGGAGGCTGGCCTGCTTGGCCCGGTTCGGATCCGCCCTTCCGATGGAGCCCCGGTCATTCTTTGGCCGCCTGAAAGCGAGAGAGAAGCAGATTTTAAGGCGCCCGAGATCGATTTTCGCAGCATCAAGTCGAGCGTTGTAGTTACGGCCAAGGTTGCCACCGATTTAACATTGGATCCATCCGACCCGGTGCAGGCCAGGGCGACTCAAAAGCATTTCCTAAAGTTGGCCAGCTCGCTAGGGAAGGTCGATGAAGTAGTGAAACGGGCCGAATTTCTCCTATTTCGCGCAGCCTTCCTGCTTCAGTGGACCAGCTTCGAAGTATTTCTCCGAGAGACGATTGAGGAGCTCTTGGCAAGACATCCTCAGGTAATACTCGAGTCGGCGGGAAAGAAGGAGAGCCTGTCCTATGAGCAGTTGTTTTCGATGACTCACAGGCTCTCTTCGATAGAGAGTCTACGCCAAGAACTGATCGACATGGAGATCGAGAGGCTCCGCTCAAATGGTCGCTCAATCCATGGAATGATCAACTTTCTCAAGAGTGCTTTCCGCTTCAAGCGCGATCCCTACAAGGCTTGGTATGTTTACAAAGGTAAGCGTTATGAAGCAACCTACAGCACGCTTATCGACATCAAGGAACGAAGAAACATTTTAGTGCATGAGGCGTCAGATGCTAGATCTGCTATTTCAGGCAAGGAAGGGCAGAGTTTGAGCGAGGAGGATTATGTGAAATATGTCCTGGCCCTACGCTCTGTCGCTTATAGCATTTCATCTAGTGTGCAATTCAAGAAGTATGAGGTACAAATTTCCAATGGTCCTGCCTAGCTAGGGCCCGCTGCTTGTACCTGGCCCGGCACGTGGGGCCGTCCGTCGACAGTCGGAGAACCCCGTTATCCGGTGGCAAGCGGACCCGGAGCGCAGGGCCGCCAGGCCCGAGCACCGGAAGCCGCGCGGCAGCCGATCGCCCCGCTGGTTCGGAGATCGCCGAAGTGAGCGATCGTCACAGCGTTCGCCATGGCCTTCGTCAAAGACCTCTGGACCAAGACAATCCGCACCCCGGACGGCAAGCCGCAGAAGGTCAAGACCGCACGCCACGGCAAGGGCAAGCGCTGGCTCGCCGTATGGCTGGACCCCGACGGCCACGAGCGCTCAGCGGCGTACGACCGCAAAGCCGATGCAGAGCGCAAGATCGCCACCATGGGCGCCGACATCGCCCGCGGCGACTACATCGACCCGAGCGCCGGCAAGGTGCTCTTCGCCGACCTCGCCGAACGGTGGCTCGCCTCACGCATCGTCGACCCCTCGACCAAGATCCGGTACGAGTACATCCACCGCCTCCACGTCGCGCCGGCCTTCGCCAAGCGTCAGGCGAAGAGCATCAAGCCGTCGCAGATCCAGGCATGGATCAGTGACCTGAGCAGCCGTTTCGAGACCTCAACTGTACAGACGGCCTTCCTGGTCCTGCAGGGCATCCTCGACCTGGCCGTGGCCGACGAGGCGATCAAGCGAAGTCCCGCCAAGTCGCCGATCGTCCAGGTGCCGAAGCGCACCGCTGAAGAGATCACGGCGTGGTCGGACGAACGGGTCCACGCCCTGATCGACGCTCACCCCGCCCTCTTCCGCCTGCTCCCGATGCTCGGAGCCGCGTGCGGGCTACGGCAGGGAGAGCTGTTCGGCCTGGCGCTCGAAGACATCGATTCGATGAGCGCCTTCTCCGTGTACGACGACAAATCAAGAAGCTGGGAGCCGACCACATCTTCGCCCTCCCGAAGAACGACCGTGAGCGGGTCGTACCGCTGCCCGACTGGGCCGCCGAGGCCATCACGCGGCACGTCTCGACCTATTCGCCGCTGGCCTGCTCCCTGCCCTGGGAGAAGGTGGACGGCAAGCTTCGCACGCACAACTTGCTGTTCCGATGGACGGACGACCGCTTCATCAAGGCCAGAAGCTACAGCGAGACCGTCTGGAAGCCCGCCCTCGTAAAGACTGGGGTGATCCCCGACCCTGCTAAAGACTCACGCCAACGCGTCCGCTTCGTCACCTCCCGTAAGGAAGGGCTTCACCAGCTTCGTCACTACTACGCCAGCGTCATGCTCGCTGGCGGGGTCTCGGTCAAAGAACTTGCCGAGTATTTAGGGCACGCCGATCCCGGCTTCACCCTGCGTGTCTACGCTCACATGATGCCGGGCTCACATGATCGCGCCAGACAGGCGATCGACAACCGGCTGTTCCAGCCTCGGGCCACCAGGATCGAGCCCGAGGAGCTGGCGTAGCGCTCGACGCATCCCCGTATCAAGCGGACCCCGCCAACGGTGTGGTCCGCTTCGTTCTGCTGGGCTCATCAGGTAAGGCCGTAGTGCCGTGCAAGCCGTGGAAGACGACGAGCGAACTCAGCCTCGTCATCGAAATCCCAATCCTCGCCATCAGGCTCCGCGTGGTAGGTCAGAAAGGGAAACTTGCTGTGGACGCCTCGTGCGCGAACGGCATCCCCCAAGCTGTCCGTTTCGAGGCCGGTCGCCCGCTTGTAGGGCTCGAAGGTGACGTAGGCAAAGGACTCGAACTTCGGGTAATCCTCACTCGGCCACAGCTCTCGCCGGATGCGAGTGACCCGCTTCAGGCGGAACTTGCCCTCCCGGCCCCAGGTCGTCCTCTCGTGGGAGAAGTTCTTCGACAGCTCGAAGAGGCGCTGTACTTCCGGCAGCTCAAGGATCCGATCAGGACAGTCGGCGACCTTCTCGAAGGCATGACGGCCGCGGCTGATCAGCCAGTTCACGAAGTATTCGAAACCATCGGACGACCCGAATCCGGTGATGGTCCAGAACACCGCGTACATGTCCCAGGAGCAGGCCCGGTTGGCGCACACCGTGAACCAGACGTCGAAGTCCACGATCTCCTCGGCGGACAGGCCGGAGAGCTGGTCCTCCAGCCATGCCACTCGTGCTTGCCGGGTCCCGGTCTCGCGGGCCGAGCGCTCCACCAGCTCCCAGAAGCCGTCGATGTCCACGGTTGTGATCATGACACCTCACGGGCCTCCTGCCCAGTGATCACGGAACAGCGACGGAACAGCGCTCTTCCGAACCGCTCGACTGATACACCAAAACCCGGGACCGTACGCGCTCAGCCCCGGGTTTGCGCGGCTCATAGACCCATTTGAGTAGCTGCCGGACCATCACCATCCGCTGGACCTGGTTCGTGCCCTCGTAGATCTGATCTCCGACGCTCTACCCGGCCATCTGGGAAGCCCGACGATCAGGCAGCTGAGAAGGGATTACGCGTACGGCTGGCTCTCGTCATCCTTCATTGGTGCTGGCGTCCTCACTCAACAGGAATGGAACAGCGAAGGGTACAAATGGACCGCGACAGCGCCGAACGCAGCCACCGGCTCTTCATCGACCAACAGCGTCGAACTGAGGGAGCGGCCGGCGGGGGGACAGCATCGCCGCGCATCTCGACGTTGTGCCGCACCACCTGCCGGGCCGTCCATTTCTCAGACGGCGACACGTACACCAACCGATCTCGGCGCACGGCCACCACCTTGAACTCGAACGCGTCGACCGGACGTCAGTAGCATTCAGCGATGTCAGTCATCACGGACATCTTTCTCTTGCGCACGTCCAGCAGAAGTCCTGGGAGGCGATAGCGGATCTCCCATGCCCTGAGTCACTCGTGCGGTGGCTCATTGGCCGTCGGCGTCGGGTGTCGTCTCGCGAATCCAGGCCCTGATCGTGGGCCACTCCTCCGGCAAGGCGAACATGGCATAAGTGAGGCCGTCCAGGAAGCTCGCCCCTTCATTGAGGGAGCGCAGGCTGTGGCGGACCGCGTTGGCTGCCACCCACCGCCGCCAGGCGTTATCGTCTTCCTCCCGGACGGCGTAGCCGCGCCCGGCCCATCGCGCGCCGAGGTGCTCCCATGCCTCCCGCACCCCCTCCAGCAGAGCATCATCGACAGGTTCCCCGCCGCGTGCAATACGCACAGCGCGTGTGATCGCGGGAAGGCTGAGGTCGAAACGTTCGACGAGAATGCCGGTCACGTGCAGCAGCACCGCCCGCCTCTGCTCATGGGACGCTGACCGGAGCTTGGCGTTCAGATCTGGCTCATGATGCCACAGGCCGATCGGCGGGCAATCATCGCCGATCGGTGGATCAACGACGGCCACCGGATGGGCCTCGTCGAACCAGTCAATGGGCAGACGGGCTCCGCTGCGCCGCTCGATCAACGCCATCGCGGTCGCCTTCCGAGTGGTCCAGGAGGCACGACCGGCTTGTGCGAGGGCTGCCACCTCCTCCTGTAACTCGGCGGGGTCGGCGCCATGAACCGATAGGGCATCCAGTCCGGGTATCCGGGTCAGTTGCTGCCCGTCAGCCCAGTACTCCAGGACTTTGCTGCCGGTGTGGTTCCACGACAGGTGCCAGACCTGCGCATCTTGGCTAAGCCAGGCCATTACTTGCGGTGTTGCGACGTAGCTGAATCCTCCAGGTTCGAGCAGCATGACCGTGTCACCGGAGTGACCCAAGTAGACCGCGTGTCCGGCGAGGAATTCGGCCTCTTCGTCGAATTCCTCGCCGGACTCCATGAGGAGCGGATGCCCGCCACCGATCACTCGCGAAGCCACCGCATCGAGTGACAGAGGTTCGCTGAGAGGGACGATAACGGTCCAGGCGAGAGCTTCGTTGAACGTGGCACTGGATCGAAGCAGGTCGGTGTAGTAGTCCACTGTTTCACTGAAGGGCATAGGTGTTTCGTTCCATTGGGATCGAGTGGCGATTACGACAAACCGCCGTGGAAACGATGGACGTTTCCACGGCGGCGGTGGTCAACGGCTACTTGACGCCCGTATAGTAGTCGGAATTCTTATTGATGTGCCCCGGCCAGCAGTGGTCCTCCATCTTGGGGAGCGGTATCGGGGCACCGGTGTTCTCGTTGTCGCCGACGAACCTGTTGAACCATCCGTCGCCGTCGAGGATGCGATCCTGGTTATAGAACCGGCGCAGCAGGTTGCCGGCTATTTGGTTTGCTTCCCACCTTCCGGCGGGCATCGCGCAGACGGAGAGGTTCCCCTTCTGATCTTCCTCAGCGGAACGGTTGCCCGACGAGGCGAACGGGTACTCGTCGCACTCCTGCGGGTTGGGATCCGCGGTGTAATTGGGCCATAAGCTCCGGCATCTGGTCACAGCACGACCATTGTTGTTGTTGATGTTCGCGCGCAGCCGCCAGAGGTTTTTGGTCACGTCGGGCCGGCCGGATCCGTTGATGGCGCAACCGGGTATGGCCTTCGGGGCGTTTCGCTTAGGGAAGGTGTCCGTGGAGTTGTAGCAGGCTTTCCAGTAATGGATGTAGGCCTCCTCGTATCCACCGGACTGCTTCCACTGGATCGACGGCACGATGGGAACCGTGCAACCGCCGGTCGTCCGAGACACATAGTCCGCGCTGTCACATCTGACCTTGAAGTCGTGCTCGGTCGTCGTGAAGTCGAAGTCGACCTTGTGCTCGATCTGCGCTCCAGCGGAGATCTCCGCGTACGGCTGGAAGACGCAGTTAGAAATCCTTTCGGTGTTGGTTTGAACTTCGGTCTGGTACCAATCGGTGCGAGTCGCAGGCGCGTGCGCCGGGTCGGCACGGAACTGGAACGTCGCTACCTTGTTCCACTCATCGGCCTCGTCCCAGGCCGTATCGTCCCAGTCGTCGACTTTCTTCGTCACCTTGTTTTGATTTCCGATGACGTCGCGACAGGCCGTCTGATTCCTCGCCGGGCGCATTCCCACGGTGAGACCGTCATCGCCCACCTCGACCGACGGCAGAGCGACGCCGTTGTACTCCCCCGTTGCGATGAACACATCGAACCAGGTGTCACGCGTTGTCGCACCCGGGTCATTAGAGGACTTGCCGGTGTAAGTTTTGGCGACGAAGAGCAGTTCGGCGTCCCAGGAATTGCCGTCCGATATATCGATATCATCGTCGTCCTGATCTACCCGGTGGTGCACCGACACCTTGTATTTGATGCAGCCACTGAAACGGTTCTTCATCAGGCCATGCGTCCGCTTGCCACCACCGTATTCCTTGTGGCACGTAGCCGGATCGATCCGGCTGTATTTGCCCGCGAGCACCGCGTTCGCAGGTCTTGCGGAGGAGTCGCCCTCTGCCGGTGTTTCGGCGGCGGGGCCGCCGTCCATCACTCCGAAGACCTCTTCGTCGGTGAGATCTCGGTCGAAGACCCATACGTCGTCCAGACTCCCCCTTAGGGCGGTGCCCAGGGTCATCGGAGCGGTCGAATTCCAGGCCGGGAAACTGACCGCCGAGCTTCCGATCAGGTTTCCGTCCAGGTACAGGGCCACTCTTCCGGACGTCTTCGAGTAGACCCCCGCCACATGGAACCACGTATTGACGGGCGGCTTGACGCCGGACAGCACTCCCTCCGCGGAAGCGCCCGCGTCATCGGCACTGCTGAGGGTGAATACCAAGCCATGCTGGGGATCGTTTCCGAACCTGAAGGGTGCCTGGCGTGTGCCTCGCTGCTCCAAAAAGTTGGCAGCGGTATCTCGATCAGACAGCCGAAGCCATGCGGCCACAGTGAAAGCCTGATCAGTCTGCAGAACCGGCCCTGCGGTCTGGGCGAAAGGCCCGCTACCCGCCTGGCTTACGGACACGGTGAGCTGCTGCCACTCCGCCCAGGGGGAAGCCGTCTCACCGGCGATGACGCGAACGCGCCAGCGGATCTTCCAGCCGTCGGTCAGCTTGCCGTCCTGCACCGTGACGGCCGCCTGGGCGCCGGAAGTGAGGTTGTCCACTGCGGCAGCCCAGATCGAGCCGCTGCCCTGGCCCTCCTCCGCGGCGGGGTCATGTTCAACCTCGAATTGAGCCCGTAGCGCACGCCCTTGAGGATCAGTCACCGTCGCCTTCAGCGTCGGTGTGGTGAGCGTCGTCACCGTGATGCCGGCCACAACTGAAGACGGGATGACCGTGAGATCACGCACGCTGGGCTTCGGCAGGGCGAGGGTGAGGAGCTGCCAGCCGCTCCAGTCCGAGGCCAACTCGCCAGCAACCGCGCGAGCGCGCCAGCGAATCCTCCAGCCGTCGGTCAGCTTGCCGCCAGGTACGGCGATGCTGGCGTGAGTGCCGGCCTGGACGTTGTCGACGGCACCGGCCCAGATCCGGCCGCTGCCCTGTTCCGCTGCCGCCGGATCGTGCTCGAGCTCGAACTCGGCCCTGAGCGTGCCGCCCACGGGGTTGCTCACCTGCGCGAGCAGAGTCGGCGTCAGGCTGCTGGTGACGGTCGCCCCATCCACCTGCTGTGACGGATTGACCTGTAGCACCCCGACCGACGGGTCCGAGATTGGGTCCGGCAGGTCGACGGTCATGGCCTGCCAGTCCGACCACGGCGAGCCGACCGTGGTGGTGGTGTTGATGGCGCGGACTCGCCAGCGCACCTTCCACCCGTCGGTCAGCTTCCCGTCGGGCACGGTCGCCGAGGCTTGAGTGCCGGAGGCGACGTTGTCGATGGCGCCGGTCCAGATCCGGCCGGTGCCTTGCCCGGCGGCGGCTGGGTCGTGCTCGACCTCAAACTCGGCCCGTACCGGCTGGGCGGCCGGGTCGGTGACCGTGGTGCGCAGGGCCGGCGTCAGGCTCGTGGTCACCATGACGCCGTTCACCACCTGTGAAGGGGTGACCTGGAAGGCGCCGACCGTCGGGTTCGGAACGTCGACCGTGACCGTCTGCCAGGCCGACCAGGCCGAGGTGGTGGCGGCGGTGGCGTTGGCCGCGCGGGCCCGCCAGCGGATCTTCCAGCCGTCGGCGAGCTTCCCGGCGGGGACGCTCACCGTGGCCTGGCCGCCGGAGGTGACCACCGCGGAGGCTCCGGCCCAGATCTGGCCGCTGCCCTGCCCGGTCGCGGCCGGATCGTGCTCGACTTGAAACTCGCCGGTGAGACGGCCGCTCGCGGTGTCGGCGACGGTCGCGGCCAGCTGCGGGGTGAACGAGGTGGTCACGGTGACGCCGTTCACGCTCTGCGCCGGCGTGATGGCGAGGTTGGAGACGACCGGCTGCGAGACCGGTCCGCTGGTGGTGATGGTCAGTGTGGGCGGCTGGTTGAAGTCGGTGTCTTCGGACGCTGTGAGGTAGCGCCAGTTTGTTGCTGTGCTCTCGGTCGGCGACTGCACCACCAGGCCATGGTCGGCGGCTCCGGCCGCCCAGTCCTGGGCGATGCCGGTGACGTTCCACACCAGAGGCTGGGCTCCGCCTGGGCATTCGAGGTCGTAACCGGCCTTGTTGATCTGCGCGTCCTCGGTGGTCGCGGCCGGCTTGTTCGCCCAGTAGAGGTTGTTGACATCCCAGGCGCCGGTCACCCGGCGGGCCTGCAGGCCGTCACTGACCGACGTTCCGCAGGCTGAGCTGACGATGTTGTACAGCGACAGCTTCGCGTCGGTCACCGTCTGGCCCTGCAGACTTCCTGTGGGGAAGCGCAGGTACGAGCGCATCTTCTGCCCCGTCTGCACGCCGGTGATCATGGTGGGGCTGTCGGGGTACGCCGGTGAGTCCACCGTGTCGGTGCTGGCGAGCGAGACGTCCTCGCTACTCGTCGACGCCGCCAGCGGCTGGATCCGGACCGGGTAGGTGGTCGCGGAATCGGCCATGAAGTGGTGGTCAGGCTTGACCACCAGCTCGGTGCGGCCATCCCGTGCGGTCACCTCGGTGTTGACCGGGACGCTCTTGGCCAGCGGGCGCCGTCCCTTGGCACTGGCGTCCCACATGACCGGGCGCGGCGCCGAGACGACAGTCTTCTTGTCCTTGCCCTTCAACAGCAGCCGGCCGCCCTTGCCCTCGGTCAGGGTCAGGCCGTCGTCTTCGACGCCGATCCGCAGCTCCAGCGGCTTGGCGGGCCGCTGGCGCAACACCACCTCGTGCCGGAACCCGGCCGACAACGCCGTCACCACCAGGTCGGCACCCGCACCGGCGGCGTCGGTGTAGGTGGCCACACTGCCCTTGACCGTCGGCTTCGGCAGCGGCGTCGGCCAGCGCAACGCGTAGGACTTCCCATCGGCGGTCATCTTGACGAATGCATCCGTGCCACCGGCGGATAGTTCAACAGCCACACCGTCGGCGATGACGTTTGGCGTCAATCTGCCGCTCTGGGTTGCCAGTGTGGTGTCGATGGGCACCCACCGTCCGTTGCGCTCGGCGCGAACCGGCCCCGCTGTCACTTCGGTGATGAACGACCGCCCACCGGGCTGAGCATAGGTGACGCTGGTCTCCGTAGTTTCTTCTGGCACTTCTACCTTGACGTTCCCTACAGCTGCCTGCTGTGCGGCGGCAATGCGAGCCGGCAGGAGGCTCTCCGCGGCGGGAGCGTTGCGAGCCGCGTCACCCGCTCCGACGTTGGTGAGCGCCGAGTTGCTGATCCCAGGAGTCCAAGCGACGCCCGGGTTTACGGTGGCCGGATGGTCCTTTCCGGATACGTCGGCGGCTGTACTGCCGGAGGCTTCGCTGAAGGGCCAGCGACCGGCAATTCCCGTGTCGGGTGCGTCGACCGGCGTCAGGTCCAGATCATCGGTGGAGGCCGCGTAGTCCTGATCGCTCGAGGCTCGGTATTCCGCGTCCTGCGCGTTGGTGATCGGCTCTGGCTCCGGCAGATAGGTGGAGACCCGGCCCTTCGCTGCCCACTGATCGAGTTCAGCTTTCGTCGCGGGACGCTCCTCGTCCATCTCGAGGAGGTACACAGCGGCGACATGCCTCGTGGGAACAAAGTCCACCGTCAAAATGGGCGGGTGAAGTTGTCCCTTGCAGGCTTCCAGCGGCGACGTCATGCACCCGCCGGCGTCCTCGGAGCGGTAGCGCCGCCAGTTTCGCAACTCGGATTCGTTGCCCGCGGTGAGCTGGATGCCGTAGTTGGTGGCGCCGTCGACCCACTCCTGGACGATCCCGTTGAGGCTGTGCGTCAGATCCCAGGCGTAGTTCATGGAGCCGGTGCAGTCTTCGCTGTAGGCGCCGAGCTCGGTGTCCGCACCCACACTGGTGACGGATGGCTGGCTGTTCCACTTCAGCGTCGTCTCATCCCAGTCGGAAGTGATCCTCCGCGCCGTAATGCCGGAGCCAACCGACATCCCGCAATCGTTGGACTGGTAGTTCCACAGGTGCAGGTCAGCGTTATCCACCTTGCTGCCCGCGAACTCGGCGGGGATATCGGGAAACTGGAGATAACCGCGCCAGCGCTTGGCGACGCTGCTGGCGTAGGACTTGCCGACCACGATTTGGTCCTGGGTGAAGGTGTCCCAGCTGTCCTGGTAGTCGACGTCGTTGATCCAGGTGTCCATGCCGCCGTGCGACCAGTCACCAGTATGGCCTTCGTACCAATCAGAGGCCGCAGCGGTCATCGTCACCGGATACGTCGTGGCCGGATCGGCCAGGAACGCGGCGTCCGGCGTGAACACCAGGGCTTTGCCGTCCTGGGCTAGCGTGACGGCGGCCCTGCCGACCTTGCCCGCGTCGATCGGGGCGTTGGTGTCGGCGGCCTTGGCGTCCTGCACCAGGGTCGGCCGCACTTCGGTGAGCGTCTTGCCGTCCTTGCCCACGATGATGGGTCTGCCGGCGGCGTTCATCTTGAACGACAGCCGTTCGGGCAGATCCACCGCAACTTGGAACGAGACCGGGCCAGCGGGCCGTTCGGCGATGGTGATCTGTTGCCGGAAGCCGGTCGCGTTCGCGGTCACCACGAGATCGCGGCCCTTGCCGTAGGCGCCGGGGTAGGTGGCGGTGTTGCCCTTCAGCCTGGGCTCGGGCAGCGCCGACGGTGTGCTGATCTTCGCCGTGGCATCGGCCACCTGGCTTTTGAGCAGGGTCTTGTCCCGGCCGGCGGACAGGACGAGCCCCCCTTTCGCGGCCTTCGGCTTGATGGTGCCGTCCGCCTCGACGAGGGTGGTGTCGATCGGCGTAAAACCCTTGCCATCAGCGTTCTTGACGCGGATCGGCTGGGAAGAGAGCTCCATGCGGATCGTCTTGCCGTCCGGATTGGCGTAGAAGGTCGCGCTCTCCGAACGCAGCGACTCGATCTCGACCCGCCGGTTGTCCTTCTTCGCCTTCGCCAGCGCCTTGCTGGTAGGCGTGGTGGGAGCGCTTGGCGGCGACGTCGTGGATTTCGGCGTTGGGGGTGGTGTCGGGGCTTGGGCGATCGCGGGTGCGCTCATCAGCGAGGGCGGCAACACCAAAGCCGCGATCAGGGCAGCTCGACGGCGCGTCCAGGCGGGTAAGCCGGACGCTGAGTAACGTGTTCTCACTCACAGCCTTTCGAACGAATGTGGCAAAACGGAGTGATCATGACATAAGGTGCAAGTAAAAGTAAAGATCATCTTCAGTGAAGAAAAAGTGTCCTCACGTTGGAGGTCTCAAGAGCGAGGGGGAACTGAAGCCGGGCCAGGCAGAAGGCAGCCAAGAGCGACTGCGACTCTCCCGATGACGTCGGGGTTCAGAACCAGGGCGGGTCCATCGCCATGGCACTGCCCGGATCGGCTAGCTGGAATGGCCGATGCGCTTTCGATGCTAAAGAAGCGCAGCTAGGTTGCGAGCGAGCCCTGATCGCCAGCAGGCTCTTGACCCCGGCGGGATAGCATGCACCCCATATCTCGGCGAAGACGTCGATGCGCTGCTGCACGATCACGGCGTGGTCGGACGAACGGATTCAAGCCCTAATCGACGCTCACCCCGCTCTCTTCCAACTGCTCCCGATACTCGGGGCCGCGTGCGGGTTGTGGCAGGACGAGCTGTTCGGCCTGGCCCTCGAAGACATCGACTTCGGCAAGCAGGCCCTCCGTGTATGACGGTAGATCAAGAAGCTTGGAGCCGACCACGTCTTCGCCCTGCCGAAGAACGACCGTGAGCGGGGCTACCGCTGCCTAACTGGGCCGCCGAGGCCATCACGGGGCACCTCTCGGCCTATTCCCCCGCTGGCCTGTTTCCTGCCCTGGGAGAAGGCAGACGGCAAGCTCCGCACGCACAACCTGCTGTTCCGCTGGATGGACGACTGCTTCATCAAGGCAAGGAGCTACAGCGAAACCGTCTGGAAGCCCGCTCGTACAAACGGGCGTCATCCCGGCACCGGACAACGACACACGCCAGCGAAGCCGCAGCACCGCCTCCCGCAAGGAGGGCCACACCCACTCAGGCACAACTACGCGGGCGTCATGCTGGCCGGCGGCGTCTTGGTCAACTCTCCGTGTACCTCGGGTACGCCGATCCCGGCTTCACTCTCCGCGTGTACACCCACATAATGCGGGGCTCCCACGACCGGGCCCGCCGAGCGAGCGATGACTGCTTGTTCTGTCCTCGCACCTCTCCTGATAGCTCGCATTCGACACCGCGGTGTCACCCTCCCATCGTGAGCCATAAGCCACTAGCCGCCATTCGCCGATGGTCCTTTGCAGCCGCTACGGGATTACGCGCACCTCATGAAGACATCCGACCTGGCCAGACCCTGGGTGAAATCCGCTTGACCAAGGCCACCCGTGAGATGGCCTAGCAACGGCCTAGGGCAGAGATTGTCGGTCATGAACCGTAGGGTGAGCGGCAACAGCTGCTTGGCGACGCCAGGCATGTTTCGCCTTGGCATGGCGAAAGGAGATCTCTATGGCAAAGACCGACCAGAATGCTTCCTCCCTTTCTTCACAGGTCGTTGAGGGGCAGCGGCCTGTTCACCGGCCAAGCTGGGAGGAGAAGGGGCAGAAGCCTGTGTCGAATGTAGTTCCGCCAAGTCAAGCGGAGCCTCAGATTGAGAAAGCGAAGCCGCAGCCACCGTCTCAGGGGAAGAAGTAGCAGAGGACTCAACGTTCGGGTCCACGTAAGACACGCTGACCGCGAGGATCCGTCGGGCAGAGATCGTCACCGCCCCACAGTTGAGAAGGGTGGCATTCTCCGCTATCGCATCGGGTTCCTTGTAGTGCACTGGGGCTACCAGGATCAGTTCGCGGTCAGCGTTCTCTTCAGAGGACGGATTGTACGAAAGCAGAGGGCCTTCGAAGAAGGCGCCGTTCTCCAAGTCCACGCGGACATGAACAGCCCTGTCCCCGCGGAACTCATCGAACAGCCGGTACCAAGCGGACGCTGCCGACGGATGACTGTAGGGTGTCTTGAGCCAGCATCACGTGGGTGAGCCGCGCAGTAGGTCAAGAGAACCGCCATGACCAGGAGCCCAAGCTCCTACCTGCATGTAGTGCCCGCGCACCCGACCGGACCGATCGCCGATTAAGTACTCGTTGGGATCCCGGAGTAACGCATCGAGATCGAAGGTAATGCCCGCCATAGGGTGCGGAGTACCAAGAAGAGAACAAGAACTGTGAGATCTGCGACGACGCTGACCACCACGACGGACGTTGTCTCGCGCCAAGCCGAGACTCGGCGCTCTGCGCCAGCACGGTCCCGGCTGATGATGTAAGCGAACCCGGGAAACAGCAGCGCAACGAGCAGTAGTAACCCGGAAATGGTCGTCGGCATCGCGCGCCTTCCTTGAGAAGCTCGGCGAAGGGTCCGAATGAACATAGCCGTCTTGTCACAACCGAAGAGGCGATCCCGACCGCGGCGCAGACCTCCACCGTCGCCGGCCCTGGCGCACGAGCGCGCCAAGCGCAGGTTTGCCTCCACAGGCTTAGCCCGGGCGGACACCCCGATTGGTGTTGCGCTGGCCATCGACGACCGCCTGTTCCAGCCACGTACCGTCTATGACGGAACAGGCACGGAACAGTGATTCTTTAGAGGTCGCGTCCAGACGCAGCGGACCCCGCCCACCCGGTACGGGAGGCGAGGTTTCCGCATGTCAGGTGCTACTTCAAGAGCTGCCTCGCCATCACCATTCTCTGGATCTGGTTGGTGCCCTCGTAGATCTGGGTGATCTTGGCGTCGCGCATCATGCGTTCCACCGGGAAGTCCTTCGTGTACCCGTACCCGCCCAGCAGTTGCACCGCGTCCGTGGTGATCTCCATGGCGGCGTCCGAGGCGGCGCACTTGGCGGCGCTCGACAGGAACGTGAGGTCCTTCTGCGGCTGCCCGTGCATGGCGAGCTCCGACTTGGCCGCCGCGTGGTAGGTGAGCTGCCGCGCCGCCTCGAGCTTCATGGCCATGTCGGCCAGCATGAACTGCACGCCCTGGAAGTCGGCCACCGCGCGGCCGAACTGCTTGCGCTCCTTGACGTACCCGATCGCGAAGTCCAGCGCCCCCTGGGCGATGCCGAGGGCCTGGGCGGCGATGGTGACGCGGGTGTGGTCGAGCGTGGCCAGGGCGGTCTTGAAGCCCGTGCCGGGGTCGCCGATCATGCGGGAGGCGGGGATGCGGACGTTGTCCATGATGACCTGGCGGGTCGGCGACGCCTTGATGCCGAGCTTGCGCTCCTTCGGCCCGAAGGAGACGCCCTCGTCCGACTTCTCCACGACGAACGCGGAGATGCCGCGCGCCCCGGCCGACGGGTCCGTGACGGCCATGACCGTGTAGTACTCGGACACGCCCGCGTTGGTGATCCACATCTTGGTGCCGTTGAGCACGTAGTGGTCGCCGTCGAGCACGGCGCGGGTCTTCATGGCGGCGGCGTCCGAGCCGGCCTCGGGCTCCGACAGGGCGTACGAGAACATCGCGTCGCCCCGCGCGACCGGCGCGAGGTAGCGGGCCTTGAGCTCCTCGGAGGCCGACAGGAGCAGCGGCACGGTGCCGAGCTTGTTGACGGCCGGGATGAGCGAGGACGAGGCGCAGGCGCGCGCCACCTCCTCGATGACGATGACCGTGGCGAGCGCGTCCGCCCCCGCGCCGCCGTACTGCTCGGGAACGTGGACGGCGTGCAGGTCCGCCGCGACGAGGGCCTTGTAGACGTCCCAGGGGAACTCGCCGGCATCGTCAGCCGCGGCGGCTTGAGGGGCGATCTTCTCGTCGGCGAGGGCCCGGACCGTCTCCCTGAGCATGTCGTGCTCTTCGGCGGGCGCGTAGAGAGGGAAGCTCATACCCAGATACTAGGATGTCCGACCACTTTGTTACCAGTCAGTACGGTTTGTGAAATGGCACAGGTGGCACAGAACGAGATAACGCGGGCCGGTAACATGCCTGGCGATCGAAAGGAGCTCACACGTGCCATATCGCCTCACGGTGATCGGGACCGGATACCTGGGCATCACCCATGCGGCCTGCATGGCGGACCTCGGATTCGACGTCCTGGGCCTCGACATCGACGCCGACAAGATCAATCGGCTCAACAGCGGTGAGCTGCCGATCCACGAGCCCGGCCTGGAATCCGTTCTGCGCCGCGGACTCGAGTCGGGCCGTCTGCGCTTCACCACCTCGTACGAGGAGGTGGCCGAGTTCGGCGACGTCCACTTCATCTGCGTCGGCACCCCGCAGAAACGCGACGAGTACGCGGCCGACGTCTCCTACATGGACGCCGCCGTGGATTCCCTCGCCCCGTTCCTGAACCGCGAGTGCCTGGTCGTCGGCAAGTCCACCGTGCCCGTCGGCACCGCCGGGCGGCTGGCCGAGAGGCTGGCCCGGCTCGCCCCGGCGGGTGTCCTGGCGGAGCTGGCCTGGAACCCCGAGTTCCTGCGCGAGGGCTACGCCGTCGAGGACACCCTCAAGCCGGACCGCATCGTCATCGGCGTCCGCTCCGAGCGCGCCGAGAAGATGCTGCGGGAGGTGTACGAGCCGCTGGGCGAGGTGCCCATGGTCGTCACCGACTTCGCGACCGCCGAGCTGGTCAAGACCGCCGCCAACGCCTTCCTCGCCACGAAGATCTCCTTCATCAACGCCATGGCCGAGGTCTGCGAGGCCGCGCACGCCGACGTCAAGCAGCTCTCCGAGGCGCTGTCGTACGACGACCGCATCGGCGGCCGGTTCCTCAACGCCGGGCTCGGGTTCGGCGGCGGCTGCCTGCCCAAGGACATCCGGGCGTTCATGGCCCGGGCGGGCGAGCTGGGCGCCGACCAGGCGCTGACGTTCCTGCGCGAGGTGGACGCGATCAACATGCGCCGCCGCGCCCGCATGGTGGACCTGGCCCGCGAGCTGGCGGGCGGCTCGTTCCACGGCTGCACGGTCGGCGTCCTGGGCGCCGCCTTCAAGCCGAACTCCGACGACATCCGCGACTCCCCCGCGCTCGACGTGGCGGTCACGATCGGCCACCAGGGCGGCCGGGTCACGGTGTACGACCCGATCGCGCTGGACAACGCCCGCAAGGCGCACCCCGAGCTCAAGTACGGCGAGTCGGCCCTGGAGGCGGTCCGCGGCGCCCACGTGGTGCTGCTGCTGACCGAGTGGCAGGAGTTCGTGGAGCTGGACCCGGAGGAGCTGGGCGCCGCCGTGGCGACCCGCCGGATCGTCGACGGCCGCAACGCGCTCAACGCGGAGGCATGGCGCTCCGCCGGCTGGCACTACCGCGCCCTCGGCCGCCCCTAGCCCCAAAGAAGCCGCTCCGGCCCGGAAGAAGCTCCGGAGGCCCTCACGTACGAGCAGGGGCCTCCGGAGGTGAGGTCAGCGGAGCTCTGCCGCCTCCTGGCGGAGTTTCTCGCCCTTGGCGTACGCCTGCTCCTTCAGCCTGCCCTGGAACTCCTCCATGCGCCGCTGGAGCTCCGGGTCCGAGGCCCCCAGGATGCGTACGGCCAGCAGCCCCGCGTTGCGCGCCCCGCCCACGGCGACCGTCGCCACCGGCACCCCGGCCGGCATCTGCACGATCGACAGCAGCGAGTCCATCCCGTCGAGGTACTTCAGCGGCACCGGCACCCCGATCACCGGCAGCGGCGTCACCGAGGCGAGCATGCCGGGCAGGTGGGCCGCGCCTCCCGCCCCGGCGATGATGACCTTGAGCCCGCGCCCTGCGGCCTGCCGGCCGTAGTCGATCATCTCGGCCGGCATCCGGTGCGCGGACACGACGTCGGCCTCGAACGGCACGCCGAACTCGGCCACGGCCTCGGCCGCCGCCCGCATGACGGGCCAGTCGGAGTCACTGCCCATGACGATGCCGATGGTCACGTGTACTCCCCGGTGGTCAGGTAGACGGCGGCGTGCCGGGCGCGGGCGCGGACCTCGTCGAGGTCGTCGCCCAGCGCGGTCACGTGGCCGATCTTGCGGCCGGGCCGGACCTGCTTGCCGTAGAAGTGCACCTTGACGCCCGGGTCGTGGGCCATCACGTGCTCGTACCGCTTGAACAGGTCGGGGTCGTCGCCGCCGAGCAGGTTGGCCATGACGACGACCGGCGCGGTCATGGCGGGCGAGCCGAGCGGCAGGTCGAGGACGGCCCGCAGGTGCTGCTCGAACTGGGACGTGCGCGCGCCCTCGATGGTCCAGTGGCCGCTGTTGTGGGGGCGCATGGCCAGCTCGTTGACCACCAGCCCGTCGCCCGAGTCGAACAGCTCCACGGCGAGCAGCCCGGTCACGCCCAGCTCCTGGGCGATGCGCAGCGCGATGTTCTGCGCCTGCGCGGCCCGCTCCGGGTCGAGGCCGGGCGCGGGGGCGAGCACCTCGACGCAGATGCCGTCCTGCTGGACGGTCTCCACGACGGGGTAGCTGACGCCCTGGCCGTGCGGCGAGCGCGCCACGAGCACGGCCAGCTCCCGCTGGAACGGCACGAACGCCTCGGCCATCAGCGGCACGCCGCCGGCGAACGCCTCGGCGGCGTCCTCGGCCGAGCGGCACACCCACACGCCCCGGCCGTCGTAGCCGCCTCTGACCGCCTTGAGCACCACCGGCCAGCCGTGCTCGCCGGCGAACCGGGTGACGTCCTCGACGCCGGAGACACGGGCCCAGGCGGGGCAGGGCGCGCCGATGGCGGTCAGCCGCTCCCGCATGACGGCCTTGTCCTGCGCGTGGACGAGCGCGTCGGCGCCGGGGTGGACGGTGACGCCGTCGGCGGCGAGCGCTCTGATGTGCTCGGTGGGCACGTGCTCGTGGTCGAAGGTGATCGCGTCGCAGCCCTTGGCGAAGTCGCGCAGGTCGGACAGGTCGCGGTAGTCGCCGATCCGCGTGTCGACGATCACCCGGGCGGCGCTCTCGTCGGCCGAGTTGGCCAGCACCCGCAGCTCCACTCCGAGCGCGATGGCGGGCTGCTGGGTCATCCGGGCGAGCTGGCCGGCGCCGACCACGCCGACGACCGGGCCGATGGGGCGGTAGGAACTCACGTGTCGTGAGCTTACCCGGCCTTTCCGGGCTCGGCCCGGTCCGGGTCAGCCCGCCGGGCCGCGGCGCACGCCGACGGTCGTGAGGCCGTCGGCGGCGGTGAGCACGCTGGCCAGCTCCACCAGCTCCGTCCCCTCCGGCGACAGCCCCTTCAGAGGGTGCCTGAGCGCCGCCCTCCCGGCCTTGGGCCGCTGCCGGTAGGTGAGCCGTACGACGTCGAAGACCAGCATGGACTCGTCCGACAGCGCGACGGCGCGCGGCGGGCCGTCGACCAGCTCGACGTCGATGGCCAGCCGGTCCGGCCTGACCTGGGCGGGTCGCCTGACGATCTCGTCCAGCAGCCCGCGCACGGGGTCGCCGGAGGGGAAGCGCACGCCGTTCACGCCGGCCGGGTCGGTCAGGTACGTGAGGTGGCGCTGCGGCACGAGCCGCGCCTGGGTGGCCAGGTCCTGCCCGGCCGTGACGCCGGCGTCGCCGGGACGGACGGGCTTGCCGCGCGCGGGGATCGGGCCCGCGCCGAGCCGCCAGCGGCCGTCCTCGAGGACGAACACGAAGTACGCGGGCGACGGCTTCCTCGCCAGCGCCGCGAACCAGCCGCCCTCCTCCGGCAGGAAGAACTCCGGCTCGCTGTAGAGGGCTGGGCGGCCGTTCCGGGTGCCCTTGCAGGCACGGCCGCCCAGCGGCTTCTCGGCCCACGTGGTGAGCCCGGCGACGGCGGCGCAGTCACGCCGCCTCCACGCCTCGTCGAGCTCGGTGAGAACGCCGAACGCCGACTCGGCCGTGGACTGGTCCACCCGCGGCGGCGGGGACTCCTGGGCCGGGAGCGGCTGCTGCTCGGCCACCACGCCGCCGCCGGTGTCGGCGGGCGCCGTACCCGCACATCCCACCGCGCACACGGAGAGAACGGCGAGCAGCACGAGCGGTCGTAACGGCACGGTTGGGTCCCGAGGGTCATGGCCGTGGGAACGGCGGTCCGTCTGAGCCCGACGCCGGCGCGCATGGCGCACCGGCGGTCTGCCTCCGCAGCGTAATACTCATGATCCGTATTTGTCCGGGCATAAGCCGATATTCAGGGGGGTGTTGGTAGGGGTCCCGGTCTTCACCGCTCCGGCCCGTGCGTGAGGTCACGGCCAGTACGCTGGTGTGGTCAGCCCGGCCGCGGGCAAGCTGTCACATACGCGGACACCAGGCGGTCAGGACGCGGAGCAGGAAGGGACCGAGCCGGAGACGTGGATTTCATCAGGGTCCTTTACCAACGGTTCTCGTCCTTGCTGCACGAGCTGACCAAGTTCGGGCTGATCGGCATCGCGGCGTTCGTCATCGACACGGGGATCTACAACGCCTTCCTCGTCCTCGACTGGGGACCGATGACGTCCAAGGTGCTGGCCACGGCCATCTCGGCCACCTTCGCGTACGCGGGCAACCGGTTCTGGACGTTCCGCCACCGCGAGCAGAGCGGCCTGCGCCGGGAGTACTTCCTGTTCTTCCTGCTCAACGGCATCGCGCTGCTGTTCGGCGTGCTGGTGATCGGCTTCACCAAGTACACCCTGCACCTGCACGACCTGTTCAGCCTCAACGTCGCCAACATCGTCGGCGTCGGGCTCGGCACGCTGTTCCGCTACTGGTCGTACAAGCGGTGGGTGTTCCTGGAGGCCACCGACCCGATCCCGGCCGAGCTGCCCGACACCGAGGTCCGCCAGGAGCGCTGACGCGAGGGATGGTCAGGCGGGCCCGCTGACCACCCGCGTCCGGTTGTTCTCCTCCACCGGCCGCAGGAAGATCGCGAATGTCGCCGGGCGGCGGCGCACCAGCTCCAGCCGGCCCCCGTCGGCGGCGGCCAGGGCGCGGGCCAGCGTCAGGCCGAGACCCGTGCCGCCTCCCCCGCTCACGTTCCGCTCGAAGACCTTGGGCGCGATGTCGTCGGCGATGCCGGGCCCCTCGTCGGCCACCTCGATGACGATGTAGCTGTCGCCCTGCGTGGTCGTGACGATGACGGTGCCGCCGCCGTGGCGCAGGGAGTTCTCCAGCAGGGTGGCGATGACCTGCCCGAAGCCGCCGGTGGTGGCCAGTGCCTTGAGCCCGCGGGTGCCCTCCAGCAGCAGCGTGCGGTCGCAGCCGCGGAACACCGGCTCCCACTCGGTGATCTGCTGGATCAGCACCTCGTCGATGGAGACGGGCTCGGCCTGGGCGTGCCGCTGGCGGCGGGCCGCGGCGAGCAGCTCGTCGATGACGGCCGTGAGCCGTTCGGCCTGGACGATGGCGGCCTCGCCCTCCTCGCGGACCACTGTGGGCTGGTCGGAGGCGGCGACGATCTCCTCCAGACGCATGGTCAGCCCCGTCAGCGGGGTGCGCAGCTGGTGGGAGGCGTCGGTGGCGAACTCCCGCTCCCGGGTGAGCAGGTCGGAGATGCGGGTGGCACTGCGGTCGAGCACCTCCGCGACCCGGTCGAGCTCGGGTATGCCGTAGCGGTGTCTGCTCGGCCGGGCGTCGCCGGAGCCGAGCCGCTCGGCTATCTTCGCCAGGTCCAGCAGCGGCAGCGTCAACCGGCGCGACTGCACGATGGCCAGGCCGACGGCCACGGCCAGAGCCGCGACGGCGAGGGCCACGATCAGCAGCAGGCGCGCCCGGACATCCTGCTCGACCTGGTCCCGGTCGCGGCTCACCCGGACGTAGATGCCGTTCTCGGACTGGGCGTCCTCGGCCATCTGGTGGCCCGGCGGCGAGGCCGTGCCGACGATGGTCGCCTTGGGAGGGTTCGCTCGTTCGTAGATCTGGATGTAGCGGCCGGGATACTTCTGCTCGAGTTGCTGAGGGTCCAGCGGCGTCTCCTGGATGCGGGCATACTCGACCTCCCCCACCAGGCGCGTCGCCTCCGCCCTGAGCTCCTGGGCCGCCTCGTCGACGATCAGACGGCTGACCACGATGCCCAGGGGGACCCCCAGCAGCAGGACCGCGATGACCGCGACGACCAGAGTGGAAGTGAGCAGGCGGCGGCGCATCGCCTACTCGCGTTCGAAGCGGAAGCCGACTCCCCGGACGGTGGTGATGTAGCGGGGCTTCGCCGCGTCGTCGCCGAGCTTGCGGCGCAGCCACGAGATGTGCATGTCGAGCGTCTTGGTCGAGCCCCACCAGTTGGTGTCCCACACCTCGCGCATGATCTGCTCGCGGGTGACCACCTTGCCGGCGTCGCGGACCAGCACGCGCAGCAGGTCGAACTCCTTGGTCGTCAGATGCAGCTCCTTCTCCCCCATCCAGGCGCGGCGGGAGTCTGCGTCGATGCGGACGCCCTGGACCACCGGAGTCTCGGACGTGCCTCGGCGCAGCAGCGCGCGCACCCGGGCGAGCAGTTCGGCCAGGCGGAACGGCTTGGTGACGTAGTCGTCGGCGCCGGCGTCGAGGCCGACGACCGTGTCGACCTCGTCGACGCGGGCGGTGAGTATGAGAACCGGAGTGCCGTGTCCTTCGGCGCGGATCCGGCGGGCGACCTCCAGCCCGTCCATCTCTGGCAGGCCGAGGTCAAGAACGATCAGGTCGATGCCCCCCGACAGAGCCCTTTCCAGGGCCTGCGGGCCGTCGGGGCTCACCTCAACCTGATAGCCCTCACGGCGAAGCGCGCGCGCGAGCGGCTCGGAAATCGAGGTGTCATCCTCGGCGAGAAGTACGCAGGTCATGAAGCGATCGTAGGACCTTAAGCGATCGTTTCCCGGGCACAGCGCACGGTTTGACTTGTCGTTGACCTATCCATTGACCTGGGCAAACGCTGATAAATATCGGTTAGCCGGGCTTAAATTACCGCGATTGGCGGCCGTGACGGCGAATGAGCGCGTCCAGCGGAGCGAAAAGCCGTACCGCGCCGGGCGTGTCGCACTCGGGCGTGTCGTTCATAAAATCCATCCCGGAATGTACGGGCGTGTCCCGTGCTTTCGGCGGCGCCCATCCGCCCGGAGACGGCGACGCCCGCCGGAGGGGGCCCCGGCGGGCGTGTCGCGCAGGCGGACGTCGGACGGACGTCGGACGGACGCCCGGCAGGCGCCGGACGGGCGTCGGACGGGCGTCAGACGGTCGGCGGCTCCGTGTAGCGGGCGAGGTAGAGCTGCTCGCCCAGGCTGTGGATGAGCGCCAGCTCCGTCTCCAGGTAGTCGATGTGGTGCTCCTCGTCGGCCAGGATCTCCTCGAAGATGCGGGCCGAGGTGACGTCGCCCTTCTCGCGCATGAGCTGGATGCCGGGCCGCAGCCGCTGCACCACCGACAGCTCGACCTCCAGGTCGGCCTTGAGCTGCTCCTCCACGGTCTGCCCGATGTGCAGCGTGCCGAGCCGCTGGTAGTTGGGCAGCCCTTCGAGGAAGAGGATGCGGTCCGTCAGCCGCTCGGCGTGCCGCATCTCGTCGATCGACTCGTCGCGGGTGTGTTTGGCCAGTTTCGTGTACCCCCAGTTCTCCTGCATCTTGGCGTGCAGGAAGTACTGGTTGATGGCGGTCAGCTCCGCCGTCAGCTGCTCGTTGAGCAGCTCGATGATCTGCTTGTCGCCCTGCATGTACGGGCCCCTCGTGCTATGCGGTCGTCAGTTCCTCAGACCGTTTCAGCATCGCACAGATTTTCCGGACACAAGAGGCACAGTCCCCACCGGCACCAGTGGTGTCGCGTACCTGCCGGGCGCTCCGCGCGCCGGCGGCGATGCAGTCGTGCACCTCGTTCTCGGTCACGGCACGACAGACGCACACGTACATGCGGGGGAAGCCTCTCACTCTCTGGACAGCCGGTAGGTTAGGCAAACCTAAATGTAGCCCAGTTTGGTAAGGCTTGCCTACGTTACCTCCGCCACATCGAGGTAAGGGTTCAGTGTCCTCGGGTCAGCCATTCCTCCAGGTGAGGCGCCTCGGCGCGGATCGAGGTGGACTCGCCGTGGCCGGTGTGCACGACGGTCTCGGGCGGCAGCGTCAGCAGCCGGTCGCGGATCGAGGCGATGATCGTGTCGAACGAGGAGTAGGACCGGCCGGTCGCGCCGGGCCCGCCCTTGAACAGGGTGTCGCCGCTGAACAGCACGCCCAGGTCGGGCGCGTGCAGGCACACCGCGCCCGGGGAGTGACCGGGGGTGTGCAGCACCTCCAGCGTGACGCCGCCCGCCTCCAGCTTCTCGCCGTCGGCCAGCGGCTCGTACGGCACCGCGTCGCCGTACACCTGCTCCCAGAGCACCTGGTCGGCGGGGTGCAGCCGGATCGGCGCGCCGGTGAGCGCGGCCAGCTCGCGGGCTGCGTTGATGTGGTCGTTGTGCGCGTGCGTGCAGACGATGGCCGTGACGGTGCGCCCGCCGACGCGCTCGGCGATGGCGCGGGCGTCGTGGGCGGCGTCGATGACGAGCACCCGGCGCGCGTCGCCGGCCAGCCAGACGTTGTTGTCGACGTCCCAGGTGCCGCCGTCGAGAGTGAACGTCCCCGAAGTAATGATCTTGTCCAGCACTGCTCCTCCTTGGCCGGGCTCCGCCCGGCGGCCTCTGACGGATGTCCTCGCTTCGCTGCGGATCCGTCAGAGGACCACCACCGATCGCAGCACCTCGCCGCGGCCCATCTTGGCGAACGCCTCCTCGACCTCGTCGAGCGCGATGGTCTCGGTGACGAACTTGTCGAGCGGCAGCCGGCCCTGCAGGTACAGGTCGATGAGCATGGGGAAGTCGCGGCTCGGCAGGCAGTCGCCGTACCAGGAGGACTTCAGCGCCCCGCCGCGGCCGAAGACGTCGAGCAGCGGCAGCTCCAGCGTCATCTCCGGGGTTGGCACGCCGACGAGCACGACCGTGCCGGCCAGGTCGCGGGCGTAGAAGGCCTGCTTGTACGTCTCGGGCCGGCCGACCGCCTCGATGACCACGTCGGCGCCGAACCCGCCCGTGAGGTCGCGCACGGCCTCGACCGGGTCGCTCTCGCGGGAGTTGACCGTGTGGGTGGCGCCGAAGTCACGGGCCCAGCCCAGCTTGCGGTCGTCCACGTCGATGGCGATGATCTTCGACGCGCCGGCCAGCGAGGCGCCCAGGACGGCGGCGCCGCCCACCCCGCCGCACCCGATGACCGCGACCGAGTCGCCGCGCGTGACGCCGCCGGTGTTGATCGCGGCGCCGAGTCCCGCCATGACGCCGCAGCCCAGCAGGCCGGCGACGGCCGCCGGCGCCTCGGGCGAGACCTTGGTGCACTGGCCCGCCGCCACGAGCGTCTTGCCGAGGAACGCGCCGATGCCGAGCGCGGGCGACAGCTCGGTGCCGTCCTCCAGCGTCATCTTCTGGGTGGCGTTGTGGGTGGCGAAGCAGTACCACGGCCGGCCGCGCAGGCAGGCGCGGCACTGGCCGCACACCGCCCGCCAGTTGAGGATGACGAAGTCCCCCGGCTCGACTCCGGTCACGCCCTCGCCGACGGCCTCCACGACGCCCGCCGCCTCGTGGCCGAGCAGGAACGGGAAGTCGTCGCTGATGCCGCCCTCCCGGTAGTGGAGGTCGGTGTGGCAGACCCCGCACGCCTGCACGGCGACGACGGCCTCGCCCGGCCCGGGATCGGGCACGATCACGTTCTCGACGGAGACTTCCCGGCCTTTACCTCGGGCGATGACGCCCCGCACTTCGTACGGCATGGCAGCCATCCTGCGTCAGGAGGATGATCGCCGCAAGAGATGGGGGCGCACCACGCCGAGACCCCGGGCGGTCCTGCGCCGCATGCCGCGCACCTCGAACCCCGGCTCGCCCGCCAGTCCTTCGGCCAGGCCGGAGTCGACGACGACCGTGCCGGGTCTGGCGATCGCGGTGAGGCGGGCCGCCAGGTTGACCGTGGTGCCGTAGACGTCGCCCATCATCGGCACGACGGGCCCGTACGCCATCCCGATGCGCAGCTCGGCCGTGCCGGCCAGGTCGAGCGCGATGGCGGCGGCCCGCGCCGGGGTGGGGGCGGTGAAGAGCACCTCGTCGCCGAGGGTCTTGACCAGCCGGGCGCCGTGGGCCGCCACGATGTCGGCCGCCCGCGCCTCGAACCCCTCGACCAGGTCGGCCAGCTCCCGCTCGTCCAGCTCCCTGGCCCGCCTGGTGAACTCCACGAGGTCGGCGAAGCCCACGGCCATCGCCACGCGGCCCGGCGCGGCCTCAGGCGTCGCCACGCGGCCCGGTGTGGACCCGTGGCGCGGTGCGGTCCCGGGGCGCGGGCCGGGTGCGGTCTCGGGGCGCAGGTCGGCCATGGCCAGCAGGCGCGTGCCCGCGGCGGCGAGCTGGGCCCGCCAGACGTGCACGAGCAGGTGCTCGAAGTCGGGCAGCAGCGCGCGGGCCGTGTCGAGCACGCGCGCCAGGTCGTCGTCGGACGGCTCGCCCTCCGCGGGCAGCAGGTGACCGATGATGATCTCGGCCTGCCACTGGGCCAGCCGGGCCGTGGTCTGGCCGAGGGCACGGGCCATGCGGACGACCGTGGCCTCGTCCAGCAGGCCGCGGTCGAGCATCGTCCGCACCCGCGTCAGGGCGGCCACGTCGGCCTCGGAGAACGCGACGGTGTCGTCGGCGTGGGTGGGGAAGCCCAGGGCGCGCCAGACCCGCTCGGCGAGCTCCTGGGAGACTCCGGCGCCGGCCGCCACCTCGGTGCGGGTGTGACGGGCGGGCGCGCCGGCCAGCAGCAGGCCGATCTCCTCGGCTGTGGGCCTGCGCGGCCCCTCCCGGCTCAACGGCCGTCCTCGCTCAACGGCCGTCGAGCTCGCCGTCGGTGGCGTCCTCCAGGAGCCGGAACAGGTCGGCCCGGACGTCCTGGAGGTGCGGGATGTCGCGCAGCACGATCTGGCCGCGGTCGCCCGCGGACTCCACGGTGAGCGTGCCGCAGCCGAGCAGCCGCTCGACGAACGTCTGGTCGGAGCTGACGGTGTTGACCTTGGCCATCGGGATCTCGTCGGTCGACTTGTTGAGCACCCCGGAGCTGATCGTGAAGCGGTGGGTGGTGAGCACGTAGCCGGTGTTCTTCCACTGGAGGTAGGGGACGAACGACCAGACGGTCAGCAGGACGAGGGCGATCGCGCAGACGGCGATCCTGGCGTAGGAGGCGTACTCCCAGTCGCCCGGGACGAAGTACACCGCCGCGCCCGAGGCCACGGCGATGAGCACGAGCGCGGCGACGGGGCCGACGAGGCGCTTCCAGTGGGGGTGGAAGGACCTGACGCGGCGTTCACCCTGTGTGAGGTGATGGTCCGGGATGGTCATGCGCACATGCTGCCACCTACCGGGACGCGCGGCTACGCCCGCGGGCGTAGGGCGGCGGTCACGCGGACGGGCGCAGGTGGACGACGTCGCCGGCGCTCAGCGTGTGCTGCTCGCCGCCGGCGGTGAGCTGGAGGCGGCCGGCGGGGTCGACGCCGGTGGCGCGGCCCGTCAGGAAGCGGCCGCCGGGCAGCTCCACCCGCACCTCGCGCCCGATGGTGGCGCTGGAGGCCTGGTAGGCGGCGCGCAGCCCGGCGGTGTCGGCGTCGCCGCCGGCCTCGGCCCAGTCGGCGTAGTGGCTCTCGACCTCGCGCAGCACGGCCCGCAACAGCGGGTCGCGGTCGAGGCAGGCGGCCTCCTGGATGGCCAGCGACGTGGCGGTCTGCACGGGCAGCTCGTCGGCCCGCAGCGACACGTTGAGGCCCATGCCGACGACCACCGCGTCCTCCACGCGCTCGGCCAGCACCCCGGCCAGCTTGCGGTCGCCGACGAGCAGGTCGTTCGGCCACTTGAGGCGCACGTCCACCTCGGCCAGGCGGCGCACGGCCGAGGCGGCGGCGACGCCGAACAGCAGCGGCAGCCAGCCGTGCGTGGTGACCGGCGGCACCGGCCTGAGCAGCACGGACACGGCCAGCCCGGAGCGGGCGGGAGCGGTCCAGGTGCGGCCGAGCCGGCCCCGGCCCGCCACCTGCTCCTCGGCGACCAGCACCGTGCCCTCCACGGCGCCCTCACGGGCCTGGCCGGCGAGGTCGGCGTTGGTGGAGCCGGTGCTCTCGACCACGGTCACGCCCGTCCACAGACCGTCCGGCCGGACGAGGGCGCGGTTGAGCGCCGCCTCGGAGAGGGGCGGGCGGTTGAGGTCGGAGTAGCGCGAGTCGGGCACCTGTCCATCTTGGCCGACGTGCCGCACCGCCCGGACGCCGCCCCTGCCCTCCACGCGGGAGAGCCGGTGCGCCCGGGGCTCCGCCCGGCCGGGAAGCGAGCAAGATGGAGGGGTGAGCAAGCTTCTCGATCCACGCAACTGGGCGTCCTGGCGGCCGTTCGGCCTCGGTCTGCGCAAGCCGAACAACTATCTCGAGTTGCTGAAGGCGTTCCGGGCGGTCAAGGGTCGCAGGCGTTACGCCTGGCGGGTCCTCACCCAGGGCACGTGCGACGGCTGCGCGCTCGGCACCAAGGGCATGCGCGACTGGACGATGAGGGAAGTCCACCTCTGCAACATCAGGTTGCGCCTGCTGCCGCTCAACACGATGCCGGCGCTGGACGTCTCGATGCTGCGCGACGTGTCGGGGCTGGCGGGCCGGCGCAGCGCGGAGCTGCGCGAGCTGGGGCGCCTGCCGTACCCGATGCTGCGCCGCGCGGGCGAGCCCGGCTTCACGCGCGTCCCGTGGGACGAGGCGCTCTCGATCGCGGCGGCCGGGCTGCGCGACGCGCGCTTCGGCGCGTACCTGACCAGCAGGGGCGTGCCGAACGAGAACTACTACGCCGCGCAGAAGGCGATGCGGGCGCTCGGCACCAACAACATCGACAACGCGGCGCGGATCTGCCACTCCCCCTCGACGGTCGCGCTCAAGGAGACGATCGGCGCGGCGGCCACCACCTGCTCCTACACCGACTGGATCGGCTCCGACCTGATCGTCTTCATCGGCTCCAACCCGTCGAACAACCAGCCGGTGGCGATGAAGTACCTCTACCACGCCAAGAAGGCCGGCACCCGGGTGGCGATGGTCAACGCCTACCGTGAGCCGGGCATGGAGCGGTACTGGGTGCCGTCCAACGCGGAGTCGGCCGTGTTCGGCACGAAGATCACCGACGAGTTCTTCGGCGTGAACGTGGGCGGCGACATCGGCTTCCTCAACGGGGTGCTCAAACACCTGGTGGAGCAGGAGTGGGTGGACGAGAAGTTCGTGGCGCTCCGTACGACGGGCTTCGAGCGGGCGCGCGAGGCGGTCGGGGCGCAGTCGTGGGAGGAGCTGGAGGCGCTGTCGGGGGCCTCGCGCGACGAGATGCTGCGGCTGGCGCGGCTGCTCGCGGAGGCCAGGTCGGCGGTGCTGGTGTGGTCGATGGGCATCACGCAGCACACCTTCGGCGAGGACAACGTGCGGGCCATCGTCAACCTGGCGCTCGCGCGCGGGTTCGTGGGTCGCGAGCACTGCGGGTTGATGCCGATCCGCGGGCACAGCGGGGTGCAGGGCGGCGCGGAGATGGGCGCGTACGCCACGGGGCTGCCGGGCGGGCTGCCGATCACCCCGGAGAACGCCGGGAGGTTCGCGGACCTGTGGGGCTTCGAGGTGCCGGCCACCCCCGGCCTGACCGCCACCGACATGATCGACGCCGCCCACGCGGGCGAGCTGGACACGCTGATCTCCAGCGGCGGCAACTTCCTGGAGGTGCTCCCCGACCCCGGGTACTGCCGCGAGGCGCTGCGCCGGCCGCGCCTGCGCGTCCACATCGACATCGTGCTGTCGTCCCAGATGCTCGTGCCGTCCGACGGCGACGTGCTGCTGCTGCCCGCGCAGACCCGTTACGAGATGACGGGCGGCGTGACCGAGACCTCGACCGAGCGGCGGATCATCTTCTCGCCGGAGGTGGAGGGGCCCCGGGTGGCCGAGGCGTGGCCGGAGTGGAAGATCTTCACCGAGCTGGCCGCCCGCAGCCGTCCCGCGCTGGCGTCGAAGGTCCGTTTCACCGGCACGCCCGCGATCCGCGAGGAGATCGAGCGGGCCGTGCCGTTCTACGCGGGCATCGCGAGGCTGAGCGCGTTCGGCGACAACGTGCAGTACGGCGGGCGGCACCTGTTCGCCGACGGCGGCTTCCAGACCCCCGACGGGCTGGCGAGGTTCTCGGCCGTGCCGCTGCCCGCGCTGGAGCGGCCGGACGGGACGTTCATGGTCGCCACCCGGCGGGGCAAGCAGTTCAACAGCATGGTCCACGAGCGGCTCGACGGCTTCAACGGCGCCACCCGCGAGGCGGTGCTGATGAGCGCCTACGACGCCGACCGGCTCGGCCTGCCCGACGGCACCCCGGTCGAGCTGCGCTCCGGCGAGCGCTCCTACCTGGGCAAGGTGCTGCGGGCTCCCGTCATGCCGGGCAACCTGCAGATCCACTGGCCGGAGGGCAACGTCCTGCTCGACGAGTCGCGCCGCTCACCTGACGCCCGGATCCCCGACTACAACGCGACGGTGACGGTGCGCCGCGCATGAGCGAGCGCCCCGGGCCCACGACCCGCGTCCGCATCCGGCGGCTGACCGGCCCGGCCGCCACGGAGCGCCGTGACGACCTGGCCACCGAGGAGCCGCTGGAGATCCGGCTCGCCTCGCTCGACGGCGGACGCCGCACGGTGGCGATCACCATGCGCACACCAGGCCACGACTTCGAGCTGGCGGCCGGGTTCCTGCACGCGGAGGGCCTGGTGCGGGCCGGCGGCATCGCCTCCATCGGCTACTGCACCGACGAGGACGTGCCGGTCGAGGCCCGCTACAACACGGTCACCGTACGGCTGCGCGGCCCGATCCCCGACCTGCCGGCGCTGGAGCGTCACTTCCTGACCTCCAGCGCGTGCGGCGTGTGCGGCTCGGCCAGCCTCGACGCGCTGCGCGACCGCTGCCGTCCGGCGCCGCCCGGCGCCGTCGAGCTCGTCCCCGAGGTCCTGTACGGCCTGCCGGACCGGCTGCGCGCGGCGCAGGGCGTCTTCGGCAAGACGGGCGGGCTGCACGCGGCCGGGCTGTTCACGGCGGAGGGCGAGCTGCTGGCCGTACGGGAGGACGTGGGCCGGCACAACGCGGTCGACAAGCTGACCGGCTGGGCGGCGCTGGCGGAGCGGCTGCCGCTGGACCGGCACGTGCTCATGGTCAGCGGCCGGGCCAGCTACGAGATCATGCAGAAGGCGCTGGCGGCCGGCATCCCGGTGGTGTGCGCGGTGTCGGCGCCGTCGTCGCTGGCCGTGGACGTGGCCAGGGAGTTCGGCATGACGCTGGTGGGCTTCCTGCGCGGTGAGCGCTGCAACGTCTACGCGGGCCACGACCGCGTCCGCGTCTGACCCCCCGGGGAGCGGCGCGCCCGCGATGTCCCGGCGCGCGAAGCAGTGGAATGAATCATTCCGTTCTGCTATTCTTGGATCAGAACAAAGCGTTCCGTTCCCCATCGAGAGGTGCCAGCATGACCGCCATCAGTGCCGAGATCCGTCCCTTCCGCGTCGAGGTCCCCCAGGCCGAGCTCGACGACCTGCAGACCCGCCTCGCGCTGACCCGCTTCGCCGACGAGATCCCGGGCGCCGACCAGGGCGTCAGCGTCGAGCGGGTCAGGCGGCTCGTCACCCACTGGCGCACCGGCTTCGACTGGCGCGCCCAGGAGGCCCGCCTCAACGCCCACCCCCAGTTCACCACCGAGATCGACGGGCAGAACATCCACTTCATCCACGTCCGCTCCGACGACCCCGGCGCCCTGCCGCTGCTCCTCACCCACGGCTGGCCCGGCTCGATCGCCGAGTACCTCGACGCCGTCGAGCCGCTGTCGCGCCATCACCACCTGGTCATCCCGTCGCTGCCCGGCTACGGCTTCTCCGGCCCGACCACCGAGACCGGCTGGGACAACGTCCGCATCGCCCGCGCGTGGGCCGAGCTCATGTCCCGCCTCGGCTACGACCGCTACGGCGCGGTCGGCAACGACGCCGGATCCATGATCTCCCCCGAGCTGGCCCGGATCGCCCCGGACCACGTCGTCGGCGTCCACGTGACCCAGCTCTTCTCCTTCCCCTCCGGCGACCCGGCCGAGTTCGCCGGCCTGACCGAGGAGGACCAGGCGGGGCTGGCCGTGCTCGACTGGTTCTGGAAGGAGAAGGGCGCGTTCAACGTCCTGCAGTCGCAGCAGCCGCAGACGCTGGCGCACGCCATCACCGACTCCCCCGCCGGCCTGGTCGGCTGGCTGGCCCAGCTCTTCGACGAGGACCTCGACGACGACTTCGTGCTGCTGAACGCCGCGATCCACTGGTTCACCGGCACGTCCGGCTCGGCGCTGCGCCTGTACTGGGAGAACGCCCGCGCCCAGCAGAGCGCCCAGCAGGCCGCCAAGGAGCCCACGACGGTGCCGATGGCGCTGGCCATGGCCGAGGGCGACTTCAAGTCCATCCGCCGCTTCGCCGAGCGCGACCACGCCGGGATCGTCTCCTGGAAGACCCTCCCGGCCCCGGCCCACGGCCACTACACGGCCCACACCGCCACGGAGGCCCTCACCTCCGACATCCGCGCCTTCTTCGCCGGCCTGCGCTGAGCCCCTGTGTCAGCCGGTGTTCTGGAGGCCGGCGGCGACGCCGTTGACCGAGAGCAGGAGGAGCGTGGACAGGCGCTCGCGCTCGTGGTCGGACGGGGCGCCGGTGCGCAGGGCGCGCAGGGCACGGAGCTGGAGGTGCGAGAGCGCGTCCACGTACGGGTCGCGGAGCTGGACGGCGCGCGAGAGGACCTTGCGGTTCTCCAGCAGCCGCGTGTGCCCCGTGACTTCCAGCACCAGGCGCCGCGTCCGGTCGTACTCCTCCAGGACCTGGCGCGCGAAGTCGGGCCGGCCACCCAGCTCCAGGTAGCGCTCGGCGATCGAGCGGTCGGTCTTGGCCAGCGACATCTCGGCGTTGTCGAGCAGGGCGTTGAACAGCGGCCACTCCTGGTACGCGGCCCGCAGCTCCTCCATCGAGCCGACCGAGGCCAGGCCGGCGCCCAGGCCGTACCAGCCGGGCAGGTTGACCCGGGTCTGCGCCCAGGCGAACACCCACGGGATGGCGCGCAGGTCGTCCAGGGAGCGGGGAGCGCCGAGGCCGCGGCGCGCCGGGCGTGAGCCGAGCCGCAGGGAGCCCAGCTCCTCCAGCGGGCTGACCAGGCTGAACCACTCGGGGAAGCCGGGCGCCTCCGTGAGCGACCGGTAGGCGCCCTCCGAGGCCGTCGCCACCTGCTCGGCCAGCGGGCGGAAGCGCTCGGCCGCGGCGGCCGTGCGCGCGCCGACCGTGACCGAGGAGGCGAGCAGCACGGCGTTGGCCACCTGCTCCATGTGGCGGCGGGCGATCGCCAGGTGGCCGTAGCGGGCGAAGATGACCTCGCCCTGCTCGGTGACCTTGAAGCTGCCCGCGACCGAGCCGGGGGCCTGGGCGAGCACGGCGCGGTTGGCGGGGCCGCCGCCCCGGCCCAGGGCTCCCCCGCGGCCGTGGAACATGCGCAGCCGGACGTCGTGCTCGGCCGCCCAGGCGGTGAGCCGCTCCTGGGCCTCGTACAGCCGCAGCGTGGCCGCGGCCGGGCCGAGCTCCTTGGCCGAGTCGGAGTAGCCGAGCATGATCTCCATGCGCCGGCCGGTGGCGGCGAGCCGCTCGCGCACCTGCGGGATGTCGAGCATGCCGGACAGCACGTCCGGCGAGTTGGCGAGGTCCTGGCCCGACTCGAACAGCGGCACCACGTCGAGCACCGGCGCCCGCGTCCCGAGCGCGTGCTGGGCCAGCTCGTAGACGGCGGCCACGTCGGCCGCGCCCCGGGTGAAGGACACCACGTAACGGGAGCAGGCGCGCACGCCGAACCGCTCCTGGATCCAGCCGATCACCCGGATCGTCGACAGCACCTCCTCGGTGCGCTCCGACAGCTCGCCGCCGGCCCTGATCTCCTCCAGCGCCGCGGCGTGGACCTGGGAGTGCTGGCGCACCTCCAGCTCGGCCAGGTGGAAGCCGAACGTCTCCACCTGCCAGATGAGGTGCTGCAGCTCCCCGTACGCCTGGCGGGCGGCGTCGCGGGCCAGCGAGTCCTGGGCCAGGCGCAGGTCGGCGAGCAGGTCGCCGGGCGACAGGTAGGCGAGGTCGAGGTCGCGGCGGCGGGTGGCGGCGATGCGGGCCGCGACGAACAGCAGCCACTGCCGGTGCGGCTCGCGCGGGGACCGGGTGGCCAGCTCGGAGACCAGCTCGGGGTGGGCGTCCTCGGCCGCGGCGATGGCGCTCTTCAGCTCGGGCGAGGGGGGCGCGAACTGGGCGGTGGCGGTGAGGGTGCGGCCGATGCGGGTGGTGGCGTTCTCCAGCGCGGTCAGCACGTGCTCGGCCTGGATCTGCACGGCCTCGCGGGTGACCTTGGCGGTGACGTTGGGGTTGCCGTCGCGGTCGCCGCCGATCCAGCTCCCGTAGCGGATGAACGGCCGGGCGAGCGGCGCCCGGGTGCCCGTGCCGTCGGCGAGCGCGGCGTCGAGCGAGCGGTAGACCTGCGGGACGACGCGGAACAGGGTCTCGTCGAAGGCGGCCATGGCGGTGCGCACCTCGTCGAGCGGGTCGAGCTTGCTCGGGCGCAGGTGGGCGGTGCGCCACAGGAGGTCGATCTCCTCCAGCAGCCGCCGCCGGCTCTCGGCCCGCTCGGAGGAGCCCCGGCCGGGGGCGTTGTACTCGGTGAGCTGGCCGCTGATCCGCTGGATCGCGGTGACGACGGCCCGCCTGCGCGCCTCGGTCGGGTGGGCGGTGAGCACCGGGTGCAGCTCCAGGCGCTCGACCAGCTCGGCGACGCGGTCGGCGCCCAGCTCGTGCACGGCGTGCGCCAGCGACTCGCGCTGGACGCCGCCCTCGGTGTCGCGCTCGCGCAGGGTACGGATGCGGTAGTGCTCCTCGGCCAGGTTGGCCAGATGGAAGTAGCACGTGAACGCGCGGGCGATCTGGACGGCCCGGTCGATCTCCCACGCCTCGACCATGGCGGTGATCTCGTCGGCCGACGCCTCGCCCCTGCGGGCGGCGATGACCGCCTTGCGCAGTCGCTCGACGTCGGCCAGGAGGTCTTCGCCCCCCTGCTCGGCGATGACCTGTCCGAGCAGCTTGCCGAGCAGCCGCACATCGTGCCGGAGCTCGTCGGGCATCTCGGTGACGGCGGCGCTACGACGCTCGATCCCCTGGTCAATCATGTGTCGAAGGGTATCCAGTCGCCGACGGAGGCCGTAGCCCGGTCTCACCTAATGGACTAGACCACTGCTCACGTGGGACGGGACACGGCCGCGACGAGCTCGGGCATCCGGGAGAAACCGATCGTCGCGCCGAGCCGGCGGCCGAGCGTCTCGATCAGCAGGCCGTACACCGGGGCGACGACACAGAGCCAGACGAGCCCGAACGCGATCGGCACCGCGAGCGGCAGCGTCAGGGCGGCGATCCCGGCGAACGCCCCCATGGAGGACACGAACGCCTGGCCGCCCTGCCCGGGGGCGGCTCCGGTGAAGGCGTTCATGCGCTCGGGCACCGTGTACGGGATCGCCACGCTGGTCACCGCGCCGACGCCGAGCCCGACGCCGAGCGCTCCCCAGCCGGCCAGGACGGCGAACGGGATGGCCGTCGGATGACCGCTCAGCACCGAGCCGGCCACGGCGATGGCGACCAGCAGCGGCGTCGCGGCGATGGCGTTGGCCAGGTGACGGCCGGCCAGGTCGGTGCGGAAGCCGTCCTCCGAGCCGATGGCTACGACGTTCATCCAGAGGGACGCCCCGTCGATGCCGAAGACGTTGCCCGACTGGAGCGCGATCATGATGGCGGCCATCGAGGTGGACGCGATGGGCAGCCACGGGCCGGCCCCGCCCGGGACGTTGGAGCTGAGCGAGAAGGCGAGCACGACGCTGACCACGACCGAGGTGAACCAGAGCACCCGGAACCGGGGCTCCCGCCGCAGGTACTTGAGCTCCTTGGCGACCACGGCCGCCAGCGGCCCGTCGGGCAGGAACCGGTCGGCCAGCCCGCTCCCCTCGCGCACGGAGGCGGCCTGGGTGGAGGCGTCGGGGGTGACCAGCGCCCGGCTCAGCGCCTTGATCCACAGCCAGGCGGCCAGCACCACGACGAGCGCCACGACGGCGACCTCGGCCAGGCCGACGAGGCCGCCGTCGGCGATCGCGTGGGCCAGCATGCCCGGCGGCGTCCACCGCAGGACTCCCGCCGTGCCGCGCAGCATCGCGGCGGGGTCGCCGAGGTTGGTGTTGAGGAGCAGGTTGGGCAGCTGGGCGAGCAGCACGACGAACAGCGCGGCCACGGCCAGCACGTCGCGCCCGCGCCGGGTGCGCAGCGCGCCCGACAGCGACGTGGTGACGAGCCGGGAGAGCACCAGGCAGAGGGCGAACTGCAGGAGCACCGCCACCAACCCCACGAGCACGCCGCCGGGGCTCGTCGCGAGGCCGGCCAGCCCGCCGGCGACGACCACGAGCGTGGCGACCGGCCAGACGCCGGTGGCCGACGCGGTGAACATGCCGACCGCCAGCTCACCCGTACGGAGGGGGAACAGCGACAGCCGGGCGGGGTCGAGCGTGTCGTCCAGCCCGAACGCGAGCAGCGGCACGATCATCCAGCCGGCGACGATGGCGGTGTAGGCGACGACGACGACGCCGGCGGCCACGTCGTGCGGCGCGAGGCGCACCAGCGCCATGAGCGCGAAGCCGAGCACGGCGAGGCCGGCGGCCATGACGAGGGAGAAGACGAAGCCGAGCTTGCGCTGGAGGTCGCCGCGCAGGTTGCCGGCGAGGAGGCGCAGCTTGAGCTGAGCGAACAGTGCGACCGTGCCGGTCACGACTCCTCCTGGTGGGCGCCGAGCCAGGTCAGGCCCGCGTCGCCGCCCGTGCGGGGGCCGCCGACGAGCTGGAGGAACGCCTCGTTGAGGCTGCGCCCGCCGCGTACCTCGGCGAGCGGCCCCTGGGCCACGATGTGACCGCCGCTCATCACCGACACCCAGTCGCACAGCCGCTCGACCAGGTCCATGACGTGGCTGGAGAAGATGACGGTCGAGCCGGAGGCGGTGAAGCGGCGCAGCACCTCGGTGAGTGTGCTGGCGCTGACCGGGTCGACGCCCTCGAACGGCTCGTCCAGGAAGAGCACGGCCGGGTTGTGCAGCAGCGCCGCCGCCAGCCCGATCTTCTTGCGCATGCCGGTGGAGTAGTCGACGACGAGCTTGCCGGCGGCGTCCTCCAGGTCCATGACCCGCAGCAGCTCGGTGGCGCGCCGCTCGACGTCGGCCCTGGGGATGCCGCGCAGCCGCCCGTTGTAGAGGAGCAGCTCCCGGCCCGACAGCCGCTCGAACAGCCGCAATCCCTCGGGCAGCACGCCGATGCGCGCCTTGACCTGGAGCTGGTCGCGCCATACGTCAAGGCCGCCCACCTCGGCACGGCCGCCGTCGGGGCGCAGTAATCCGGTGACCATGCTGAGCGTCGTCGTCTTGCCCGCGCCGTTGGGGCCGACGAGGCCGGCGAAGCTGCCCGCCGGGACGACGAGGTCGACACCCGCGACCGCCACCTGCGGTCCGTAGCGCTTGAGAAGGCCGTGCGTGCGAACCGCGTCCGTCATGGATCCACTCTAGGAGGAGGGATTACCCTTGCGCGCATGACAGCGGACGCCATACCAGAAAAGCCGGAGACCCACGCCACGGACGTCCACCCCACGGACATCCACACCACGGGCGGGAAGATCGCGGACCTGGAGCGGCGGCTGGACGAGGCGGTCCACGCCGGCTCGGCCGCGGCGGTGGAGAAGCAGCACGCCCGGGGCAAGATGACGGCCCGTGAACGGGTGCTGGCGCTGCTGGACGAGGGCTCGTTCGTGGAGTTCGACGCGTTCGCCCGGCACCGGTCGACGATGTTCGGGCTGGAGCGGCGCAGGCCGTACGGCGACGGCGTGATCACCGGCCACGGCACCGTGGACGGGCGGCAGGTCTGCGTGTTCTCGCAGGACGTGACGGTGTTCGGCGGCTCGCTCGGCGAGGTGTACGGCGAGAAGATCGTCAAGGTGCTGGACATGGCGCTGAAGACGGGCTGCCCGATCGTCGGCATCAACGAGGGCGGCGGCGCGCGCATCCAGGAGGGCGTGGTCGCGCTCGGCCTGTACGCGGAGATCTTCAAGCGCAACGTGCACGCGTCGGGCGTGATCCCGCAGATCTCGCTCATCATGGGCGCCGCGGCGGGCGGTCACGTGTACTCGCCCGCGCTGACGGACTTCGTCGTCATGGTGGACCAGACCTCGCAGATGTTCATCACCGGGCCGGACGTGATCAAGACGGTGACGGGCGAGGAGGTCACGTTCGAGGAGCTGGGCGGGGCGCACACGCACAACACCAAGTCGGGCGTGGCGCACTACCAGGCCGGCGACGAGAACGACGCGCTGGAGTACGTCAAGGAGCTGCTGTCCTACCTGCCCTCCAACAATCTGGACGAGGCGCCGGCCTACGAGCCGGCGGCCGACCTGGAGCCCGATCCGGAGCTGGACGGGCTGATCCCGGACTCGTCGAACCAGCCGTACGACATGCACCAGGTGATCGAACGGGTGCTCGACGACGGTGAGTTCCTGGAGGTCCACGCGCTGTTCGCGCCCAACATCGTGGTCGGGTACGGCCGGCTGGACGGGCAGTCGGTGGGCGTGGTCGCCAACCAGCCCATGCATTTCGCCGGATGTCTTGATATCAACGCATCCGAGAAGGCTGCCCGTTTCATACGAACATGTGATGCTTTCAATATCCCAATCCTGACATTTGTTGATGTTCCGGGATTCCTGCCGGGTACAGATCAGGAATGGAACGGAATCATCCGGCGCGGGGCGAAGCTCCTCTACGCCTACGCCGAGGCCACCGTCCCGCTCGTCACCGTGATCACCCGCAAGGCGTACGGCGGGGCGTACGACGTCATGGGCTCCAAGCACCTGGGCGCGGACGTCAACCTGGCCTGGCCGACCGCGCAGATCGCGGTGATGGGCGCCCAGGGCGCGGTCAACATCCTGTACCGGCGCGAGCTGGCGGCGGCCGACGACCCGGACGCCGAGCGCGCCCGGCTGGTGACGGAGTACGAGGACACGCTGGCCAACCCGTACATCGCGGCCGAGCGGGGTTACGTGGACGCGGTGATCAGGCCCTCGGAGACCCGGGCCCAGGTCGTACGGGCGCTGCGCGCGCTGCGCAACAAGCGAGCCTCGCTACCGGCGAAGAAGCATGGGAACATCCCCCTATGAAGCCGCACCTCAGGATCGTCCGGGGCGACGCCACGCCGGAGGAGATCGCCGCGCTCGTGGCCGTCCTCGCCACCCGCGCCGCCCCGTCGCGACCGGCCGCCGCTCCCACTCCACAAATGTGGCGAAACCCGGCTAGAAGGATGCGTAAGCCTCTCTCTCCGGGGAAGGCGGCTTGGCGGATGAGCGCCCTGCCCTAGAGAGATCCCAGGAAACGGGTGTCAACTTCCCAGGGAGTTGGGACTATCTAGAAAAAAGCAGGAGTATATAGTCGGCCGATCAACTAACGCTGCGGCCTGGAGGACATCATGGCCATCCCAGACCTCATGCCGCATCCTGTGGCGGCCAAGTACGCCGTCCTCGTGGATGTCGGATACCTGTACGCCGCCGCGGGTGAAGTCCTGCTGGGGGCGAAGGAACGCAAAGAATACCGGGTGGCCGCGGATGAGCTGATCCAAAGTCTCCAGAAGCATGCGATGGAGCGCATTTCCGGTGAGCTGCTGCGGATCTATTGGTATGACGCCGCCCGCGACCGTGTGCCCACCGTCGACCAGCGGGTCATCGCCCAGCTGCCCTGGGTCAAGGTACGGCTTGGCAACCTCAACGCCCGCGGCCAGCAGAAGGGCGTCGACGCGCAGATCAGGAGCGACCTGGAGGCGCTGGCCCGCCACCACGCGGTGACCGACACGATACTGCTGGCCGGGGACGAGGACATGGTGCCCGCCGTGGAGGCCGCCCAGGCGTACGGGGTGCGCATCCACCTGTGGGGCGTCGAGCCGCCGTACGGGACCAACCAGGCCGAGCGGCTGGTGTGGGAGTCCGACACCGTCGAAGTGATCTCCGCTGATTTCCTGAGGCCCTTTTTCAGCCGTGCCCCGCAGCCCGTGCCGGTCGCGCCGCCCGTGGCCGCCCCGTCGCCCGCGCAGGTGTTCGCCGGGCGCGCGCCCGTCAAGCCGCAGGTCAAGCCCGGCCAGGTGGCCAAGCTCGGCCCCAGCCGCCCGCGGGTGGAGGACGTCGGCGAGCACGTGGCGCAGAAGTGGATCCTCACGCGTGGCCGCGACAACATCCGCGACCTGCTTCCCGGCCCGATCCTGCCCACGGTCATCGACACGGAGCTGCTGATCGAGGCCGAGAAGGAGCTGGGCCACTCGCTGCGGCCGTTCCCGGAGGCCAGGGTGTGGCTGCGCGACGGGTTCTGGGCCCGGGTCTACCGGGAGTTCGACCTGGGCGTGGGCGTCTCGTCCAAGTGACCGCCGGCCGTCACCGCAGGTGCCGGTCAGGGATTGTGCCCGAGGAGCGCCTCGGCCACCGCGGTGCGCGCGTACAGGACGTACCTCCCGGTGCGGTGCGACGTGCACAGGCCGGCGTCGCGCAGTGCCGTGAGGTGCCGGCTCACGCCCGGCTCGGCCAGCTCCAGGCGCCGGGCGAGCTCCTGCGTGGAGGTGGGCTGGTCCAGCTCGGCCAGCAGCCGGGCGCGGGTGCGGCCGAGCACCGTCGCCAGCGCGGCGGGCGTGTCCGCCTCGCCGCGCTCCCACAGCGTGGCCACGCCGCGCGGCGGGTAGCGGACCGTCGGCTGGTACGGCGGCGTCGTGACGGAGAAGACCCTCGGCCAGGCGAACACGCACGGCACCAGCAGCAGCCCCAGCCCGCGCAGTGAGCGGACGCCCGACACGTAGCGGTGCCGCAGGTGCAGCCTGCCGTCCTCCCAGGTGACGCTGTCGTCGAGGTCGGCCAGCATGCGGTCCGCGCCGCCCTCGGCGAGCACCCTGGCGCGGCGCAGGATCTCGCCGTCGAGCAGCGACCTGATCCTCGGCCAGTACGGGGCGATGGCCGCCTCCCAGTACCCGCCCACCTCCTCCGCCAGGCGTTCCAGCCCCTTGTCCGGGTCGTCGTACAGGGCCTGGACGCGTTCGGTGCGGGGGCCGCCCACGCTGTCGAGGTCGGCGCGGACGCGGCCGGCGGCGGCGCGCATCGTGGCGAGCTCCACCTCCAGATCGGGCGTCGAGGTGGACGGCGGGGTGCAGGTGAAGCCGGCGATCGAGACCGTGGGGACGGGCACGAGGTCGGACAGCAGGCGGAAGTCGACGTCCGCCAGGCGGCGCCGTACCTGCTCGGCCCAGGGGCGCAGGGCGGAGTGGGCGGCGGGGTCCTTGACCACGCGGACACTGGCCACGACCTCGCCCAGGGGTGAGACGGCGAAGCGGATGTTGGCCATGTCCTGGGCCGTGAACGCCAGGGTGAGGGGCATGTGGATTAACGCCTCGCTTCATCAATAGCCCTATAGGCAGATATTTCAGCATCGTCGGTGGCATGACTTCCATCCCCCGCGTTTCCGTCCCCGTCCCCGTCCCCGCCGATGTCGGGGTCGGTGACGCGCCGCTGCTGCGGCACCGCGGCTTCCGCAGCCTGTACGTCGCCGGAGCGGTCAGCGGGCTCGGCAGCCAGGTCAGCCAGGTCGCCCTCCCCCTGCTCGCGGTCACCGCGCTCGGGGCGGGACCGGGCGAGGTCGGGCTGCTCAGCGCGCTTGGCACGCTCACGGTGCTGCTGCTCGGGCTGCCGGCGGGCGTCTGGGTCGACCGCTCACGGCGGCGGAGCCTGATGGTAGCCACCGATCTCGCGCGGGCGGCCGTGCTGCTGTCCGTGCCGCTCGCCTGGTGGTGGGGGTGGCTCGGCATGGGCCAGCTCTACGCCGTGGCGGTGCTGATGGGGGCCGGGACGCTGGTGTTCGACCTGGCGGCCGTGAGCGTGCTGCCGGGGCTCGTCGGACGGGACCGGCTGATGGCGGCCAACTCGCTGCTCGTGGGCACCCAGGCCGGGATGGACGTCACCGGCAAGAGCCTGGGCGGCGTGCTGGCGCAGGCCGTGGGGGCGCCGGTGGCGCTGCTGCTCGACGCGCTCAGCCACCTGTGGTCGGCCGCCTGGCTGCGCCACGTCCCCGAGCCCGCTCCCGCGGAGCGGCCGGCGACGGCCTCGGGGGTGGGACGGCAGATCGCCGAAGGGGTGCGCTTCCTGCTCGGCAACCCCGTCCTCGTCGGGCTGTGCGTGATGGGGGCCATGGCGAACCTGGCCTTCCCCCTGTTCTCGGTGCTGCTGCCCGTGCTCCTGGTACGGCAGCTCGGTTATCCGGAGTGGGTGCTCGGGACGTACCTCGCGGCGGGAGGGCTGGGCACGCTCGCCGGGTCGGCCACCGCGCACCTGTTCGGCCGCCGCCTCGGCGCCGGGCGGACGACCTTGGTGCTCGGCCTCGCCACGGCACCCCCGGCGTTCGTGATCCCGTTCCTGGACCGCGGCCCGTGGCTGTGGGCCGCGGCCGGGGCGTGGTTCGTGCTGATGTTCCGCACGGGGGTGAACAACGTGCTGCTGGTCAGCGTGCGGCAGCGGATCATCCCGGACGGGATGCTGGGCCGGGCGAACGCCACGATACGCCTCGTCCTCATGGGCGCCGTCGGCCTCGGCGGGCTGCTCGCGGGGGTGCTGGGCGAGGTGTGGGGCGTGCGGGCGTCGCTCTGGGCCGGGGCGGTGCTCATGGCGCTGAGCTGGCTGCCGGTCCTGCTGTCGCCCGTGCGCCGGCAGCCCTGAGCCGTGGGTCCCCCGAGGTCCGATTCCCGCCAGTTCCCCCTTCCCGCCTGCTGACCTGCGGTTTCACGCTGAGGTCCGATTTCCGCCGGTCGCACCCTTCCGGCAGCGCATAACGTCGGAGGCATGTCACCACTGGAGCTCGACTTCGAGTCCTGCTACCGGGCGGTCTCCTCTCGGGACGCCCGGTTCGACGGGCGTTTCTACACGGCGGTGACGACCACCCGCATCTACTGCCGCCCGATCTGCCCGGCACGCACGCCCGCGTCCAGGAACGTGCGCTTCTACCGGCACGCCGCCTCGGCTGAGGCCGCCGGCTTCCGGCCGTGCAAGCGGTGCCGGCCCGAGCTGTCGCCCGGCGACCCCGGCTGGGACGTGCGCGGCGACCTCGTCGGGCGGGCGCTGCGCCTGATCGACGACGGGGCGGCCGACGAGCGCGGCGTCGCCGGGCTGGCGGGGCGGCTGCACATCACCGAGCGCCACCTGCACCGGTTGTTCGTCGCCGAGCTGGGCGTGGGGCCCCTCGCCGTGGCCAGGACCAAGCGGCTGCTGCTGGCCAAGCAGCTCCTCACGGAGACGGCCCTGCCGGTCACGGACGTGGGGTTCGCCGCCGGGTTCGGCAGCGTGCGGCAGTTCAACGCCGCCATGCGGGAGACGTACGGCTTCACGCCGAGCGAGCTGCGCGCCACGGCCGGCGGTCCGGCGCGGGCCGCCGGGGCACGGACTCCCCGGGTGGGGGCGCCGTTGCGGCTGCGGCTGCACCGGCGCGAGCCGTACGACGTGGAGGGTGTCTTCGCCTTCCTCGCCGCCCGCGCGATCCCGGGGCTGGAAGTGGCGACCACCGCCTCCTACAGCCGGGCCGTGCCCGGGGGCGTCATCACGCTCACCCCGCTGCCGGGGCACATCGCCCTGGACGTGGCGGTGGACGACACCCGGCAGCTCGCCCGGCTCGTGGCCCGCTGCCGCCGTCTGCTGGACCTCGACGCGGACCCCGGCGCGATCGCCGAGGCGCTCGGGCAGACCTCGCTGCGTCCCCTGGTGGAGGCGCGGCCGGGGCTGCGGGTGCCGGGGACGTTCGACGGGTTCGAGCTGGCGGTGCGGGCCGTCGTGGGGCAGCAGATCTCCGTCGCGGGCGCCCGCACCCTGCTGGGCCGGATCGTCGCCCGCGCGGGCCGGCCGGCCGCGGGCGCGGACACCACGACGCCGGCGCTGCTGTTCCCCTCGCCCGAGCAGCTGCTGGAGGCCGACCTCCAGCAGCTCGGGCTGACCGGACGCCGCGTCCTCACCCTCAAGGAGCTGGCCGCGCGGGTGGCGGACGGCCGGCTCGACCTCGACGGCGGTCAGGAGCCCGCCGAGGCCGTCGAGGCGCTGCTCGACGTCCCCGGCATCGGCCCGTGGACCGCCAGCTACATCGCGTTGCGGGCGCTCCGCGACCCCGACGCGTGGCCCACCGGCGACCTGGTGCTCACCAAGCGCATGGCCGCCCTGGGCATCACCGACGACCACATCGAGCGGTGGCGGCCCTGGCGGGCCTACGCCGCCCTGCATCTCTGGAGCTCATCATGATCGACGCAATGGTCCTGCCCACCCCGATCGCCCCTCTCTCCCTGCTCGTACGGCAGGGCGTGCTGATCGCGGGCGGGTTCACCGGCGAGCCCGGCGAGCTGTTCGCCCGGCTGTCGCCGGAGCTGCGGGCCGAGGGCATGTCCGTCGCCGCCGACCTGGGCCCGGTGGCCCAGGCGGTCCGCGACTACTTCGACGGCGACCTCGACGCGCTGGACGCGATCCCGGTCCAGCAGCCGGGCAGCGAGACCCGCAAGCGCCTCCACCAGGCGCTTCGTGAGGTCCGGGCGGGCACCACCGTGTCGTACGCGGAGCTGGCCGAGCGGGCGGGGCTGCCGAGGACGGCGGCGCGCGCGGCGGGCTCGGCCTGCTCGCAGAACCTCATCGCGCCGTTCGTGCCGTGCCACCGGGTGCTGCCCAGCACCGGCGGCTACGGCGGCTACCTCTACGGCGTGCCGGTCAAGGAGTGGCTGCTGACGCACGAGTCCACCAGCCGGCCCGCCTGATCGCGCGTGCGCAGGGCGTGGAATCCCGCCAGGCCCGCCACCGCCAGCCCGGCGACCCCGAGCAGCGCGGCGGTCCAGGCGGGAGCCACGTACCCGAGTCCGGCCTCGATCGTGAGGCCGGCCGCGAACGAGCCGATGGCGTTGCCCACGTTGAAGGCGCCGATGTTGGCGGCCGAGGCCAGCGTGGGCGCGCCCGCCGCGGCGTCCAGCACGCGGGTCTGCAGCGGCGGCACCGTGGCGAACCCCGCCAGGCCGAACAGCGTGATCACCACCATGAAGGCGATCTGGTTCCGCGCGACCAGCGCGAGCGCCACGGCCAGCACCGTGAGCAGCGCGACCGAGCCGTAGATGGCCGGCATGACCGCCCGGTCGGCGAGCCGGCCGCCGACGAGGTTGCCCACGACGAGCCCCACGCCGAACAGCGCCATCACCACGGGCACGGCCCCGGTGGAGAACCCGCCCACACCGGTCATCATGGGCGCCACGAAGGTGATGACGGCGAACACCGGCGCGAACCCGAACACGGTCATCGCCAGCGCCAGCCACACGCCGCCCGAGCGGAACGTGGCCAGCTCCCGCAGCACGCCGCCCTCCGGGCGCGGCCGGCGCGGCACCAGGGCCAGCACGCCGGCGAGCCCGGCCACGCCGATCGCGACGACCAGCCAGAACGTGGCGCGCCAGCCGAAGCCCTGGCCGATCCAGGTGCCGAGCGGCACGCCGGCCACGTTGGCCAGGGTCAGGCCGGTGAACATGAGCGCGATGGCGCTGGCCCGCTTCTGCGGCGCGACGAGGTCCGCGGCCACCACGGAGCCGACGCCGAAGTAGGCGCCGTGCGCGAAGGCGGCCAGCACGCGGCCGATCATGAGCACGCCGTACGAGGGCGCGAGCGCCGAGAGCAGGTTTCCGGCGATGAACAGCACCATCAGGGCCAGCAGCATGGTCTTGCGCGGCAGCCGCCCGCCCAGCATGGTCAGGGGCGGCCCGCCGACCGCCACGCCCAGGGCGTACCCCGAGACGAGCAGCCCGGCGGTGGGGATCGTGACGCCGAAGTCCTTCGCCAGGTCGGGCAGCAGCCCGTTGATGATGAACTCCGTGGTGCCGATGCCGAAGGCGCTGATCGCGAGGGCGAACAGGGCGAGAGGCATAGAATACTCCTCAGACGACGTTAGTAAGCGTAGACATTATTTGCACACGCCGACTAACTCACCATACAACGATGTCTGGAGAGGTGTCACATGCCGCTGCCCGACGACGCCGCGGAGGCCCGCGCCCAGGGCTGGCGCCGGCTCGCCGCGCTGCACGCGCGGATCGAGGACAGGCTGGAGAGAGCCCTGCAGAAGGAGCACGAGCTGAGCGTGAGCGAGTACACCGTGCTCGACGCGCTCGGCAGGCAGGACGGCTGGCACATGCGCATGCAGCAGCTCGCCCGCGCGGTCGTGCTCAGCCAGAGCGCCACGACCAGGCTCGTCACCCGCCTGGAGAACCGCGGCCTGCTCCACCGCTACCTGTGCGAGGACGACCGGCGCGGCATCTACTCCGAGGTGACGCCCGAGGGCCGCGCGCTGCTCGCCGCCGCCGAGCCCACGCACGACGCCGTGCTCAAGGAGGTGCTGGCGGAAGCGGCCGAGGTGCCCGAGCTGGCCCCCCTGGCCGCCGTCATCGCCTGACCGCTTCCGGCCTTTTCGCGAGGCTTCATCCCGTGCCGTCGTCGCGTACGCTGCTCTGGACCTCGCCGACCGGCACGTCTCGGGTGGCGCTCATCTGTACGGGCTGGTACTGCACCTGCACCCCCGGGTCGGCCACCTCCACCGGCCACACCGTCGTCACCGTGAGCTGGTACACCTCGCGCGGCTGGTCGATCGACGCGCGCAGGTAGCTCACCCCGCAGGTGTACGTGCCGCCCTTCGCGTACGGCTTGCCGGCCGGACCGCAGTCGGTCGACACCTTCGCCCGGTCGTCGCCGGTGCCCGGGTCGATGTCGATGCTCTTGAGCGTGGCCACCACGGTCGCGCTCATGATGCCGGGCAGCGTCGCCGTGGCCGTCCGCCTCGTCTCGCCGGCGTCGTCCAGCCAGACCCAGGTCGGCAGGTTCACGAAGCTCTTGGCGTCGGGGTTCAGCCGGATCTTGGGCTCGGGCACGGTCAGCGCCGCCCGGGCGATGTCGGTCAATTCGCGGATCGTGATGCCCTGGGGCGGCGTGGTGTTCGGCGGCACGAAGATGAACATCTCCAGCCCGGTCCAGCATGAGATGCCCCTGGGGTCGTTCTCGCTGTAGGCGGGCGTCCACCAGCGGCCCGGCTTGCCGACCTTGTCCTTGAACTGCTCAAGGAAGCGCAGGAAGCTCTCCTCGTCGGCCTTGATCCGGGCGAAGTGGTCGGGCGAGCTCTCCTGCTGCTTCAGCATCTCCTCCGGTGTCGGACCCGGCTCGTACCAGCAGGGGCTGGTCAGGCGGTAGCCGTCACGCTTGCCGCCCTTGACGCCGTTGCCGCTGACCACGATCCGCGAGCCCTTGAGGGTCAGGACGCTGGTGTTCTTGTTCTGGGTCGCCTCCGCGGAGACACCGCCCAGATCCTTCGGCGGCTTGCCCTGAACACTCATGCCCTGGACACCCGCACCCTGGACACCCACACTCCGGGCGCCTGCGCTCTGGACACCTGCGGCGGTCACCATCAGGCTCGCGACCAGCAGAGAGATCAGCGGCTTCAACGGTTACACCCTTCCTCGCCGGCGACGAACGTCCGGATGCGCCACGTACCGTCGTCGTAGCGGTGCGCGGCCACGCCCTGTACATACGGGGCGCGCGTCCAGCCGGGCTGCTCGGCGACCGCCTTGCCGGTGCGCGTGGGCACCAGGCGCACGCCCGTCTCGTCGAAGCACGCGTTGACCTGCGCCCCCTTGCCCATGACGGACTGGACCCGCAGGTTGTACACGCGGGCGACGCCACGCAGGCTCCGCTCCCGGTCGGCGAACGCGTCCACCCACCGGCGGGCCACACCCACGGCGTCGTACTCCAGGTTGTCCAGGTAGCCGTCGTCACCGGTGACCACGGCCCGCCGGGTGTCCACGTAGTAGTCGGCGACCAGCCGCACCAGCGGGTCGGCGTCGGGCGGCCACTCGATGCGGACCCGCATCGCGTCACCGATCCGCACGGTCTGGGTGCCCTTCGGGATCGCCGACCTCGCCGTCGCCGGCCGTTCCGTGCTCCCGTCCGGGACGGACGGCGTGGTGGCGTCCGGGGACGTGGTCCCGGTCGGCGGCGCGCTCGTGGCGGGCGCGGGGGCACCACCCGGCGTGTACGGCCGCGCACCCTGCCCACCACACCCGGCCGCCGCCACGCTCCCGGCGGCCACCAGCACCACAACCCACCCGGGCCGCCTCATATGCCGCATCCCGCGAACTCCCGCATCCCACCGGCCCCTTCCGAAGCGAACGTCGGCTCCAGCACACAACCGGCCTCTTCCGAAGCCCCACGCACCGTCGGCTTCTCGCGTTGATCTCATGCCGTCGACTTCCTCACCACGTGGATGCGCCAGGCGGGCAGCAGCTCGTCGATCAGCGCCTCGGTCTCCGGCGCCAGCCCGCCCGTGTAGGAGTGCGCCCCGGACCTCCTGGTCAGCGCGTCGACCACCGCGCGCAGCCGGACGAAGTCCCGGGTCGCGTGCGTCGCGCGCAGCAGGTCGCGCCACAGCCCCTCGTCGTCGGCCGCCAGCAGCAACGCCGCCCGTACGGCCGCCACCGCGGACTCCGGCTCGCCGTGCGCGAGCCGCAGCTCGCACAGCCGGTGGGCCGCGTCCGCCACCTCCGCCGTGACGTCGTACTCCAGGTCGTCGGCCGCCAGCCACGCGTACCGGCCGGACGGCCGCCCGCTCAGCAGCGGCCCGCGAACCAGCCCCAGTGCCCGTTCGAGCAGCACGGCCCGCGCCGCCGGATCCCGGTGCGACCGGCGCACCAGCTCCCGGAACAGCGCCCAGTCCGTGCGCACCCCCGGGCCGAGGCTCAGCCGGCCCGCCTCGTCCACCCGCAGGTGCTCCTGGCCGAGCCAGCCCGCGACCCGGGCGATCGTGGCGTCGCGCACCATGCCCTGCACGCCGCGCGGCCACAGCACACCCCCGAGGACGACCGGGTGAACACCGCCGGGATGCGTGGCCAGGTACACCAGCATCTCCGCGGCCAGCGCCATCCGGCCCTCCTCCAACGGGTCCAGGCCGACGATCTCGATCGGGCCGAGCATCCTGACCTCCACCTCGGGCGGGCGGAGGTCCTCCAGCGGCTCGGCCTCGGCGATCGGCTCGCCGTCGTACCGGCCGGCCGTACGGAACAGGTCGACGAGCGCCTGGTAGTGGCGGCGCGGCAGGAGCTGGGCGGTCACCTCGAAGCCGAGCTCGGCGATCCGCGCCCTGCCCTCGGAGGTGATCTCCAGGGTCCAGGTGGCGTGCGGCACGTCGCCGGTCACCACGTAGCCCGCGGTGTCGTTGCGGGCCAGCAGCGCCAGCCGGCGGGCCTCCTCCTGGGTGGGGGTGACGGCGGACAGCAGGTAGTGGGCGTCGCACGGCCGGCCCGTGATCCGACCGGTCAGCACCTCCTGGCGCGGCGCGGCGGCCGCCTCCAGCTCCGGCAGCACCTCGGCCAGGCTGCCCACCGCCCTCACCCGTTCGGGGGCGATGGCGGTCAGCTCCTCGCCGAACCCGACCAGCGTGATGCTCATGCGGTCGGACCAGCGGTTGGTGGCCAGCTCGACGGCCAGCGCGGCGAGCGCGGCGGTGGTCTGCGGGCCACGGATGTTGATCAGGCCCTGGGCGGCCTCCAGGTCCACGAGTACCCGGCCGCCCGCGTCGGTGCCGAGCGACACCAGCCCCGGGTACGGCGCTCCGCCGGGGCCTCCGCCCTCACCGGCGGCGTCCCAGCGCTCGGCCAGCAGGCGGCCCTCGTGGGCCGGGAGCCGCCACACCTGGCCGCCGTCCTGCACGGTCCAGGGTGCGGGCGCGTCGCCGTCCGGCGGGTGGATCCACAGGTCGAGGGTGCGCGCCGACAGGTGAGCCGCGTACACGGTCGGCGGCGTGCGGCCCTGCGCGGCGAGCTCGGCGCCCAGCACCCGCAGGCCGATGTCGAGCAGGCGCGTGCCGGGGGCGTCGGCGCCGATCCGCAGCGCGACCTCGGCGCTGGCGGCGTCGCCACGCGGGCGGGCGATCCGGCGGCCGAACGCGCGCCGCCACAGCTGCTCGCGGCGCCGCCGGCCGAGCAGCGCCAGCAGGCCCGCGGCGGCCAGCGAGGCCCCGGCCAGGTAGTCGACGAGATCCAGCCCCTGCCCCTGCTCCTCCAGCCGCTCTGCGCCCTGCCGCTCGGCGCCCTGCTGATGCGGGGTTCGCTGCTCGGGGGAGTGGTGCTCGGGGGAGTGGTGCTCGGGGCTCTGCCGCCTGGCCTCCTGGCGGACCTCGTCGGCGACGCGGCCCGTCGTGACCGACGCCCGGCCGGGGTGCTCGCGCAGGGTCTGCGCCCGCGCCTGCTCGGCGGGGACGACGTGGGCGTGGCGCGCGTCGTCGGGCATGTCGAGGACCCAGCCGGGCCTGATCAGGTCGGCCATGCGCAGGCGGGCGCCGTCGGGCTGCTCCTTGTGCTGGTTCAGCTCGAAGATCTCGGGGTAGCGGCGGCCGTCGCCGAGGCACTTCTCGGCGATCTCCCACAGGCTCTCGTGGTGGCGGCCGTGCGGCGGCTGCACCACGTACACCTTCTTCGCCCGGTGCTGGACCGTGTGCGGCGTCTCGGCCGGCTGCTCCGCGACGGGCACGGTGAAGGCGACGGCCGCCACCACCGGCGCGGCAGGCGGAGTCATGCCGAGGCGCGCGATCGGCACGGCCACGGCCCCGGCGGTGAACAGCAGCAGCACCGCCGAGACGAGCCGGTTGGCCAGCGCCTGGGTGCCGCCGGAGAACGGGACGCGGGCGGGCATGCCGACCCTGCGCACCCCCGCGTACACCTCGACCATGACGCAGGTCACGAGCTGCAACCAGGCGAGCCACACGAGCAGGAGGAGCACGGCGACGATCGTGGACGGCCCGACGCTGCTGGTGAGGAGGTCGAGGTCGAGCAACTCGGGCGCGATGGGCGGTCCGGCGAACCTCAGCAGCGCGTACGGCACACCGCCGACGAGCCCGACCAGGACGACGAGCGCGCCGAGCCCGGCGACCACGTCACCGGGCCCCCGCCGCGCCGCGACCCGCGCATGCCCAGGCCCTACCCCGGCCCCACGCCTCTGCCCGACCTCCCGAGCACTCGGCCGACCAGCCGCCCGCGTCCCCTCCCGCCCGGCCCCGAACTCCCGCCCGGCCCCGAACTCCGGCCCAGCCCCGGACTCCCGCCCACGCCGCCGCCCACTCTCCGGCCCCGACGCCCAGGCGTCGCCCCGTCCACCACCCTCATGCTGGGAGTCCCACGCACCTCCACGGCCGCCGTCACGTCCCCGCCCAGCCTCATGGGGTGAGTCCCACGCACTCGCACGACCACCATCACGCCGCCGCCCAGCGTCACGCCCGGAGTCCCCGGCACTCGCACGACCGCCATCACGTCCGTGCCCAGCATCACGTCCGGAGCCCCACGCATCCTCGCGACCGCCGTCGCGTCTGGATTCACGGCCCCGGCGTTCGTCGGAGCGTTCGCGGCCGCGGCTCTGCCACGCCCCCCGGACCCGTTCCTGCGCGGACTCCTGCATCGGTTCCCGCACGGATCCCCGGCCCCGCTCGCGCCCGGACCGCGGCAGCCGCTCCTCCTCGGCAGCCCGCTCCGCCCCGGACCGCCGCGGCACTCCGCCGTCGTCGGCACCTCGGGCCTGCCTCGCGGCCGGATCCCTCGGCCCCCGCTCGCCCGCGTCCGCGCCAGACCGGTCGTCCCCTGAAAGCTCCTGTTCGGAACGGTCCTTTCCGGATCGCGCGTCACCAGGACTCCCGGCACGCCAGTCACCCGAGAACACAGACGGTCGCGGAGCCTGCCACGGCCCCGCCGCCGGCCGGCCACTCGCGGACGAAACCGGCGGCCTCGGCGGCACCGGCGGCACCGGCGGGGCCGAGCGATCCGGCGGGACCGGCGGGACCGAGCGATCCGGCGGGACTGAGCGATCCGGCGGGACCGGCGGGACCGAGCGATCCGGCGGGACTGAGCGATCCGGCGGGACCGGCGGAATGGAGCGATCCGGCGGGGCCGGCGAGCCAGGCGCGACCTGCGAACCGGGTGCTACCTGCGAACCCGAGGAACCCGGGGCACCCGACGAACCGGAGGAAGCAGGCGGAACCGGCGGGACCGGCCGGCCGGGGAGGCGTGGCCGGTCGCCGGAGGGCTCGCGCCTTGGCGGTGGGGGTGGCTCTGGCGTCGGCATCGCCTCTCCTTTCTCACATCCAGCGTGGGTGCTCATCGCCCCCACATCCATCAACTGACGGGAATCGGTCTGGCTCATCTCGCCTCGGGGCCGGCCGACGCCTCCCCTCGCATCTCGCCGCCCTGGAACCCGAGCGCGCCGAGGAAGAACGCCTGCCAGGCGACGTTCACCCCGACCGTCACCACGGCCTGGTCCCCGCCCACCTCGCAGGAGGCGGCGCCCACCCCGTCGTCACCCTGCGCGGTGATCAGCTCCTGGGCGCGGGCGCAGACCTCACCCTGGTCGAGCAGCCTGGTCTCGCCGGTCTCGCGCAGGTGGTCGATGTCGATCTTGTCGGCGCCGGCGCGGGCGGCCTGCTCGGCGATGTCGGCGGCCCGGAGCCGAGCGTTGATGGCCGCGCCGCCGTCGACCAGCAGTCCCGCCAGCATGAACACCACCACGGAGAACAGCACGGTGAACACCGACATGGACCCACGCTCCCGGCACCGTCTCATCCCGCGCGGCCACGGGCGGATACGCGGCCACGGGCGGATGCGCGGCGACGGGCGGACGCGCGACCCCGGGCCGGGGTGACGCGCGCTCACTCCACTCTCCTGAGCTGCTCCAGCGGGACCACCGCGGTCCCCGTCATGTCGTGGGTCGCTCCGAAGCCGAGGAACCCGAGGTCGAGCTCGCACGTGACCTCGGCCGTGGCCTGGCCCCCAGCCCGGAAATCGGACTTGCCGAGGGAGACCGACGGCTTCCCGCAGCTGCCCTGGAGCGCGGCGGTGGTGGCCTGCTCGGCCGCCTGGCCCGCCGCGTCGAGATCACGCTGAACGGAGGCGGCGCGGGCCGCGTCGCGGGCGGCGCCGTTGACCTCACCCTGCGCCTCCACCACCCGCCCGGCCCCGGCCAGGAACATGAGGAAAAGCAGGAAGACCGGCGCGAGCAGGACGGTCTCCACCGCCATCGACCCGCGCTCTCCCCGCCCACGCCTGCCGCGCCCGTGCGCGCTCACCTCGTTCGTGGTCATTGGCAGTCATCGCCCCCGTTGTCGGGCCGGAAGCACTCCACCGGTCCGCCCGACGTGGCGGTGATCGTGAACGTGAGCTGCGGCAGCAGCGGTATGACCTGTACGGCGCTGCCCGTCACGGTGACCCACCGCTGGTCGGGTTCGCGTTCGGAGGTCGTGGCCGTGGCGCCGGCCAGTAGGCGCGGCCCGATGGCGTGCACCACGTCCGTGGCCTTCACCGTGGCCGCCGTCTCCCAGCCGTCCGAGTCGAACGGCGCCGAGCGCGCCACCCGGGCGCCCTCGCGAGCCGCTGCCTCGGCCACCTGCCGGCCGTGGAACCAGAGCGCCACCTGCACGATGAGCAGGACGACGGCGAGCACGACCGGCATCAGCAGCGCCAGCTCGATCACGGTGGCGCCACGCTCACGCCGTGGCCGTTCCCGGGAACGCGGGCGAGGGAGGAGACGGGGGGAGGCTGCGATCATTGGTTGCCGCTGTCCCCGCCACCGCCGAAGCTGGTCTGGATGTCGTTCTGCTTCTGCTCCACGAGCGTCTTGATGAGCGTGGCCAGGCCGAGCGCGACGCCGGCGATGATCGCGGTGATGATCACCCATTCGACGGCCGAGGCGCCGCGGCTGGGCGCGGTGCGGGCGCGGTGGATGCGCACGCCGAGGTACGCGCGCAGGTAGACGATCCAGGGATGGTTCATCAGGACCCCAACATCTTCATAGCGGCCGGAAAACTGAGAAAGATGACGAACCCGGCGCAGAGCAGGAGCTGCGCCACGAGCATCGACTGGGAGCGCTCGCCCGCCCGGCCCTCGATCTCGGCCAGTTCGCGGCGGCGCAGCGTGGCGGCCCGGGCCGTCAGCGAGGCGCGCACTTTGGCCCCGTCGTCGGCGACGAGTCCCAGCGCGGCGGACAGGTCGCGCAGCTCGTCGACGTTGATCTCCTCGCCGAGCTGGCCGAGCGCCTGCCACGGGGTGATGCCGACGATCCGGGCGCCGCTCAACGCGTCGCGGATGCGGGACATGGCCCAGTTGGGCTGGTCGCCGCTGATGCTGACCGCCATCATGAGCGCCTCGGGCACGCCGCGCCCGCCCGCGAGGTTCATCGAGACGAGGTCGAGGAACGCGCCCACGACGTGCCGGAAGTCGCGCCGTTTGGCCGCCGCGTCCCGCTTGACCTGGAGGTCGGGCAGGAAGAAGAACACCGCGGCCATCACCAGAGCCGCCCAGAACGGGATCGTCAGTGACGCGCCCCAGCCCATGAGGAACAACCACGCGAGCAGTACGGGAAACGCGAGCAGCCCGGCCGCGGCGAGCAACGCCTTGGTGGCCAGGTAGCCCTCGAACGACCGCCCCACCAGCGCCAGATCGGCCTTGGTGGAGCGGACCTCCCAGCCGCGCGCGCCGTACAACTGTGCGAGCCGTACGCCGAGACCGCGCCGGAAGGCGCTGACCTCCTCCTCGGCCGTCACGAGCTGGATGCGCGGCGCGCCCGTGTCCTCCCGCACGGCCTCGATCGCGAGCAGCCGCGCCACCAGGCCGGGACGGGCCGGGAACAGCGCCCGTACCAGCAGGAACAGCCCGAGGCCGAGCACGCCGCCCGCGAGCACCCCCTCAACCACGGCCGCCTCCCCGGACGCCGGGCGCCTGGACCGTCGTGGTCAGGCCGTCAGCCATGGCCGCCTCCGACGAGCAGTCGCGTGGGTTTGTCGAAACGCGCCAGCCGCCGCATCCAGGCGAAGCCGGCGCCGAACAGCCCGGCCACGACCACCAGCACCGCCTGGCCGAGCAGGCTGCCGTACTCGCTGACGTACGACGGGTTGAAGACGACCAGCAGCCCCGCGAACACCAGCGCCGTGATCACCACGATCTGCACGCTGCGGCGGGTGGACCGGCGTTCGGCCTCCACGCGACGACGCATGTCGAGCTCCTCGCGGGCCGACACGGCCAGGGCGCCCAGCACGTCGCGCAGGCCGGGGCCGCGCAGCCGGGAGTTGAGGATGAGCGCCGCCACGACCAGGTCGGCGGAGGGGTCGTCGAGCTCGTCGGCGAAGAGGGCGAGCGCCTCGGGCAGGGCCATCCTGGTGTGCAGGCGGTCGATGAGGGCACGCAGGTGCGGTCTGAGCATGGGCGCGGCGGCCCTGATGGAGGCCGGGATGGCCTGTTCCAGACCGGCCGCGCCGGCGATGGTGTCGCGCAGCGACTCGGTCCAGGCGGCCAGCCCTTCGAGGCGATGCATCGCGGCGCGCTCCTCGGCGGCGCCGCCGGACAGGCCGCGCCAGGAGAACACGAGCAGCACCGCGCCCGCCGCGAACACCGGCCAGCGGGTCACCGCGAGCACGACGGCCGCGGCCACGGCGGCGATCGCGGTGCGCGTGGTCAGCATCTTGACGAGCTCGCGCTTCGGCCGGGCCGGGCGGGGGCGCATGCCGTACAGGGAGAGGAAGAGCAGGTAGAGGCCGCCGCCGGCGGCGGCGCCAGGGAGCAGGGCGAGCGGGTCGAGGCCGGTCATCACCACACCCCCGGGGTGTAGCCGTGGGCGATGAGCTCCTGCAGGCAGGAGACGGGGGCGTGCGGCAGGGCCGCGCCGTCCGGACCGGGCACGAACACCTCGCTGGACAGCACGCGCCCGTCGCAGCCGTTGACCTCGCGGATGCTGGAGACGTAGCGGCGCAGGGTGCCGCCCCGCTGGTAGTCGTTGCGTTTCTCCACGAACACCACGAAGTCGATGGCTCCGGCGATGAGCATGTGGGTGGCGTCGATGGGCAGGCGCTCCCCGGCCTGGAGGGCGTAGGTGGCGATGCGGTTGAACACCTCCATGCTGGAGTTGGCGTGGATGGTGGACAGGGAGCCGTCGTTGCCCTGGGTCATCGCGTTGAGCATGGTGACGATCTCGTCGCCGAGGACCTCGCCGACGATCACGCGGCTGGGGTTCATGCGCAGGGAGCGGCGGACGAGCTCGGCCATGGTGATCTCGCCCTGGCCCTCGGAGTTGGGCAGGCGCTGCTCGAAGGCCACCACGTTGGGGTGCAGCTCGGGGAACTGGTCGAGGCCGAGCTCCAGGGCGCGTTCGACGGTGATGAGGCGCTCCGTGGGCGGGATCTCGTTGGCCAGGGCGCGCAGCAGGGTCGTCTTGCCGGCGTTGGTGGAGCCGGCGATCATGATGTTCTTGCGGGCGGTGACGGCGGCCGTGAGGAACCTGCCGATCTCCGGGCTGATGGTCCCGTTGCCGACCAGGTCGCTGAGGAACACCTTGCCCAGGCGGGCGCGGCGGATCGACACGGCGGGCCTGAGCGTGACGTCCATGACCGCGCTCAGCCGGGAGCCGTCGGGCAGGCGCAGGTCGAGCTGGGGGTTCGCGGTGTCGAACGGCCTGCTCGACAGGCCGGAGTAGGCGGCCAGGATCTGGATCAGCTCGATGAGCTCGTCATCGGACTCGGCGACCGGCTCCTGCATGAGCTCCTGGCCGTCGGCGTAGCTGACGAAGACGCGGTCGCAGCCGTTGATGTCGATGTTCTCGACGTCGGGGTCGTCGAGCAGCGGCTGGAGGCGGCCGACGCCGAACAGCGCGGCGTGGATGCCCGCCGCCAGGGCCTCCTCCTCCTCGACGGTGGGCGGGGTGCGGCCGAGGCCGATCTCGTTGCGGGCGTGCTCCTCCAGCACCTGGGAGATGAGGGCGCGGGCGAACTGGCGCTCGTCCTCGCCGGTCATCGGGGTCAGGCCGTTGGCCTGGTCGAGCCTGCGCTGGTGGGCCAGCCGGTCGCCGACGTCCTGCCGGAACCGCTTGACGAGGGTGTGGTCGATCACGGCCGGCTCACCAGCCGTCCCGCGAGGTCGCGTGCCGTACGGATGAGCAGGGATCGGTCGAGGCGGCCGCCCCACTGGCCGCGCAGCAGCTCGGCGCCCTTGGGGTCGTGGGCGAGGCCGTGCACGAACGCCACGCTCGGGCCGACGATGCGGCGCACGTCCTCGATCGAGGATCGGTAGCTGCGCGGGTCGGCGATCACGACCACGCCGTGGGCCTTGGTGACGGACAGGCGTTCGCGCAGGTGGGCGACGTGGTCGAGGGTGGCCCTGGTGAGCAGCAGCACGGTCTCCGCCTCGGCGAGCAGGTCGCCGAGCTGGGGATGGGCCCCCAGGCGGCCGCAGTCGGCGATCACGTCGGCGTTGGGTATGGCGGCCAGCGCGCGGCCCAGCGGCCCCCAGAGCCAGGTGAGGCCGGCGGCCTGCTCGCCGTGGCTGAGCCCGGCCAGGACGTCCAGGCCGCCGACGATCTTCTGGGTGTGCTGGTGGATCTGCGCGGGCTCCAGGCCGCGCCGCGCGCCGGCGGCGAGGGTGAGCAGCCCTTTGCCGGGGTTGAGCACGCCACCGTCGGAGGCGGGGAGCCGGTAGGCGATGTCGCCGCCCGCCGGGTCGCACTCGGCCAGCAGTACGGGCCTGGGCCAGACGGCGGCCAGGGCCGTCGAGGCGGTGGTGACTCCGGGCGCGCCCTTGTCGGCGGCCAGCACGATGAGCGCCACGTCAGCGCGCTCCTGGCAGCTCGGCCACCGCGATCTCGCCGCTGGAGGCGTAACGGAGGATCTCCGGCGAGGCCGTGGCGTCGACGATGACGGTGATCAGACCGGTTGCGCCGGTCCTGCCGGGGGCGCCGACGCTGAAGACGAGCGCCTTCTCGGCGAGCACCCGGCTCTCCGTCTGGCTGGTACGGGCCGGGACGTGGACGATTTGCACCCGGTCGCCCTTCTGCAGCCCGGCCGGCGCCTGGCCGGACTTGAGCGCGAGACCCACCTTGGCCTTGCCCGGGACCAGCTCCGAGCTGGCCCTGACGCCCATGCCGTTGGTGAGCAGCGTGCCGGGCAGGATCGTCACCGCGGCGAAACTGTTGAGGACCTGCTGCCGCTGTGACCAGCTCACGTAGTCCAGGCCGCTGTCGGCGATCTGCACCTCTTCGAGTGCCTCCGCCGTGAACTGCTGGCCCGCGCCGATCTGCTGGGTGACGCGGATGGCGGAGATCCGGTCGCCGCTGCGCATGACGAGCAGCGTCGTCGCGAGCGCCCCGCCCAGGATCAGGAGCACCGCGAGGGCGGCCAGCGCAGGCTTCCGCTCGCGTGGAGGGACGGGCAGCTTGCGCGAGGCCGGGCCGGACAACCCCGCCGTGTTGACGGCGGGCTTTTCGCTGGTCCTCATGGGTGGGGGGCTCCCATTAAGTGGAATTGTGGAATTGTCGCCATTATGTGCAGCCCGGCCCTGGAGTGGGGCGGGAATGCGAGGAACCATGCTCGTTTCGCAGGTGGGAAGCTGTCAACTCGACATATTCGATACTCATTGTTTCTACCGAGTTGACGGCATTGCCCTTTTAGGACTATGTGTCACAACTGTCACAGCGGTCCCGTTACGTACTGGCCTTTATGCCACTTTTCAGCGGGCCGGGTGGTAGGCGGCCTGTCGGCCGCGTGGGCGGCCGCTGGGCGGATCGCCGCCGGCTGCCGTTCGTGGCATGATCGAGCGGCGCACATGGGCATGGCTCCGGTCGAAAAAGACGCATCATCCGGCGAGCCCTATAACCGCCCGAAACCCCCAATAGGACCGATCCCGAATCCCTCGCAACCGAAAAACCGGCGTGGCGTCCACAGGCCATTTTTCCGAACCACGCGTTATCCACAGCCGGTCGCTTCCATGCCATTGGCGTCAACCCGGAAGCCTAATCTCGCTGCGGGCGCTACCTTGGCGCCGAGATCCGACCGAGGAGACGGCACATGCGGATCATGCTCACCGTGCTCGGCGAACGGGGCGACCGTGACATCGTTCTGGAAGGCGACGACGGGGCCACTGTCGACGCGGTGAGCGAGGCGATCGACGGGCGGCAGCCGCTCGCCCAGGTCGTCCGTCTGCCCCGCTCGCGAGCCCCGTACGGCCTCCGGGGCGCGGAGCCTCCGGAAGCGTCCCACCCGTCATGGGGGCGGGGGCAGCCGGCCGAGCCCGGCGGCACGCTGTGGCGCAACGGGCGCGCCCTCGACCCCGGGGCCCCAGCCAGGGCCGTGCTGCGCGACGGCGACAAGGTGACGCTCGAGCCGCACCTGGCGCGGCTGACGATCACCGAGGAGCCCGGCGGGGTGGCCGAGGTTCGCGTGGTGGGCGGACCGGCCGCCGGCGCCGTGCACCGGCTGGGCCTGGGCGTCCACGTCATCGGCTCCGATCCCATGTGCGGGCTCGCCGTGGCCGACCCGGCGCTCGCGCCCGAGGCCGTCGTGCTGCGCGTCACGCCCGGCGCGATCACGGCGGAGCCGGCCCGTCGCGCCGCCCCCGGTCAGGCTCCCCGGCTCAAGCTCAAGGGGCGATGGGCCGACGAGGTCGCCGAGATGACCGCGCGGGTGGCGGAGCGGGAGGCCGCAGCGGCTGATCCCGGGTCGTGGCAGCCGCCCGAGCTCGACGGCCGCCCGCTGGCCGGCCCGGCCGACTGGCCTCAGCACGCGGTGCTGACGTGCGGGTCGTCCGTGTTCGCGCTGACGGCGATCGAGCCTCAAGACGCGCACCTGGATCCCCGGCCCGAGGGCGGCGTGGCCTACAACCGGCCGCCACGGCTGCGCCGCACCGACGGCGAGCGCGCGTTCGAGCGGCCCGCGGAGCCGCGCCGGGCGGAGGGGATGCGGCTGCAACTGCTCGCCGCGTTCCTGCCTGCCGTCCTCGGCTGCACGCTGGCGTACGTCCTGCACCAGTGGTACTTCCTGCTCATGGCCCTGATGACCCCCGTCATCATGATCGGCCAGTGGTGGAGCGACCGGCGGCACGGCCGCAAACAGCACCGCAAGGCGCTCAAGGAGTTCCAGCAGCGGCTCAGGGAGTACGAAGAGGCCGTGGAGCGGGCCAGGGCCCGTGACGAGGTGACGCGCAGGTCCGACGCGCCCGACCCGGCCGAGGTGCTGCTCACGGCGACGGGCCCGCGCAGGCGCCTGTGGGAGCGGCGCGTCCACGACCCCGACGCACTGCGTCTCCGGATCGGTCTGGCCGACCTGCCCGCCGACCTCGACCTGACCGAGGAGCAGGGCGGCCCGATCGACCCGCCGGTCTGCCGTGCCGTGCCCGTGGCGCTGGCCATGCGCCGGCTCGGCGTCGCCGGCATCACCGGGCCGCGCGACGCGGCGACGGGCCTGGCGGGATGGCTCGTTGGCCAGGCCGCCACCCTGCACAGCCCGCGCGACCTGGCGATCGTGGTGCTGTCCGCCCGGGCCGACGGCGAGCGCCGCTGGGGGTGGGTGCGCTGGCTCCCCCACTGCGCGCCCCGGGGCGGCGAGGACTGCGTGGCCCTGGTCGGCACCGACCCGGAGTCCGCCGCCCGGCGCGTCACCGAGCTGGCCGCCCTCATCGACGAGCGGCAGAACACCACGGCCCCCGAGCTGGGCAGGATCCCCACCGGCTGGGGCGACGCCGGCGGCTCGGAGAAGCCGGTCTTCTCCACCTACGACGAGCGCCCGTACGACGTGCTGGTCCTGCTCGACGGCGCCCAGACCCTGCGCGGTCTGCCCGGCATGCCGCAGATCCTGCGCCAGGGCCCGCGGGCCGGCGTCTACACCCTGGCCATCGACGAGGACCAGCGGCTGCTGCCCGAGGAGTGCGCCACGGCGGCCGCGTGCGGCACCGACGGGTACGTCCGGCTGCGCGGTGGCGGCCTCGACGTCATCGGGCCGGTGCTGGCCGACCTCGTGTCGCCGACCTGGTGCGACCGGCTCGCCCGCGCCCTGTCCCCCATCCGCGACGTGAGCAGGGACGACCCGTCGGGCAACCTGCCCAGCGCGGCGCGCCTGCTCGACCTGCTCGGCCTCGCCACGCCCACCGGCCAGGCGGTGGCCGCCCGATGGCGCGGGCGCGGCTCCACCAAGGCGATGATCGGCATCGGTCCGGACGGGCCGTTCGCGGTCGACCTCGCCCTCGACGGTCCCCACGGGCTCATCGCCGGCACCACGGGCGCGGGCAAGTCCGAGCTGCTGCAGACCCTGATCTGCTCGCTGGCCGTGGTCAACCGCCCCGACCAGCTGACGTTCGTGCTCATCGACTACAAGGGCGGGGCCGCGTTCAAGGAGTGCGTACGGCTGCCGCACACCGTCGGCATGGTCAGCGACCTCGACGGCCACCTGACGCAGCGGGCGCTCGACTCGCTGGCGGCGGAGCTCAGGCGCCGCGAGCGCCTGCTCCTCGCCGCCGGGGCCAAGGACATCGAGGACTACACCGGCGATCCGCTGCCGCGGCTGGTGCTGATCATCGACGAGTTCGCGGCGCTGGTGGCGGAGCTTCCCGACTTCGTCACCGGCCTGGTCGACATCGCCCGCAGAGGCCGCTCGCTGGGCATCCACCTGATCCTCGCCACCCAGCGCCCCGCCGGCGTGGTCACGGCCGACATCCAGGCCAACACCTCCCTTCGCATCGCGCTCCGGGTCACGGAGCCGATGGAGTCGTCGGACGTCATCGACATGCCGGACGCGGCACACATCTCGAAGACGACTCCCGGGCGCTGCTACGTCAAGTCGGGCGCGAGCGCGGCGACGGCCGTGCAGACGGCCAGAGTCGGCGGACGGAGCCCCCTGCCTCGTCCTCGCCGCTCCCGCCACCTCCTGTCGGCCCCGCCACCCGGCCTTCTCTCGGCCCCGACACCCGAAGACGATCACGCACTCCCCACTGTCCAGCCGGAGAACGCGACACGGGCCGAGCTCCACGCCCCGCACAGCCGGCGAGACCCCGCCGCCCTCCACTCCCCCGGCACCACGAGCTCGCAGCCCTCTCACGCCAGTCCGGACGCCGGTGGACAACCGACCACCCACTCCCCTCACCCTCGACCCGACGGCCACCCCCACGACGCCCCCAGCTCACCGACGAGTGCCGCCCCCACGAACGCCACCCAATCCAGCCCGAATACCGACGACCGCCACCACGCCCCCTACACCACCCGCAATTCAGACGACCGCCACCACGCCCCCTACACCACCCGCAATTCAGACGACCGCCACCACGCCCCGTACACCACTCGCGATTCAGACGACCGCCACCACGCCCCGTACACCTCGCGGAGCCCAGACGGACGCCCCACCCAGGCGGACGCTGTGCCAACCGCAGACGGCTACGTCAACGGACCACACCCCCGGACGGATGCGCTCGGGAGCGACATGCCGAAGGGCTCATCGGCCCCCGGCAGTGCGGCGGACCCGCACGCTCCCACCGCTCAGCCCGGCTCCAGCCGAACAGGCGGCGCGGTCCCCGGCACAAGCCGAACGAGCGGCGCTTCCATGGGCACAACCGGCCCAGGCAGCGCTTCTCACGGCCTGACAGGACCCGGCGGCACTTCTCACGGCCTGACAGGACCCGGCGACGCGACTCGCGGTGCAAGCGGGCCGGACGGCCCCTCGCCAGGTGACCGGTTCCCGGGCGTGGCCTCGCTGCCCCGTACCGACGGCTTGTCCGTGCGCCGTGGCAAGGCACCGGCTTCAGGAGGCCGCCCGCCCAGAACCGACAGCTCGCCACCAGACCCGAGCGGAAGCGGGATCCCGGGTTCCCCGCCCCCACCGCTGACTTCTGCGCCTGGGCGGAGACATTCCGCTCAGGACCCCGACCACCTCGGCGCCCCGGTTCTCCCCTACGACGGTCACTCGGCTTTCCCTCACAACCCCCCTTCCGCGGACGACATGCTCCGTCTTTCCCCTCGCCACCCGGTTGCGCCAGGCGACGGCTCGCCGGGAGATCTGGTGTCATCAGGCGACCCTGCTTCGGCTGGAGCGCCCGGCCTCCCCGGTGAGGGTCTCGGACGGGACGGGCTCCATGAGATCTTGAACATTCTCGGCCCCGCTGACCGGGGAGGACCGGCGAGCGGCGGTTACATGTTCGGGTCGGGCGACGGCGGTGGAAGCGGATCCAGGGGCGATGGCGGTGGAGGTGGATTCCGGGGTGATGGCGGTGGCAGCGGGTTCGGGGCTGCCGACGACGGCCGAGGGAGCATACGGGTCGTCGACGTGGACTGGCGGTCGCTGGGCAAACCGTTGCCCGCACCTCCGGAGCCTCCGGAGGAGTCGACCGTCACCGACCTGTCCATCCTGGCCGACGCCGTTGTGGAGGCCACCCGGCTGACCGGGGTCCGTCGACAGCCGAGCCCGTGGCTGGAGCCCCTGCCGACACACCTGGTCCTCGACCAGGTCCACCCCATGACCGGCCGTCCGGCGGCGTACACCGGGCTGAGTCCTCTGCCCGGCCCTCCGCAGACATACACCGGACCAAGCCCTCTACCCGGCCCCCCGCAGACACACACCGGACCAAGCCCTCTACCCGGCTCTCCAGAGGCGCACGCGGGACAGGGACCCCTGACCGGCCGCCCGCAGTCGCACGCAGGACATCGACCCCTGACCGGTCGTGCGGATGCGGATCCTGGTTCGTATCGGTCCGGGGTGGCGGAGGTGGAGCCGATCCCGTTCGGTGTGGTGGACCGGCCGTGGGCGCAGGACCGCCGGGCCCTCGCGCTCGACCTGAGCCAGGGCGGCCATCTGCTCATCGCGGGCTCTCCGCGCACCGGTCGCTCCACTGCGCTCCGGACGATCGCGGGCGCCATCGCCGCCCAGGCCTCTCCGTCCGACGTCCACGTGCACGCGATCGACTGCGGCTCCGGCGCGCTGCTGCCCTTGATGGCGATGCCGCATTGCGGCGCCGTGGTGACACGCGACCAGCTCGACCGCGTCGAGCGTCTTCTCGGCCGGCTTCGTGCCGAGGTGGGCCGCCGGCAGCAGTTGCTCGCGGAGGCCGGTCATGCCTCCCTGGCGGAGTACCGGCTGGCGGGTCATCGTCTTCCGTGGCTGGTGTTCATGCTGGATCGCTGGGAGGGGTACGTCGCCGCGTTCGAGAGCTATGACTACGGGCGGTTGATCGACGCGGTCCTGCAGCTGCTGCGGGAGGGGTCGGCGGTCGGCCTGCGAGCGGTCGTGACGGGTGACCGGTCGTGCCTCATGGGGCAGGTGTCCACGGTGTTCGACGACCGCCTGATCCTGCGGCTCGCCGATCCAGCCGACTACGGGCTGGCCGGGCTGCCGCTCAAGGGGTTGCCGTCGTCCATGCCGCCCGGACGGGCGTTGTCGATCGGTGAGCACGGCATCGTCGAGAGCCAGATCGCGCTGCTGACGGCTGACCCCTCCGGCCCCGCCCAGGTGGGAGCCCTGCAGGACCTCGCTCGGGGGGTCTCGGGCGGGCGCCACGCGAGGAGTGCCGGGCAGGCCACTGCCGTGCGAGGGCCGTGGCTGTGGGAGGGCGAGCCGCCGCTGCGGGTCGACGCGCTGCCCATGCGCATCACCGCCGGCGAGGCCGCGGCCCTGGACCCCGGGTTCAGCCCTCCCTCGCCGCTGTGGGCGCTGGTCGGCGCGGGCGGGGACGCGCTGTCGCCGCTCGGCATCGACCTGTACGCCCAGGGGCCGGGCGCGGTGATCGCCGGTCCCTCGCGCTCCGGCCGGTCCTCGGTCCTGCTGACCGCCGCTCACTCGCTCATCGCGCACGGCACCGCGGTGGTCGCGATCGCGCCGCGGCGCAGCCCCTTGCGTGACCTGCGGGGCGCCGTGGCGGTGCTGGACGGCAACGCCACCGACCTCCAGGACCTGCTGGCGGCGCTCCAGGAGTACGTGGTGCTCGTGGACGACGCGGAGCTGATCAGCCCGGACGGGCCGCTCGGCATGGCGCTGGAGGAAGTGCTGCGGTCCGGGCGTGACGGGGACCACGGGCTGATCATCGCGGGGTCGACCGGTGATCTGACGCAGGCCTACCGGGGTTTCGTGGCCGAGACGCGTAAGTCGCGGACCGGGGTGCTGTTGTCGGTGCAGAGCCCGGCGGACGGGGATCTGCTGTCGGTACGGCTGCCGCGCGGCGCGGTGGGAGGCCCGCCCGGCCGAGGACTCCTCGTCACGATGGGCACCATGACACCCATCCAGACCGCCCTTCCGGAGGCGGACGGGTGAGGGCGCCGCGCGCGAGATTCCGGGTCAGGCGCTACCCAGAGTGTGGTCGACGGCCCCGTCGAAGGCCCCGCCGGTCCAGTGATCGTCGTCGAGGTGAAGCCAGTACTGGCTCTGCTTCTCCGTTTGCTGTTCGGCCGCCGCGCCCCCGCCACCGTGCGGGATCAAGGGGACGCCCGTCCCCGCCGCGCCCGTCGCGCTGCCGCGGGCGGCGAGCTGCTGGGCGTTGGCCGCCGCCGACGAGCTGTCGCCGCGGCCCGTCGTGTAGGAGCCGTCCGCCGTCGAGGCGCCGCTCGGGTTGGACACGCCGTACGGGGTCGAGGCGCCATAGGGGGTCGAGGTGCCGTACGGGGTCGAGGTGCTGTTCGGGTTGGTGGTGCTGTATGGGTTGTTGTAGCCGGTCGAGGTGGGCGAGGGGGTGGTGCCGTTGGGGTTCCAGCCGGAGGTGGTCCCCTCCAGGCCCGTGGGCCGCTGGTGATCGGCCAGTACCGTCTTCGTGGAGCCGTCCGGCGTGGTGAGGCCCTTGCTCGGGTCCGTGAGGCCCAGGCCCTTGCTGGGGTCGGTGATGTTGACGCCGGAAGGGCCGCCGCCCTGTGAGGGGTCCGTGATGCCGCCGCCAGGCGTGGTGACGCCCCCTGGGGTGTCGATCCCGCCGGGCGTGGTGACGCCGCCGGTCCCGCCCGTCCCGCCGGAGCCGCCGGTGCCCGTACCGTCGCCGGTGGAGCCGCCGGGGCCGCCGGGCCCACCGGGGCCGCCGGGTCCGTTGAGGTCTCCAGAGGTGCCGTCGCGCTTGCTCGGGTCGTCCAGGTTCAGGCCGTTCGAGCCGTTGGTGTCGTAACCGTTGATGCCGCCTCCGGTGAGGTCCTGCCCGTTGTAGGCGGTGGGCGTCACCTGGTGGGGGTTGTAGGGCGGGATGTCGGTGTTGACGTCCTTCATCCGGTCGCTGTCCGGCAGAGCCGGGTCCTTGATGTCAGGAAGGTCCTTCTGGACGAAGTCAGGGAAGCGGGCGTATGCCTCGTACAGGTCCTTGTTGAGGACGCCGAGGTGCCTGCCGGCAAGCTCGTCCTGCGACCCTCCCTCCCAGCCCTTGTCGATCGTGCGGAAGACGCCCCCGATGGAGTCGTCCCAGCTGCCCATGTCGCCGACCGGATTGCTCCAGGTGGCGGTCCCGTTCTCGACGAAGTCCTTGTGCTCGCGGACGCGGTCGGCGAGGGTCTGCATCGGCTTGTGCATCCCCTCCATGCCGCCGGAGAGGTTGACGATGGTGTCGTGGAGCTGCCGCAGCGCCTTCTGCGCCTCGACGGACGCCTTGCCCTTCCAGATCCTGGCCAGCTCGGCGCTGACCTCGTCGATCGTGTCCAGCGTCTTCGACAGCCGCTCCGCGGCGTCACCGTACGCGGTGGCGGCGGCCTCGAAGGTCTGGGGGGTCAGCATCGTGATGAAGTTCTTGACCTCGGCGACGCTCCGGCCGCCCTCGTCGACGCTGAAGTTGTCGCACTGGGTCTTGATCCAGTGGGTCGCCTTGGGGTTCTTGGTGGGGTCAGCCATGTGCGATCACGCGTTCCAGCTGCTCAGCTCGTCGGCCGTTTTGTAGATCCCGCCACCGGCCAGGATGAGACCGATGGCGATGCGGAGCTTGTCGTTGACCTGCCCGTAGATCTCGGTGAGCTGCTCCTGGCCCTTCTGGGCCGTCTCGACGAAGACCGTGCCGCCGTCCCAGCGCTTGATCTCCTTGACCTGGTAGCGCAGGTTGTCCAGGTTGGCCTTGGACTGCACGTCCTGCAGCGAGCCGGGCTTCATGCCGGTCAGTGCCGTGAGTTCGGCGGTCAGCTGGTCGGCGAGCTCCTGGAACTTCTTCTTGGGATCCTCGGGATGCTCGAGAAGCTCATGATCGGCGTCAAGTCCGGGCCACTTCTGACCGCAATGCCGGTGATCCTTCGCAGGCACGACACCCTCCCCAATGGCTCTTGATCCGCAACTTTACTCGCATCGCCATCGCGTCGTACAGAAGTTGACATATCCCCCATGCCACTCACCCGTAACATAACGCGGGAGCCGGACCGGAACGGAGTGGGATGCAGACCCGCAAGGATCTCTACCAGGCGCACAAGTTCATGACCCAGCGCCTCGGCATGGCCCTGCTTCAGGGCGAGCCGGACCTGCCCGAATCGCCCATGCGCCGGCACAACGTCGCCATGTTCGCGGGCATCCTCATCGCCATCCTCATCGCCGCGGGCTTCGGCATCTACGGCATGCTGAAGCCGGGCGGCGCGACCAAGCTCACCGATCCCGGGCAGCTGCTCGTCGAGGAGGAGACCGGCGCGGCCTACGTCTACAGCGAGCAGGAGGGCCGGCTGCTGCCGGTGGCCAACTACGTCTCGGCGCGCCTCCTGCTGGACAGCGACCAGATCAAGGTGCGGACCGTGTCGTCGGAGTCGCTGGCCGGCTTCGCGCGCGGGCCGCAGGTGGGCATCGCGGGCGCGCCCGACTCGCTGCCCAAGCCGCAGCGGATGGTCAAGACGCCGTGGTCGGTCTGCGTGACGGAAGGGCAGGACGTCGCGGGGACCCGCCGCTCGTACGTGACGCTCGTGGGCGGGACGGACGTCGGCGGCGCGTCCCCCGGCGCCGCCGACGCGCTGCTCGTGAACGACGGCCAGAACAGCTGGGCGCTGTGGGCGAACCAGCGGATGCTCGTCCACAACGTCGACCGGCTCACCGACCAGACGCCGCGCCGGGTGCCCCTCTCGTGGATCAACGCCATCCCGGAGGGCAGCCCGTTCGCCGCACCCGTCATCTCCGGGCGCGGCAAGCGCATCCCCGGACCGAGCGGCATGACGCTCCGGGTCGGGCAGGTCTTCAAGGTGGACGCGGTGGCGGGCGCCCCGGCCCGCTGGTACGTGCTGCTCGCGGACGGCCTCGCGGCCATCACCCAGACGCAGGCGACGCTGCTGACCCAGGACCCCGCCAGCAAGGCCGCGTACGGCGGCAACCGCGTGCGGGAGATCCTGATCGACGCGGCGAACGCCAACGCCACCAAGCAGTCGGCCCAGAAGATCAAGGGCGGCGGCATGCCGGACACGATGCCGCGCTTCCAGGCCCCGGCGATGTCGGCGCCGCTGTGCATGGTGTACGCCGACCTGCTCAAGGGCTCGGTCAAGGGCCGGCTGACGGTCGGCAGCACGGTGCAGATCCGGGCGCCGAAGACCAGCGCGAGCTCGGAGAGGTTCGACCAGGTGGTGCTGCCGCCGGGCGGCGCGGCGGTGGCCGGGCAGTTGCCGGGCGAGGGCCAGCTCTCGTCGGTCCACCAGTTCTACCTGATCACGGATCAGGGCAGGAAGTTCCGGCTGGCGACGCCCGACGTCGTGACCAAGCTCGGCTACGACGCCTCCCACGTGGCGCCCCTGCCGCCCCACCTGCTGCGGCTGATCCCGGACGGGCCGGCACTGGACCCGGCGGCCGCCCGTACCCCGCTGTCCGACACGCCGTCGCTGCGCGCCTCAGGGCCGTGAACTGGGCATTTCATAGACGGCAATCCCGGTAAACAGTAGTATTCCAGGGTTCAGTGTGCCTTAAGGGACTTTGGGGGACATATGGGGGACACTGCCGACGGGTACGATGTCATACCGCCAGCACTGGCCAAGGCCATGCAGGCCTGCGCCGACCAGATGGCGGCCGTCCGGGACTGCGTCAACGTCTTCGCTCCCGCGAGACTGGCCAAGAGCGACTTCTCTCTCGCTCCCCAGTCCGAGGAGCTGGCCGCCGCCTACGTCGACGGCACGCAGGAGATGAACCACAAGGACAAGCGGTACGACTCCGTCGTCGACTACCTGAACGACCTGTGGAACGCGCTGGAGTGGATCGCCGAGTCCCTCGACGCGTCGGCGTACAACTACAACCTGGCCGAGCAGGCCAACCTCGGCAAGGCGAGACCATGAGCCAGGGCCACGTCAACCCGCTGCAGTGGAACTGGACCACGTGGCCGTTCGACGTCAACTTCGGCTCGATGCTCGACCCGGGCCCGCTGGTGGCCACGATCAAGGCGATGTGGCACGCCCTGCCCTCGCTGGTCGGCGCCGACGGCTCAGAGGACCGGCTGCGGCACGCCGCCAACGCGCACGAGCTCATGGCCGACCGGCTCGGCAAGGTCTTCGAGGTGCTCGACACACGCGCCCAGGGCCAGAGCTCCGGTTACATGGACCGGATCGTCAAGGAGTGGAAGGGCCGCGCCGCCGACGAGTTCCGCAAGGTCTGGGGCGAGGTCGTCAAGCACGAGAACCGGCAGGCGGTCGCGACCAGCGCGACCGGCATCGCGAGGATCCTGCGGGCGGTGGCCGACTCCGCGGCGATGACCAAGAAGGCCCTGATCGAGCTGCTCAGGGCCGCGGCCGTCTGGGCCGGCGCCTTCATGGCGCTCAGGTGGGCCGCCGCCACGTGGGGCGGCCTCATCGCCGCCCGCATGGCCACCTACGCCGCGTACCTGCGCACCACCCGTCTGGTCGGCATGGCCGTCCAGGTCCTGATCAGGTTCTTGTCGATGCTGCGCACCTGCGCCCTGGCGCTGCGCAACCTGCCGGTCGTGGGCCGGCTCCTCCTGCGCATGCCCGGAGCGGCCAAGCTGCGCTCGCTGCAGGCCACGGCCTCGATGACCAGAGCCGAGCTGGAGATCGCCAAGTTCACCAAGTATGCGGGGTACGCCGAGAGGTTCGGCAAGACCACCTTCTCCAGCTTCGCGAAGAACTCCGGTTGGGTCTACACCGGGGTCATCGGGTCCCAGATGCTCTCCCAGGGCATGCAGGGCAACAGCATCTTCAACCTCGACCCGCTGACGTTCACCCAGGCGGCCCGCATCACCACGGGCGCCACCCTGGCCGCCACCTTCGCGCCCCTCAGCGGGCTCAGCGTGAAGGGCCTCGCCAGCGGCGGCACGGCCGGGTCCTTCACGGCGCCGCTGACCAAGACGGGCCAGGCCGTGGCCGAGTCGGGCGAGGCGTTCGGCGGTTTCGTCGCGCTGCGCAACCCGGCGTACGAGGCGCTCAAGAAGAAGTTGCCGACGCTCGGCGGCAGAGGCAACGGGCACAAGACGTTCTACCAGGCCATCCCGACGGCGGTCTTCCGCGTGTGGCGGCCCCTGCACACCACGGACAAGCCCGAGGAACTGCCGCAGTGGCAGCAGCCCGGCACCGGCGAGCACACGATGGCCCAGCCGCCGCGGGCGCAGGCGCAGGCGCAGAAGGTCGGCTACACGCCGGCGAACGGGTCTCTGTACGACATCGCGCAGAAGGTGTACGGCGACCCGGAGCGCTGGCGGGAGATCTACGCGGCGAACAGGGACGTCATCGGGCCGGACCCCGGGGTGCTGAAGCGGGGCCAGCTCCTGCGCATCCCGCTGGACGACTGAGCGCTGTCCGGGCGGCCGGCGAAGGCCGGCCGCCCGGAGAAGGTCACAAGTCGAAGCTCTGGGTCCCCAGGGTCTTGCTCGGGTCGTCCATCTTCTGGGTGAGGCCGAGCTGCTCGTCGTACTGCAGGGCGGTGTTGGAGAACGGCGGCTGACCGTCGCCGGACTTCATGGCGCTCATCTCCGTCGGCATGCCGGTCTTCATCATGGGGAAGAGCTTGCCTGACGTCTCGGTCTGCTGGTTGGCCATGTACAGGAGGAAGCCGAGGGCGGCGACGATCTTGAGCTGCTTGCCGACGGCGCCCCTCAGCACGCTGGTGGTCGTGGCCCCCTGGGCGATGGACTCCCCCTCGGCGGCGACGGCCGCGACCGGGTGCAGCATGCTCATGATCCGCTTGCGAATGCCGAAGACCAGCATGCCCGTGGCGACGACCCCGGAAAGGATCGCGATCATGCTGAACGCCCTGCGGGCCGCGTCCACCCCGTCGCCCGTGGCGTTGCGGAGGTCGGCGAGGGCCGTGATGCCCTTCTTGAACGACTCGTAGACGCCCTCGAACGTCTCCCAGGCGGAGCCCTCCCACTTCCCCTCGTCCTGGAGGCGCTTCTTGAAGGCGGCCATCTGGGTCGCGAGCTCGTCCAGCTCCATGACCTGCCCCTGGTGGTCCTGGGTCTTCCACTGGTCCTGCGACTGCGACATCCCGCTGACGTGGCCGTAGACCGTGCCCATGAGCGTCGTGACGTACCACGCCCACGGGCTGCCGATCAGACCCGCCGCCGCCGTCGCCGTGGCGATGGCGGAGACCATGACTTTCTCGTCGGCCATTTAGACGTCCACCCCGATCGTTTGGGGCGCCGTGGGGTCGTCGCCGCCCCAGATGCTCTCCTCCTCGCGGAGCGGGTACTGGTCGTCGCTCCCACTGCTGGTGTCGCCGCCCGGCGGGCTCATGGGCATCATCGGTGCCATCGGCATGCCGCCGGCCGTCAGGCCCGCCGTCGCCGCGCGCAGGTTCGTGGGCACGGCGGCGGCCGCTCCGCCGCCGCCGCTTACCGTCCCTCCGCCGGTGCTGGTCTGTACGGGCGTCGCGGTCCTGCCGACGCCGCCGTTCGGGTCGGCGGTCAGGGGGTTCAGGTCAGGGGTCTTCACCTGAGGAGTGTTCGGCTGGTAGCCGGAGAGCTCCGTGGGCGTCGGGACCTTGGCGTCCAGGCCGGACAGGTCGGGCCGCCGGCCGTTGAGCGCGGAGTCGAGGTCGGGCACCTTGGTGTCGACCTGGCCCAGTCCGCTGGTGTCGGGCAGGTTCGGCTTCGGCAGGTCGGTGCTGGGCAGTTCGGGCTTCGGCAGGGTCCTCGGTGTGTCGGGGATGCCGTCGCCGTTCAGGTCGACGTCGGGGATGCCGTCGCCGTTGAGGTCCTTGTCCGGGATGCCGTCACCGTTCACGTCGATGTCCGGGATGCCGTCGCCGTTGAGGTCCTTGTCCGGGATGCCGTCACCGTTCACGTCGACGTCGGGGATGCCGTCCCCGTTGAGATCCCTGTCCGGGATGCCGTCACCGTTCACGTCGACGTCGGGGATGCCGTCCCCGTTGAGATCCCTGTCCGGGATGCCGTCGCCGTTCAGGTCGGGCATCCCCGGACCGCCGAGGTTGCCGAGGCCGCCGGGGTTGCCAAGGCCGCCGGGGTTGCCGAGGCTCCCGGGGTTGCCGAGGCCGCCCAGGTTGCCGAGGCCGCCCAGCTTGTCGTTGATCTGCTGCATGGTGTCGTTGCCGGCGCCGGTGTAGTTGGCGTCGGAGTCGTGCAAGGCCTTCTTCCAGCTGTCCAGGGACTGCTGGGCGGTCCTCGCCGCCTTGCTGTGGGTCTCGATCGCCTTCTCGTGCAGCTTGCTGAGGCCCATGCCGATGACGGCGAAGGACGGCCAGGGCACGCCGAGGGCGCCGCTCCTGCCGTCCAGCGCCCCCAGCGTCTCGTTCTGCGTGTCGAGCGTCTTGCCGTTGTTCTTGAGCTGGTTCTCGGTGAACGAGACGCGCGACGCCGCCCCGGCCGTCAGCCCGCTGAGCGCGCCGTTCTGGTTCAGAGCGCTGTACGCTCCCGCGCCGTTCGCCTCGTTCGCCGAGTTCGCCATGTCGCCTAAGCCTGTTCCTGAGTGCCGAGAACCGCACCGGGCAGGACCGCCCCGTCCGCGACGTGCCAGTCCTGCGGAAGGTAGTAGTTCCGCGGAGTCTCCTCGCCGTCCTGGCCGGCGCCGGCGCCGCCGATCAACGGCGCGACGGGCATGCCGGTCCCGCCGGTCGCGGACCCGCGCATGGAGCCGGCCGGGAGCGCCTCTCCCGCCATCGCGCCCGCACCGCCGTGGGGGTTGCCCAGCACCGAGGGCACGTACGGCGTGCCGCCCGTGGGACTGATCGGGCTCACGGGCGTGACCGTGGTGGTCGGGGTGGTGAACGGGTTGGAGTACGTGGTGGTCGTCGGCGACCAGCCCGTGGTGGTGGTGGGCGTGGTCATCGTGTTCGTCGGCTGGTAGCTCTCCATCTGGGTGTGGCGCGAGGGCGTGGTGTCGTCGCCGCCGATGACCGGCGGGGCGGTGCCGTCCTTGCTGCCGGTCGAGCCCGGGTCGTGCGTGCCGGGGATCTGGCCGTTCGGGTCGCCGGTGCCGCCCGGGATCTGACCGTCCGGACCGCCGGGGTTCTGCCCGTCGGTGGAGCCGTCGCCGGTGCCCGTCCCCGAGCCGCCGTCCGAGCCGTCCTTGCCACCCGTGCCGCCCGTGCCGTCCGAGCCGCTGGAGCCGTCCTGCTTGCCGCCGGTCGAGCCGCTCGGGTCGCCGGAGCCGCCCGTGTGGCCGGTGCCACCGGTGCCGCCCGTGTGGCCGGTGCCGCCCGTACCGCTCGTACCGCCCGTGTGCCCGGTGCCGCCGCTGCCCGTGGAGCCGACGGTCCCGTAGCCGGAGCCGCCGCCCGAACCGCCGTTGCCGCCGCCGTCGATGCCGCCGACGCTCGTCGGGTACTTGGCCGTGTCGTACGTGCCCGGACCGCCCGGGATCGACACGGCGGGCAGCTCGTAGGAGACGTCGTGCGGCACCTGGAGGGTGTACAGGTCGACGATCTTCTTGTTGAGCTCCTGCATGGCCTGCTGGGCCTGGCGGTCCTCGGCGGCCTTCAGGCTCGCGGCCTCGGCCGCCGACTTGGTCTCCGGGTCGCCGTACGTGCCGCCGGAGCTGCCCTCCGACTCGGCCTTGATGCCCTCGACCTTGGCGACGGTCTGGGGGATGTAGCCGGCGTACTGGCGCAGCGCCGAGCCCATCATCTCCAGCTTGGTGGCCAGCTCGCCGCCGCTGGCGTGCATCATCTGGATGGCGTGCTTGGCCTTGGTGGCGTCGGCGCCCTTCCAGACCTGCGCGATCTTGCCGGCGTGCTCCTCCAGCGTGGCGAGGCTGCTCTCGATGGCGCTGGCCGCCTTCTCGTACGCGAAGCCCGCGTCCTCGATCTGCGACGGCTGCGTCTTGTGCAGCATCTGCAGGATCTCGTCCTTGGAGGCGTTGACCGTGCCGCCTTCCGGCATCTTGTCGAAGGACAGGATGACGACGACCTGCCGCCCCGTCTTGCGTCCCGCCATCACTTACCGCCTTCTGTGGCGACGTCGGCGGCGGCGTGGTTGGCGGCGTTCGCCTCGATGGCCGCGATGATGTCTTTGAGCGCCTGGATGTACTGGCTGTACACGTCGGCGAACTTCTGGGCCCCACTGGACTTGCCGACCGTCTGGGCGAAGGCGCTGGCGTCGTGCCAGGTGCCGATCTGCGCCTCGGTGAGCTGGCAGTGGTCGAAGATGGCCTTGACGGAGCCGGTCGTGTAGCCCTCCGCTGATCCGGGGCCCTCCAGGGCGCTGACGGCAGTCCGCAGCTCCTGGGCAATCGTCCGCATGGTGGAGGGCGAGTGCTCCCGCTCCCCACCATCGAAGAGATCAGGATCGACGTACAGCGGGTCGGTACCGCCGTCCATCGCGTCCTTCTGGGTCATCCCAACCCCCTAGACGAGCGAACTCGGCCACCGCGCGACGCGATGACCGAGACAGAGTACGGCTGTCGCGCGCGGCGTCAGTCGGACCAGATCTGGATGTTCTTCTTCTCAGCGGCCTGGTAGTTGCCGTTGGCGATCTGGACAACCTGCGCCGCGTTGAAGAGCTGCTCACCCATGGCCACCTCGAGCTTGTTCCACTCGGCCTTCTTCTCCTCGAACCAGTTGCGCGCTCCACCCACCCAGATCTCGCTGAGCTCGTTGTAGAGGTCCTTGTAGAGGTCGTCCGTAGCCTTGTCCAGCTCGGTGATGACCTTCTTCAGGTCCTCGTAGGCGAGGTCCATGTTGCCGAAATGGATGCGTACGCGGTCGTCGAGGTGGTTGTTGGGGTTAGGCGGCGTCGCCATGATGATCCTCCGTGTCGTTCAGGTACTCAGCGGTTCTGAAGGGCCGGGGCGGCGACCTCGTTCTTGTGCGTGTGCGTGTTGATCAGAGAGTCGATCCCGCCGGTCTGGCCCGTCCCCATGAGACCGTGGACGAGGTCCATGTCCTCGGCCGCGGCGTTCGCGTACACCTTGGCGCCCGCGTTGAGCTTGTTGTAGATGCCTTCGAGGATCTTGATGACCTGGTTGAACTCGACGTCCCACTGGTCGAGGGCATTGCCGAAAGCCCTGGCCGCATTGGCCTCCCAGTTGGCCCTGATGAAGGCCTTGATCTCCTGGACGCGTCGGCGCTGGCCTTCGATGTACTGGGCAGTGCTCTCGCAGTAGCCCGCCGCCTTCGTCAAGGACGTCGGAGAAGTTCCGGCCAGGGCTGTGTCGATATCCGCCATTGGACCTCCATGTCAGAAGGGCGTGATCCAGCTCGCGGCACCCCGGGTCGCGCGACCCGATGATCCCCGCAAACATCATCAAAGGGCATGGTAGCCACCATCTGCCCCACAAATAACAGATTCTTAACATAACGGCTAGATCACGAGAAGGCGTCTTTGCGGCAAACAGCCTGGTAGGAGCGCTGCGTTTTCCTGACCAGCGGAAAGCGACGTTGGTCGCCGTACGAGGTAAAGGTCGTTGTCTGTACGGTTCGACGATCACGGGGCTAGGCTTTTCGCGCGTTTCGCTGTTCGACAGCGTGGTTGGAGGGGCATCGGTGACTGAGGTCACGAGCGGGGAACGGCCGAGCATCGAGAGTCTGCTCAACTGGAGCAGCCCGCCCCCTGGCGCGGCCGGGATCGCGGTCGGCGAGCCTGATCCGCACGGGCGGCCTGGCGGCCCCGGCGAGCCGGGAGGCAACGGCGGGCCTGTCGAATACCCGGGTGGCCCCGGCGAGCCCGGACGACACGACTGGCCCGGCGGCCATGACGGCCCGGGTGGCCCCGGCGACCACGGGGGCCATGGCGGTGACCACGGCGGTCACGGTGGCCATGACGGTCACGGTGGTGACCACGGTGGCCCCGGAGGCGATGACGGCAGGTACGGCGTGCCGCAGGGTGAGGCGGGCACGGCTGATGACGGGATCGGCTGGGGCGTCAACGGGCCGGACGCGAACCTGGAGGTCGTCGTCACCGACCGGACCGCCCTCCAGGGCGACACCGGGGGACGCGACGACACCGGCGGCCAGGACGGCACCAGCCGGGACAACGGCGGTCAGGGCGACTCCCAGGACGGCGGCGACGAGCCGGTGGACACGGAGCCCGGCATGGTGGACCCGCAGGCGGCGGAGGGCGACCCGCAGTGGGAGCCATCTGATGCCCAGCAGGACGACCAGGACCTCGGAACGGACGACAACCAGGCCGTGGACCCGCTGGACCCGGACGGCCCGGACGCGCCCGTGGAGGAGGCCACCGACCCCGAGGCGTCCGACGGCAAGGACGGCGACGGGAACGACTCCGGGACCGACCAGGACGGCTCGTCCGGGCAGGACGACGGCTCCCAGGGCGACGGTTCCCAAGGCGACGGTTCCCAAGGCGACGGCTCCCAGAACGACGGCGGCCAGGGCGACGGCTCAGGCGACAACGGCCAGGACGGCACCGGGCAGGACGGCACCGGGGGCACGGGCGACACCGGAACCGGCGACCAGGGAACCGGCGACGGGACCGGTACCGGCGACGGCACAGGTACCGGCACGGGTGACGGAACCGGGACCGGGACCGGGGATGGAACCGGGACCGGAACCGGCGACGGCTCCGGCACGGGTACCGGCGACGGGACCGGTACGGGCACGGGCGACGGCACGGGCACCACTCCGGGCACCGGCGACGGCACAGGCACAACCCCGGGCACCGGCGACGGCACAGGCACAACCCCGGGCACCGGCGACGGCACAGGCACAACCCCGGGCACCGGCGACGGCACAGGCACAACCCCGGGCA
>NZ_JBFAHO010000016.1:0-19223 GCF_040654215.1 Nonomuraea sp. NPDC050733 | reverse complement strand
CACCGGCGACGGCACAGGCACCACTCCGGGCACCGGTGACGGCACGGGAACAACCCCCGGGGCCGAGACCGGCGACGGCACGCCCATGATCCCCGGCACGACCCCCGGCACCGGCACGGGCGACAGCACCGGCACCACCCCGGGCGCCGAGACGGGAGACGGCACCGGCGGCGGCTTGGGCGGCCTCCCCACCGGCGGCACGGGCGGCGGCGGTGACGGCACGGGAGCAGGCGGCGGAGACGACGGCAAGGGCGGCGGCATCGGTGGTGGCACGGGCGGCGGAGGCGACGGCAAGGGCGGCAAGGGCACCGGCAAGGGCGGGGACGGCACCGGCAAGGACGCGCGGAGCAGGGAGCAGGTGTTCGCCGAGGGCGGCGTCGGCGGGGGCTGGCGCAACGCCGAGCCCGCGAGCCTGACGAAGCTCGGCAAGGCGCTGGCGCCCACCGAGGACGGCGAGGGCCACACAGCGGGCGACCGGATGGGCAAGGCCGAGAGCAAGGCGCGCGATGGCGGCCTCGGTTTCCCAGGACTGGGCGTGGTGGGGCTGGTCACCTTCACCCCGGCCTACAACCAGGCCCGATCCGCGGCCGCCGACTACCTGAAGAACGCCAAGACGCAGCTCGGTGTCTGGCAGAAGCAGCTCGACCAGGGCGCCAAGACCGTGACCGCAGCCGACGACGCCAGCAACGTGAAGCACAAGTGAACGGGGACTGACATGGACAACTACCGCGGCGGTCTGGCCCTCTACCTCGAGGGTGCTGCCGCGAGCACCGCGGCGTCGTTCTTCGCCGTCAATCCGATCCTGAAGTGGATCGCCAAGTACTGCGCCACCTCGATCGGCACCATCCTCTCCGACCCCGGCGCCATCAAGGACGAGGCGTACAAGGCGGGTGACATGAGCAAGGAGGTGGAGGAGGCCGTCGCGGCGCTGGAGAAGGCGTTCTCCAGCATCACCAAGGAGGAGTGGGAGAAGATGGGCCGCGAGGCGGCCGAGGAGGCGAAGGAGAAGTTCGGCACGGAGGCCAAAGACGTCAAGGAGGTCTTCGAGGGGCTGAAGGGCGTCATGGACTCGCTCGCCAACCTGTCCCTGGCGGGTGCGATCGTGAGCGGCCTGGCCGGAACGACCATAATCTCCCTGGTCCTGCTCAGCAATACGACCAAGCTCCTCGGCCCGCTCGGCGCGGGCACGGACATCGCCACCGTCGCCGCGGGCAACAGGCTCATGGACTTCGTCAGAGCCATCGTGGCCAAGAAGGGCGCGGCCTACACCACCGCGGCCGCGCTGACCGGTGGGATATCGTCGGTCCTCATGATGCGCGCCAGCAGCGCCGCGAGCAAGGCCGCGCAGCCCACGGGCACGAAGGCGCCCGACTTCCAGCAGGTCTACCTTCCCGACCTGCCCAAGACGGACGCGAAGGGCCTTCCCCTCAAGTGAGGCCGGGCCGCCGGCCACGTCGCCGGCGGCACCTCAGGGTCGCGGTCAGAGGTCGAGGCGGCGGCGGATGCGGTCGAGCTCGCCCATGACGTCCTCGAACGTCCGGTTGTAGGCCGACTCCGCCTCCTTGATCTTGTTGAGCGCCTCTTCGGGGTTCTCGACGTACTTCATCGGATTGTCGTCCTCGCCGAACGCCTCCGACATGGCGCCGCTGACCTGGGTCTGCAGGTCAGCGGTCGCGTCCCGGAGGACCACCTTGATGAGGTCGGCCAGCTCGCCCGAGGACAGCCGCATCGCCTTGGGATGGAGCTGGAGCTCGCGCAGGCCCTCGCTGCCGCACTCCACGGTCACCAGGCCGTCGTCGTCCTGGGCACGCCCGACGATGGTGGACATGGACTTCTGGAGCTCCTCGATCCGGGCGAACTGCTCGTCAGCCCCTTTGAGCAGCTTGTCGATGTCGATGTTCGCGAAGTCTCCGAATTCCTGCATTACCGTTCCACCTTCGCATCACAGTTAAATCGCGCAGCAACCTATCAGCCAGACAATCCGCGCACCCAGGAATAGACCTCCAAGACCCCCAGAGCCAGCGGGAACAGCTCCACGATGAGCACCACGTCGAGGATGTCGCCCGCGCGCCCCCAGAAGGGCGACGGCTTGCCCGAGGGCAGCCACAGGCCGATCCCGACGGCCATCAGCCCGAGCCACAGCGCGCCGATCGCCACGGCCACCGCCCCGATGACGCCCGAGCCGGAGCCGAGGGTGAAGGCGAGCACGCCGAAGCCCGACAGACCCGTCATGATGAGCCACAGCCGCTGCCGGACCCCGAGGAAGATCCGGGCCCGCATGATGAGCGTCAGCCCCAGCGTGCCGATCATGAGGTGGGCGATCCAGCCGTCGTCGGTGGCGAGCAGGGCCATCGTGAGCAGCGACGTCAGCCCGACGGCGACGATCATGCCGGTGGCGTAGCGCTGCGCGACGGCGGTCCGCTCCTGGATCGCCGCGCTGTCCAGACGCTGGTTGTCGCTGCGCAGCTCCTCGGCCGTCGTCGGCATGTTCGGCAGCGGCACCTTGGCCAGCCGGAACGACAGCGTCGGCACGAGCGGGCTAAACGCCAGCAGCACCGCGATCTCCAGGGCGGCCACACCCGCCGGCGGCACCGCCCACACCATCACCACGGCCGCGCCGATGGCGCCGGCCGCCGAGGCGATGGACGTGCCGAGGAAGCCCGGCACGCCGTCCGAGATGAGCACGCCGCCGATCGTCGCCACCAGCGCGGTGCAGGCGAACGCGGCCAGCGCGTGCGGGGCGCCGATGTTGGCCAGCACGCCGCCGCTCGCCGGCGCGAACAGCCCCGCGATGAACCCGTACGGCAGCGCGGCGTGGCCGATCAGCGCGCCCGCGAGCGAGTCGCCGACCGCCCTGGACAGAGCCGCGCCCGTCACGAGCAGCACGACCGCGAGCAGCCCCGCGACGACCGTGACGACCAGCGCGGGCGCGCCCGAGGTCATGAGCGCGAGCGCGCCGGCGACCAGCACGCCGAGCGCGCCGGTGGCGCCCGCGAGCCTCGTGTGCCGGTTGGACCAGGGGCCGGCCGCGTTCTTCACGCCGGTCGCGACCACGTCCGCCACGTCGTCGAACAGGGCGGGCGGCAGGATCGCCTCACGCGGCCGCAGGTAGAGCACCTCGCCGTCGAGGATGCCGAGCGCGCCCAGGCTCTGGCCGAGGTCGAGGGGAGCGCCGCCGAGTCGCTGGAGCGTCCAGCCGGGGGCGGCGGACGCGTCGCCGCCGACCTCGTCCAGCGCGCGCAGCAGGTTCGGCAGCACGTGCGGGAGCGGGATGTCGGCGGGCAGCGCCAGGTCGGCCTTCTTCTTCGGCCCCACGATCGTCACGTGGCACAGCGCCGGAAGCGGCACGGGCACCTGGGCGAGCGCGCCCTGTCGGATCGGCCCCTGGAAGGGTCCCTGCGGCGGTCCCGGAAGGTACGGGGGCCCAGGTGGATGCGGCGGCCCGGGCGGGCCGGGAGGCCCCGCCGGTGGGCCGTGCGGGATCGGCCCCGGTACGGCCGGTCCATGGACCATAGGTCCCATGCGTTGTCACTCCGTCCCACGAACGCCATGGACAACAGAGAACATACTGGGTCCCTTCTGGTAAGAAGGGCACCAACCGATACGGAGGACCGTTCTACGGTGAGCATCGTCGTCATTCGGCGTCCCGAGCGGCGCCCGAGCCCCAAACCACCTCGCGGAGAGATCCTGCTGGAGTCGCCGCCGGAGATTCCGGAGGTGCAGGGGCAGGGGTTCATGATCGTGCTCACGTACCTGCCCATGCTGGCGGGCGGCGCGGCGATGGCGCTGATGTTCACGGCGGGCGGCAACTCCAACCCCATCATGTACGTCGCGAGCGGCATGTTCGCGGTCTCCATGGTCGGCATGACGATCGGCCAGATGGGCCGGCAGGCCGGCGAGCGCAGGTACCGGCTCAACGGCGCCCGCCGCGACTTCTTCCGCTACCTGTCGCAGGTGCGCGTCAAGGTCAGGCGGGCCGCCAAGCAGCAGCGCGAGGCCCTGGAGTGGAGCGGCCCCGAGCCCGACGCGCTGTGGTGGATCGCGATGGGCCCGCGCCTGTGGGAGCGCCGCCCCCGCGACGACGACTTCAGCACGGTACGGCTCGGCACGGGCGTGCAGAAGCTGGCCATCCAGCTCATCCCGCCGGACTCCAAGCCCGTCGAGGACCTCGACGCCCTGTCCTCCGGAGCGCTGCGCAGGTTCGTCCGGGCGCACGCCACGGTGTCGCGGCTGCCCGTGGCCGTCGCCCTCGGCTCGTTCGCCCGGATCAAGATCACCGGCGACCCGGTGGCCGTGCGCGACATGGTGCGGGCCATGGTCGCCCAGATGGCGGTGTTCCACTCGCCGGACGACCTGCGCATCATGGTCTGCGCCGACCAGGAGTGGATGACGCACTGGGACTGGGTCAAGTGGCTGCCGCACGCGCTGCACCCCGACGAGGTGGACGCCGCCGGACCGGTCCGGCTCATGGCGGAGAACCTCGGCGAGCTGGACCGCCTGGTGGGCAACGAGCTGAAGGAGCGCGCCCGGTTCCGGCCCGGCGCCGCCGGTGACACGCTGCCGTACCACGTGCTCATCGTGGACGGCGGGCACGTGCCGCACGACTCGCAGCTCGGAACCGACGCCATCCAGGGCGTCACGGTGCTCGACCTGTCCGGCGACACCGGACCGGTCGAGGAGAAGAGCACCCTGCGGCTCGACGTGCAGCCCGACGGGTTCCACATGGTCAAGATCGACCACGCCGGCAAGGAGTCCAAGACCAGGCTCGGCGACGCCGACCAGCTCGACTACCTGCGCGCCGAGGGCCTGGCCAGGCAGCTCGCCCCCCTGCGCGCCTCCGCCACCAACGCCGGCGAGCCGGAGGACGTGCTCGCGGCCAACACCACGCTCACCGACCTGCTCGGCATCGGCGACCCCCTGCGCCTCGACCCGGCGCTGACCTGGCGGCCCCGGGCCGGCCGTAACCGGCTGCGCGTGCCCATCGGCCTCGGCGCCGACGGCCGCGTCGTCGAGCTGGACATCAAGGAGTCGGCGCAAGGCGGCATGGGCCCGCACGGCCTGGTCATCGGCGCCACCGGCTCCGGCAAGAGCGAGCTGCTGCGCACGCTGGTGCTCGGCCTGGCCCTCACCCACTCCTCCGAGATCCTCAACTTCGTCCTCGTCGACTTCAAGGGCGGCGCCACCTTCCTCGGCCTGGACTCGCTCACCCACGTCTCCGCGGTCATCACCAACCTGGAGGACGAGCTGCCGCTGGTCGACCGCATGTACGACGCGCTGCACGGCGAGATGGTGCGCCGGCAGGAGCTGCTGCGCTCCGCCGGCAACTACGCCTCGCTGCGCGACTACGAGCGGGCCCGCGAGCAGGGGGCCGAGCTGGCGCCGCTGCCGACCCTGTTCGTGGTGCTGGACGAGTTCAGCGAGCTGCTGACGGCCAAGCCGGAGTTCATCGAGCTGTTCGTGATGATCGGCCGGCTCGGCCGCTCGCTCGGCGTCCACCTCCTGCTCGCCTCGCAGCGCCTGGAGGAGGGCCGGCTGCGCGGCCTGGACACACACCTGTCGTACCGCATCGGCCTGCGCACCTTCTCGGCCATGGAGAGCCGCGTCGTGCTGGGCGTGGCCGACGCCTACGAGCTGCCGTCGGCCCCGGGCAACGGCTTCCTCAAGTTCGACACGACCGGCATGACCCGGTTCAAGGCCGCGTACGTGTCCGGGCCGTACCAGGCCGACCCCCGCCACGCGCCCGCCGACGGCGGCTCGGTGCTGCAGACCCAGATCGTCGAGTACGGCCCCGGGCACGTGCCGATCCCCGTCGTGGAGCAGACCGCCAAGGAGGTCGCGCCGGCCGAGGAGAAGGGCCCGCAGCGCAGCCTGCTCGACATCGTCGTGGAGCGGCTGGGCGGCCACGGCCCCGCCGCCCACCGGATCTGGCTGCCGCCGCTCGGCGAGCCGCCCACCCTGGCGCACCTGCTGCCGCCGCTGTCCGTCACCCCCGAGCTGGGACTGTCCACCCCCGGCTGGGACGGCCGGGGCCGCCTGCACGCCGTCGTCGGCATCATCGACAAGCCGTTCGAGCAGCGCCGTGACCCGTACTGGCTGGACCTGTCGGGCGCGGCCGGCCACGTCGGCGTCGCCGGCGGCACCCAGAGCGGCAAGAGCAACACGCTGCGCACGCTGATCACCAGCATGGCGCTCACCCACACGCCGCGCGAGGTGCAGTTCTACTGCCTCGACTTCGGCGGTGGCACGCTCGCCGCGCTGGACGGCCTGCCGCACGTCGGCGGCGTGGCCAGCCGCCTCGACGCCGAGCGGGTCCGCCGGACCGTCGCCGAGGTCGCCGGGCTGCTCCAACGGCGCGAGCGCGACTTCAACGAGCAGGGCATCGACTCGATGGTCACCTACCGCAGGCAGATGGCCGACGGCACCATCCAGGGCGACGGCTGGGGCGACGTGTTCCTGGTGATCGACGGCTGGCTGACGATCCGCCAGGAGTTCGAGGGCCTGGAGAGCGTGATCACCGACCTGGCGGCCCGCGGCCTCGGCTACGGCATCCACGTGGTCGCCTCCACCAACAAGTGGTCGGAGTTCCGGGCCAGCATCCGCGACCTGTTCGGCACGCGGCTGGAGTTCAAGCTCGGCGACGCGTACGAGTCGGAGGTCAACCGCAAGGCGGCGCTGGCCGTGCCCGAGGGCACGCCGGGCCGCGGCCTGACCAAGGAGGGCATGCACTTCCTGTCGGCGCTCCCTCGCATCGACGGCGTCCGCGGCACCGACGACCTGGCCGACGGCGTGCGCTCGCTCGTGGACGTCGTCGGCGCCTCCTGGCAGGGGCCCGGGGCCCCTCCGGTGCGCCTGCTGCCCTCGCTGCTGCCCGCCGCGTCCATGCCCGGCCCGGACGAGACCGGCGCGGGCCGGATCGCGCTCGGCATCGACGAGGCGTCGCTGTCGCCGGTGCTGCTCGACTTCGACGTCGATCCGCACTTCGTGGTGTTCGGCGACACCGAGTGCGGCAAGAGCAACGTACTCAAACTGATCATGGAGGGCCTGGTCGCGCGCAAGACGCCCAGGGAGGCCATGATGATCGTGATCGACTACCGCCGGGCGCTGCTCGACACGGCGGTCACCGACCATCGCATCGGCTACGCCGCCTCCAGCAAGGCCGCCACCGACCTCATCAACGACGCCAGGAGCGCCCTGCTCAAGCGGCTGCCGCCCGCCGACCTGACACCCGAGCAGCTGCGCTCCCGGAGCTGGTGGGAGGGGTCCGACCTGTACATCGTCGTGGACGACTACGACCTGGTCGCGACCTCCTCCAACAGCCCCCTCCAGTCGCTGGCCGAGCTGCTGCCGCAGGCCCGCGACATCGGCCTGCACCTGATCCTGGCCCGCCAGATGGGCGGCGCCAGCCGGTCCCTGTACGACCAGGCGGTGCAGCGCCTGAAGGAGATGGCCAGCCCGGCGCTGATCATGTCGGGCAACAAGGACGAGGGCGCGCTGTTCGGCAACGTCCGGCCGCAGCCGCTGCCGCCCGGCCGCGGCTACTACGTGGACCGCCGGTACGGTGCGCGGCTCGTCCAGACCGCCTACCTGGAGCCGTCCGCCTAGGTTGGCTTCCATGTCCGAGGTGCGTTACCGGGTGGCGGGGCCGGGCTTCCCCGGCCTGGCGGAGCTGACGGCCGGGCCGGAGGGCGTCGTCCGCCTCCGGCACGAGACGGCCGCCGGGGTGCGGGGCTGGACGGCCGAGCCGGACCCGGCGGTGTGGCCGTGGTTGCTGGACGCGCTGCGCGAGGCGGGCTTCCCGGACGCGGCTCCGGAGCCGCCGGCGCCGGGCGGCCCGGTGTGCGAGATCACGGTCACCGGGACGGAGCCGGCCGGGGTGCCGGCCGGGACGCTCGCCGCGACGTGGCCGGGAGGCGGGTCCCCCGGGCCCGGAGGCGAGCCCGGCGGACCGGGAGGTCGGGCGGCCGGGCTCGGGGCCGCGCTGCGGATCCTGGACGCGCTGGTGCGGCAGGTGGGCGGTGACGCGCTGGGGGAACGGGGGGCGGACGTCCCGGACGAGCTGCCCCCGCTGGCCCGCCGCCGCATCCCCGATCCCGCCGTCCCGCCGCCGGACGTCCCGGTGAGCGGGCGCTTCGGCGCGCCGGGCGCCGCCGCGTTCGGCAGGGCCGGCGGGCGGCCCGCGTACGCCGTGTCCCGTCCGGGCGTCACCTTCGCCCTGTACGGCCTGCCGGACGAGGAGCCGCTGGGCGGCGCCGCCGTCACCGGCACGCCCGCCCGCTCCCTCGCCCTGGGCACGGCCGCCGGCCGCGACCTCGTCGCCGCCGGCGGTGACGACGGCGTCATCCGGGTCTGGGACACCGCCGGCGGGGAGCGGCTGCACTCCGCGACCGGCCACGGCGGCCCCGTCAGGACGCTGGCGGCGAGCGGCGGCCTCGTCTACACGGGCGGCGACGACGGCCGGGTGCGGGTCTGGGACGCGGACGGGTCCCTGGGCGCGCTGCCGGACGCCCATGAGGGCGCGGTCACCGCCGCCTGCGTCCACGGCACGCTGCTGGTCACGGGCGGGGACGACGGGATCGTACGCCTGCTGGACGCGGCGGACGGCCGCCTCCTGCGGGTCCTGCGCGGCCACGACGGCTGGGTGAACGCGGTCGCCGCCCGGGACGGGCTCGTCGCCTCGGCGGGCTCGGACCGGGTCGTCCGGCTCTGGGACCCGCTGACCGGCGAGCCTGCGGGCACCCTGGGCGGGCACGGGGACGCCGCTCGGCCCGGCGCGGAGGGAGGCGGCGGGCACGGGGCGAGCGTGACCGGGCTGGCGTTCCTCACCGTGGGGGGACGGGCCGCGCTCGCCTCGTGCGGCCTGGACGGCGAGGTGGTGGTCTGGGATCTCCGGACGGCTGCGCCGACGGCGCGCTGGCGGGCGGGCGCGTGGTCGGCCGGCCTCACGGCGGTGGCCGGGGACGCGGACGACCGGCTCGTGAGCGTGGGCGACGGCGTACGGGTCTGGGAGGTGGACGGCACGCCCCGGACGGTCCTCTCCACGGCCCCGGCGACGGCGGTCGCCGGGAGTGCCGGGCAGCGGGGGGAACGCGTCGTGGCGGGGTTCCCGGACGGCGTGGTGCGGGCCTGGCGGCTCGGGGACGGGGAGCCCGCCGGCGAGGAGGCGCACGGGCCGGACGGTGGCGTCACGTCCGCCGGGTCCCGGGCGGACGGCGATGCCACGCCCACGGCGTCCTGGGCCGTGGACGGCGGTGTCACGGCTCTGGCGCTGGACGGGGCGACGATCGTCTGCGGCACCGCCTCCGGGACCGTACGCCTCCACCGCGCGTCCGGCGGCGTGGTGGTGCCCGCGCCCCACTCCGGGCCTGTGACGGCGCTCGTGCTCGACGGCGGGCTGCTGGTGTCCGGCGGCATGGACGGGACCGTGCGGACCTGGGAGACGCTCTCCGGACGGCCGCTGCGCCGCCTGCTCGGCCACACGGCGGGCGTCACCGCCGTCGTCACCGGCCGGGTGCACGACCGGCCGGTCATCGCTTCGAGCGGGTACGACCGGGTCATCCGGGTCTGGGACATGGAGACGGGCGGACTGCTGCTGATCGTCCACGGGCATCCCTTCCCCGTGTACGCGCTGGCGTTCGGCGAGACCGTGGACGGCCGCACCGTTCTCGCCTCGGGCAGCTACGACGGCCGGGTCCCCGTGCGCGACGCGGTGACCGGCGAGGACGTCGCCGTGCTCGGCGGCGCCCCCGGCGTGGTCCGGTGCCTGTGCTTCCTCGGTCCCGGAGTCCTGGCGGCGGGCACGGGCGACGGCACCGTACGGGTGTGGCGCCTGCCGGAGGAGGAGCCGGTCTCCGAGACACGGCTGGCGGAGACCCCGCTGGCCCTGTCCCCCGGCCCGTACGCCGTCACTCAGGGCGGGGTGAGCAGCCTGAGCACGTGGTACTGGGGATAGCGGATCTCGGTGACTCCCGCCGCGATGTAGGCGTTGTCCAGCATCACGCTGCGCCGCGTCCACGCCATCTTGACGCGTTGGGCGTCGACCGGCCGTGCGGACGGCGCGAGCGAGGGCGCGTGGTGCGTGGCGACCAGCCGCCCGTCCGGCGTGACCGTCAGGACGTACTGTGCCCTGGCCAGGGGAAGGCCCCGCGCCCCCGGGCCGTCCACCGTGCGGTGGTCGAGGGAGAAGTGCAGCCGGCCGCCCTCCAGGCTCCACTCGCCCAGCTCGGCGCGGACGCCCGCTCCCGGGTACTCGACCTCGGCGACCCGGCGCAGCCACGCCTCGACCGCCGCGGGGTCGGCGGTGCCGGAGCGCAGCACGTCCCGCAGGGTCTCTCCAGGCGGCAGCTCGTGCGGCGCCGCCCGGACGACGTCCTCGGCCCGGTCGCCCCACCGGGCCGAGGCGCGCTCCAGCGGCGTGGCGGTGTCGTCGAGCGCGGCCCGGACGGTCAGCGGCGCCTGGTCGAGCTCCTGCCTGGCCCGCTCCAGCAGCGCGGCGGGCGACCGCTCCTCCCGCATACCCAGGGGCGTCCGGTCGTGACGGCCGGCGAGCCCGCCCAGGAAGTGCACGTCCTTCTCGGTCAACGGCTGGTCCGCCGGTCTGCCCAGCAGGGCGTTCACGGCGTCCCGCAGCCAGCCGCCGTCCGGGAGCGCCTCGTACGGTCCCCGCCCCAGCCACACCGTCAGGCCGTGCAGGCGGATCAGCTCCTCGGCGTTGAACGAGTGGTCGCGGTGCGTGCCGTACACCTCGGCGGCGAGGTCGCCCAGCGCCTCGGTGTAGCGGAGGTGCTCGTGCGTGATCTGGTGGAAGTCGAGCCGGTCACCGACGCGGTTGCCTCCGAAGAGGGTCACCACGCGGTCCAGCAGCCGGACGTGCTCCAGCCACGAGCCGTCCACGGGGAAGCGCTTCAGCAGAATCCGGATGTGGTTCGGCACCATGCCGCGCTCCGGGTCCGTCCTGCTCCAGGGCGTCGGCACGACAGGCTCGCCGGCCGGCAGCCGGTGCAGCGGAACCACCGGCTCGGGCACGTCCGCGCGGATGAGGTGCTCGTCCAGGGTCCACAGGTGGCGGTCGCGCAGCCCGGCGAGCTCGGGCACGGCGAGCCGCTGGAGGTCGTGCACGCCCGCCCATCCTGAGCCCGGGCGGGCCCACTGCACGACGGCCGGGCCCATGACGCTGCCGTCGTGAGCCGGCCGGTCCATGTCCAGGACCTGCGTGGTCTTGCGCATGCGCGGGTCGAGGGACTCCAGCTCCAGGCCGAGCAGCTGGCCGATCTTCTGGGCGTGGAGGTTGAGCGGCGCCAGCTCGGCCAGCATCGGCCGCGCGGCCCAGGTGCTCCACTTGCTGGGCATGAGACGGGTGAGCTCCACCCGCTCGCCCTTGCCCGCGCCGTCCGGCGCCCGCTCGAACTGCACGCGCACGTGGAGCTGAGAGCGGTCCACCGGGAGCCGGTGCTGGTGGTTGAAGTGCAGGTCGACGGCGTCACGCACGTCGGAGAAGAGCTTCAGCACGGTCTGGGGCGACAGCTCCTTCGCCATGCCGTACCGCAGGGTCAGCGTGAACTCGGTGACCCGCTGGAGCGTCCCGTCCGCGGCGCGCGCCTGGAGTCTGCGCGCCTCCAGCGTGTGCGCCTCGTCGCGGGTGATGAGGTGGGCCTCGGCGCCCTGCCGCGCCTCGGCCATGGAGCGCTCGCCCACCGTCTTGCGCGGGTCGAGGGCGTAGGCGTACTCCTGCCGGAGGACCTCCCGCAGCTCCCCGGCCGCGACCAGCGGAGCCCGGGGCCCGGCGTCGGTGGCCGATGTGCCGGTCCCGGGAGGGGCGCCGTCCCCGGCGCCGGCGTGAGCGGTCTCCGTGTGGCGCCGGACGAGGTCGGCCTGGTCCGCCCATGTCGCGTTGAGCCAGGTGGGCGCCCTCACCTGCTCCATGCCGAGCTGACGGACGACCTGCCGTACCAGATGAAGGTCGTGCGCCTCGGTGCGGAAGTCCAGCGGTGCCGGCGCCGTGGAGTGGTCTCCGTGGGCGATCGTGGCCGCTCCGGGGCCGACGGCCCGTTCGAGCTGGACGCGCACGTGGAGCTGGTCCCCGTCGGCCGTGCGGTGCCGGCCGTTGACGTACTGGTCGAGTCCTTCCTGGAGGCGGGCGTTGAAGGCGCGGATCTCCTGCGGTGACAGGTCGGAGGAGGCGACCCGGAGCCGGACCGTGTACTCGGTGACGGACCTGCGCTCCCCTGCCGCGTCGTAGCCCTCGAAGCGACGCTGCTCGACACGGGCCGCCCGGGGGTCGGCCGCCCGGAGCGTCAGGACGTCGGCGCGGGCCCGCTGGGCCTCTGCCCGGGACGGCGCCACGGCGTCCTCGGGGTCGAGCGCGAAGGGGAGCGCTCCCCAGTCGTCGAGCATGGCGGCGATGGCGGCCTGCTCGACCGGCAGGATGCGGTGGTTGGCCGGGAACCGGTGCGGCTCGCCCGGCCGCGCCGGGGACGGCGCGGAGCCGCCCTGCTGACTGTCGACGCCGTAGAGCCGGTCCACCATCCGGCCGAAGTCCTCGCCGTCCACGACCCGGACCAGCCACGGGCCGTTCTGCATCCGGCGGAACTCCTGCATGATGGCCGCGTGATCGACCACGCCGTAGGACAGCATCGTGGACCGCTCGGCCGCCGTGGCGAACAGCTCGGCCGCCCGCCGCGTGAGCTCCGGGCCGGGGGGCTTGCCGAAGAACTCCGCCGCCGCCCTGTGCAGCGCGCGCGGGCCGATCTCGTCCGGGCGCGGCAAGCCGTACGCGTGGCTGTTCCACTCCGCCAGGCGGGACAGTCCCTCCACCGCGCGCGGCGTGACCGGCTGGCCGTCCCCCAGCACGGCGGCGGCGCCTTCGAGGATCGCGCGGCCGTCGGGTTTCTCACCGAGGTAGTACGAGAGTTGGTGGATGCGCTCCAGGTCCTTGGCCTTCAAGTCGGCCGGGGAGGCTCCGTAGATCGTGTGTGCGGACTCGTGCAAGGCCTTGACGTGATGGACCTGATCCCAGCTGGTGACGTCGCCGCTGAAGAGCCAGTCGGCATGGTCCAGCACGCGCAGGTGGTCGAGCAGGTCGCCGTCCTGGTGGGGGAACTGGTACAGCAGGTCGTCCAGGCGGGACGGTATGGCGAGGTTGTCGGCCAGGTACTGCGACCGGGAGAACTCGTCGGCCCGCACCCGGTGCCCGGCCTCGCCGATGCCCGCGCCCTCGCGAGGTACCGGCGTGTCCACGCTCCAGTTCTCGGCCTCCGCCCGGTTGAGCAGGCTCTGGATGCGCTGCAGGTGATGGTCCTGCAGGCCGGCCAGCGGGGGCACCTCGTGACCGTGATGGTCGACCATCGACCCCCTGCCGAGCCATTGGGGGCCGCTCGCATCGCTCATGAGGTTGGCGCCGAACGCGCGACCGTCGCTCGTCAGCGTCCGGCGTTCGGCGTAGCGGGCGTCGTGGTACTCGTCCATCAGGCCGAGGTGGTGCCCCAGCTCGTGCGCCTGGACGTGCGGCGCGTCACCGACGTACCAGGTGTTCTGGTTGGCGCGGCCCGCTCCCCTGCGGAAGGTGACCACGTCGTCCGCGCCCGCCTTGGCGTCGGTGGCCCTCTCGAACGTGAGCCTGACGTGGAGCTGGTTGCCGTCCGGGAGCCGGTGCTGGTGGTTGAAGTAGAGCTCGACGCCGTCCATCGCGCTCGCCTGCAGTTGCAGGACGTCGGCATGTGTGACACCGGTGTCGGCCACCCAGCGGACCTTGACCTCGATCTCGGTGACCCATCGCGTCTCACCGCCGGTGCGCACCCCGATGCGGCGGGCCGTCACTTCGGCCGACCGGTCGAGGTCCGCCCTCTTGCGCGCGGCCGCCTCCGTTTCGGGCACCCGGCTGTCCAGGTTCAGAACCGAACGGCCGTCCACCTGGTACGCGGGGGCGTCCTCACGGAGGGCGGCCCATTCGCTCGCCCGCAGGGCCTCACGCGGGTCGATGCGGTTCGCGTGCACGCCGCGGAGCTGGGCCAGCTCCTCCGCGGTGTGGATCGGCAGGAGGGGAACGCGCGTGTCCGGGCTGACCACGGTGCCGTGAGGGGGGCGGACGATCGGATTCGGTCCGCTGCCATGGGCGGCAGCGGGTGACGCGGGGACGTCCGCGGTCTCCCGCTGAGGGGGCACCTCGGTCAGGGTGTCGCCCCGGGCCGCCTGACCGTGCTCACCGGGGTGGTGGGGAGAGGCCGGCGCTTCGGCGCGACGGCCGGTGAACGTGGTGCCGGAGTCCTCGAAGCGCACGGGGCCCGCGGGCGGCCCGTGGGCGGGCTGGTGGGTGGGCTGGTGGGTGGGCTTCGGGTCATGGGGGACGGCGCGGTTGATCATCGCGTCCACCGTGCCGCGGCCGGCCGTCACGGCCCGCACGTACGACGGCTGCTCGGCCCGTACGGGAGTCTGCTGGTCGGGCAGCGCATGAGACCGGTCCGGCCGCGCGTGCGGCGCCGCCTCCACCACCTCGACGTGCCCCCCATGGCCGGGCCTGGTGACCGAGGCGTCGGCGAGGACCGTGCGCCGGGAATGCTCGCCACCGGCCAGTGCTCCTCCCGCCTCTCCGTCGGCAGGGTGGCCGCCGAAAGCGAGCGTGACCTCCTCGGCCCCGCGGTGGACGGGCTCCGGCTCGGGCCGGGTGAACGGGGACGCGTCGAGGTCCGCGCCGAATGCCTTCGCGACGTCCCCCAGGTGCTTCACACCCCCGGGGCTCCAGCTCCCCCAGTGGGCGTCGGCGCCTCCGACGGCGCCCGAGGTCATGCCCTTCAGGACGAGCTGCCAGTCGACGCCCTCCCTGCCGTCGACGAGTTCGGAGGCGAGCGTCGCCCCGCCACTGGCCACCGCGGAGTGCGCCATCAGCGTCCACAGCGACCGTGTGGGCACCGCCCACGCCAGGCCCGTCATCAGGCCGCCGGTCAGCGCCCCCATGCCCGCGGACGTGCCGGCCTGCTTCCAGTCCACGCCGTCGCGCCGCGACTGCGTGGACTGGACCAGGAGGTCCAGGCCGCCCATCAGCCCGCCGAACAGCGCGATGTTGAGCAGCAGCCGCCTGCGGAACTCCTTGACCGTCCACCGTGCGGCCTGGGCGCGCAGCTTCATCAGCTGCAGCGCCTGGCGCCCGGCCGGGGTGACCAGGGCCATTGACAGGGCCAGGAGCTGCACCACCAGCATCAGCACCGTGAGGCGCATCAACCGTTTGGTGAACTGGATCTGCACCCCGAGGTCGTTGCACGAGACGGCCAGCCCGACCAGCCGCGACACCAGCGCGGCGCGACGGCCTCCCACCTCGCGCTCGACGCGCGAGACGAAGGCGCGCAGCGCGGCGCCGTCCCAGGAGTCGCCGACGCCCCGCAGCAGCCCGGCACCGTCGCCGCCGGCCCCCACCGCGACGGCCCTGGCGGTGGCGAGCAGGGCGTCGGCCAGCCGGAACAGGGCGTTCTCGTCACCCTTGGGCCAGTCGGTTCCCAGCACCCAGCCGGCCCATGGGCGAATCCAGGCCGGCATCGGGATGCCGTCGATCCACATGCGTGCTCAGCGCTCCGACTGTCGCCTGGCGATGTCGTAGTGCTTCGCGCTGGTCCGCATGTCCTCGTGCGTGTGCCCCAGCTCGCCGATGTAGGCGTCGAACTCATTGAAGATCGCATCGCGCAGCCCGGGGAAGGACTTGTCGAGCTCGGCCCCGTAGACGTCGTTCCCCATGGGGCGGCCCTCCCTGGCGAACGCGCCGAACAGCTCGTCGCGCAGGGCACTCGCGTACTCGGCCTCCTCGCGGACCTCCTCGGCCCGACGGTGGATGCCGGACGCGCTCGCGTCGTAGCCGTCGGACGGGCGCCCCACCAGTTTCTCCTTCATCACGGACATCAAGATTGTTGTCCACTATGCTCGGTTTTCGCTCGCTTCGTAAGCAAGAAGGCGGTTAGTTCCATGAGTGAATGGGTGGACGTCCACTTCCAAGCTCTCGAAACGTGCGGCAAGAGGGCCCGCACGGCGGCGAACATGCTGACTGTCCAGGACGCCTTGCAGGACTCCAAGGCGAAGCAGCCGTCCGGGACCGCGCCGGCGAGCATGTTCGGCGACCTGAGCAACGCCGGGTCGCTCTCCGGCCGCGTCGACGACGTCTGGACGGCGCTCAAGGACGAGCTGAGCACCGGCCGCAGCCGGCTGCTGGGCGTGGAGAAGGCGATCGAGCAGGTGGAGACGAGCTTGCGCAAGGCGACGAAGGCGTCCACGGTATGAGCGGGGAGACTCCGGCGACGCTGGCCGGTCTCGCCGCACTGCGGGCCAAGGTCAAGGGCGACCCGGAGGGCATCCGCGACCACGCCGCCGCGTGGCGCGCGGTCGCCGGCCACGTCGAGAGCTCCACCGGGAAGCTGCCGCAGGCCGTCAACGCGGTGAACCAGGCGTGGCAGGGCGCCTCGGCCGACGCCTTCACCGGCTACATGCAGGCCTACCCGAAGGCCGGGACCGGCCTCAAGGAGGCGCTCACCGCCTGCGCCGACGCCCTCGACCGGGCCGCGAACACGCTGGAGGACGCCTACTCCAAGATCGGCGCCCTCTACGACGACGCGGTGACCCGCTCGAACACGTACAAGCAGCGCTACCTCACCGCCAACCCCGAGGCCACCGAGAGCGACGCCGAGACGGCGCTGGCCGCCACCACCATCGTCAGCGGGAACATCACCCGGGCCCAGGAGATCGTGGCCAAGGCCGACTCGGTGCTCGGCGAGGTGAAGAAGGCGCTGGACGGCAAGCTCGGCGCCGGGAACGAGTTCGGCTTCTTCACCGCGATCCGGCAGGCGGGTGGCTCCGACTTCGAGCCGGGCACCAAGAAGGTCGAATGGATCAGGACGCCCCTCGATGAGAGCACGGCGCTCCAGGCGGCGGCCGCCGGCCCCGACTCCGGCGTGACCCAGGGCCTCCAGGGCTCGGGCGGGGGCGGGGGCGGCGGCGGCGGGTACGCCTACAGCGGCGGCACCTCCTCGGCGGGCAGCGTCCCCCTGCCCAGGGCCGACATCGTCGAGTACATCAAGCAGGCCATCCGGGTCATCAGGTCGCCGGAGATGGCGGGGGCCATCAACGCCAAGCAGCGGGGCCTGGTGGACAAGCTCAAGGACCTCGACCCGGACGACCCCAGGGACATCCAGCGAATCTGGACGATCATCTACCACGAGTCCGGCGGCAACCCGAGCGCCATCAACAACTGGGACATCAACGCCAGGAACGGCATCCCGTCGCAGGGCCTGATGCAGACGATCCCGCCCACGTTCCAGGCGAACTCCCTGCCGGGCCACGGCAAGATCCTGGAGCCGGTGGACAACATCATCGCCGGCGTCCTGTACACCTACCGCCGCTACGGCTCGCTGGCCGGCCACCCCGGCATCTCGTCCCTGGAGAGCGGCGGCGGTTACCGGCCCTACTGAGCCGGCACGGCAACGCCCGCTACGGGGTCGACGGAGGCGCCGGCTCGTCCTGCTTGGGCTCGACCCAGTCGAACTGCTGGTAACCGGGCGGCAGGTCGCCGGGCCTGGCCGGGGCTCGGTACGACGGGTACTTGCTCGGGTCGATGGTGGCCTGCGTGAAGTCCACGCTGGCCTTGCCGCCCGGCAGGACGTAGCCGAACTGGTGCTGCCTGCGGAACATGGTCATGACGTTGTCCAGGGCGCCCTGCAGGGAGGAGCCAAGGACCAGCGTCAGGGCGGCCACGAGACCGTTGGCGCCCGCGGCGATGGCCGTCTCCAGCATGCCGCCCCAGAACTTGGTGTGCGGGAACGCCTGGAGCCTCTTGGCGAACACCAGCACGCCCAGCGTCATGACGGCCAGGACGCCCAGCCGCGTCCAGTAGCTGCGGTAGCCCGCGCCGATCTCGTCCAGCACGCTCGCGATCTCGCCCAGGGCGCCGCGCAGCGCGCCGACCTCCCGGCTGAAGACCGACACCACGCGCTCGAACTCCTGCTGGTCCCCGGCGATCCAGCCGTTCTGCGAGGCCCGGGTGATCTGCGGCAGGAGCTGCTTGATCCCGTCGTCGAGACGGGACGACACGCCGTACTTCCAGTTGGAGGCGGCCTGCGCCATGGCCGGCTCGTTGGCGATGGCCATGCTCGCGACCACGACCGCGGACGCCAGCCATGGTGACATCCGGTAGAGCCTCTTCAGCTGCTCCAGCACCTTGGGCCCGATCGGCTCGGGCATCCGGGGCGGCGGGCCGAACTGCGGGTTGTACGGGTTGAAGCCGGTGTAGGGCTTCTGCGTCATGCCGATGTTCGGCAGGTGGTCGTAGGGTCCCATGTCAGCGGTACCTCACGATGCTGTGGTCCTCGGCGGATCGCCAGTTGCGCTGGCACGTGGTGAGGGCGTTCACCCAGCTCTCGACGGCCTGCTGCGCGTCGCCGAGCAGGCCGTCGGCCTCGTGGCGGATGGCGTCGTAGGTCTTTCCGATGACCTGGTCGCCCACGAGGCCGAAGCCGGGCGAGTCGATGACCAGCGTGCCGATGATCTGGCGGAGGTGGATGAGCCACTCCTTCAGCTCGTCGTCGCACCGGTCGCGCACGTGGCTGATCGTGCGGGATGTGACGTGGATTTCCTGCCCGACGGTGGCTGCCTTTGTGCTCACATGTACGGATTTTCCATGATTTACGGCTGCGGGAGGGTTGATCCTGGCACCTTTAATGATCAGTTAGTCGCCCTGTCAGGCATTGCTCAGCAATCGTTCACCTGCCGCCGGTGGCGTGGACGCATGGATTTCACGGACCCCCGCATCGCGGATCTCGACCGGCTCATACAGGACGGCGAGCGCTCGATGCGCGAGCTGCAGCAGGCCATGCAGGCGATGAGCCGGCTGACCGGCACCGGCGAGAACCGGGCCGGGACGGTGACCGCGCGGGTGGACTCCGAGAGCCGGCCCGTCGAGGTGCGGTTCGGCGCCCGCGCCATGCGCCTCGACCCGGACGAGCTGGGCGAGCACGTCGTCGAGGCCGTACGCGCCGCCCAGGAGGACCTCGAGCGCCAGGCCCGCGAGCTGATGGCCGTCCCGTCCGTCCCCGACGGCGACGTGCTGGGGTCGTTCAGGCGCGACCTGGAGGAGATGCAGGACTCCTTCAGGCACGAGATGGGCGAGCGCATGGACGGCGTGCGCAGGCGCCACCAGGACGACTTCTGATCCCTGCCTCCCCATACGAGAAGCGGCGGCCGGGAGGATCATCCTCCCG